>NZ_FNVC01000015.1:0-109653 GCF_900108215.1 Billgrantia desiderata | reverse complement strand
CTGTCCGCCGGGGCGCCGCTCGCCTTTGGCGCGCGAGCGGCGCTGGCGATTGGGATCCTGGGACGGTGGCTTGCTGCTGTTGCGGCTACTGGTGGCCAGGCGATCGGCCATGAGCTTGACCAGCAGCATCAGCACATCGATGGCGGCACGCAGCGACGGCGAGACCGTCTGGTCTTCCTTGAGCTGCTGCCGGACCCGCTCCAGGGCCTCGTCGACGTTGATATCGCTGATGGTCATATCACCGCATAGGTGTGCCGAATGATGCTGTGCACTATGCCAGAAAAATCAGCTGGTTGGCGATATCCCATCCGCAGCCACCTGAATAGTTACTTCTTTTGTTGCCATAGTTTGTGGCGATTGGCGGCCTGCGGGGCTGGAACTACCTTGTCAGTCGGAGTTCGAGAAATCATAACTGCCGAGCCAAGGCGGAGCGCAAGCGTGCGCCAGGGAGGATGGATCCCACTGTCACTACAGGAGTTCGAGCATGGCGAACAACCCCCACACCACGTCCAATAGCGGCCAACCCAACGACACCGACTTCAAGACCAGCGAACACAGCAAGTCCGAGAATCTGGAGAAGTACCGCAGCGATGCCACCGGGCACGACCTGCGTACCAATCACGGCACCCGCATCGCCGACAACCACAACTCGTTGAAGGCAGGCGAGCGGGGGCCGACCCTGCTCGAGGACTTCATCTTTCGTGAGAAGCTCAACCACTTCGACAACGAGCGTATTCCGGAGCGCATCGTGCATGCCCGCGGTGCAGCGGCCCATGGCTACTTCCAGCCCTACGACAACGCCGCCCAGTACTCCAAGGCGGGGCTGTTCCAGGATCCCGGCAAGAAGACGCCGGTCTTCGTGCGCTTCTCCACCGTGCAGGGCGCGCGCGGCTCCAACGACACCGTACGCGACGTGCGCGGCTTCGCCACCAAGTTCTACACCGATGAGGGCAACTGGGATCTGGTGGCCAACAACATGCCGGTATTCTTCATACAGGATGCGATCAAGTTCCCCGACTTCGTGCATGCGGTAAAGCCCGAGCCGCACAACGAGATTCCCCAGGGGCAGTCGGCCCACGACACCTTCTGGGACTTCGTCTCGCTGATGCCCGAGTCGACCCACATGGTGCTGTGGACCATGTCCGACCGCGCCTTCCCGCGGCATTACCGCAACATGGAAGGCTTCGGCGTGCACACTTTCCGCCTGATCGACAGGCAGGGCAAGTCGCGCTTCGTCAAGTTCCACTGGAAGCCGCTGGCCGGCACCTGCTCGCTGATCTGGGACGAGGCGCAGAAGCTGTGGGGCCGCGACCCCGACTTCAATCGGCGCATGATGTGGGAGGACATCGAGAACGGCGACTTCCTCGAGTACGAGTTCGGCATCCAGGTGGTCGAGGAGGAGGACGAGCACAAGTTCGACTTCGACCTGCTCGATCCGACCAAGATCATCCCCGAGGAGCAGGTGCCGGTCATACCGATCGGCAAGATGGTGCTCAACCGCAATCCGGATAACTTTTTCGCCGAGACCGAGCAGGTCGCCTTCAACCCTGCGCATATCGTGCCGGGTATCGACTTCAGCAACGACCCGCTGCTGCAGGGGCGGCTGTTCTCCTATCTCGACACCCAGATGCTGCGCCTGGGCGGGCCCAATTTCCACGAGATCCCGATCAACCAGCCGGTGTGCCCGTTCCACAACAATCAGCGCGACTCGATGCACCGCCAGACCATCAACAAGGGGCAGGCCTCCTACGAGCCCAACTCCATCGACGGCGGCTGGCCCAGCGAGACCCCGCCAGGGCCAGAGCACGGCGGCTTCGAGTCCCACTACGAGCGCATCGATGCGCACAAGGTGCGCGCTCGCAGCCCCTCGTTCGGCGACCACTATTCCCAGGCTACGCTGTTCTGGAACAGTCAGACGGAGGTGGAGAAGGAGCACATCATCGCCGCCTACACCTTCGAGCTCTCCAAGGTGCAGCGGCCGTGGATCCGCGAGCGGGTGATCAAAGAGATCCTGCCCAACATCGATCTCGAGCTGGCCCGCCGGGTCGGCGAGAACCACGGCATCGAGACGCCGAGCGCAAAGCCTGCGCCTGCCGAGGAGCTGGGCAGGAGTTCACAGCAGGAGTCGCCCGCCCTGAGCCTGATGGCGCGCCTTCCCGGCAACATCAAGTACCGCAAGGTGGCCATCCTGGCCGCCGATGGGGTCGATGCCGGCCAGGTCGAGGCGCTCAAGCGCAAGCTCGAGGCCGAAGGCGCCGAGGGCAAGGTGATCGCCCCCAGCATGGCCCCGCTGAAAGCGGCCGACGGCAAGCCGGTGACCCCCGACGCCATGCTCAACGGCATGCCGTCGGTGGCGGTGGACGCGGTGATCGTGCCCGGTGGCAGCGACAGCGTGGATGCGCTGGCCCGCTCGGGGCTGGGTCGCTACTACGTGCAGGAAGCCTACAAGCACCTCAAGGCAATCGCCGCGGTGGGCGACGGCAAGCTCTTGCTGGATGCCGCGGACCTCCCGACGAATGAGGAGGGCGTGCTGACCGGCGCCTCGCTGGATGACGTCTTCACCGCACTGCGCGATGCCATGGCGCAGCACAGGGTGTGGGCGCGCGACCCCAAAGCCAACGACATGCCTGCCTGATAGCCTATTGCGCTCGACGATACGGCGTTGAAATCTGCCTCGAGATGCTCATTTACTAAAGTAAACTCCGCTCTCTCGTTAGATTTCGCCTTGTCTCGTCTTCGCTCATGACGGCTATCCTAGGAGGAGCGCCTGCCCGCAGCGGCAGGCGCTTTTCCGTCAGCGTATATCAGGCGGTAGCCTTGCTACCGACCAGTTCCGTGAGCGCGGCTTCGACGATGTCCAGGCCCTCTTCGAGGATCTCGTCCTCGATGGTTACTGGCATCAGGAAGCGGATGGTGTTGCCGTAGAGGCCACAGGAGAGCAGGATCAGCCCCTTCTCGCGGGCCTTCTTGCATAGCGCGGCAGCCAGATCGGCGTCCGGGGTGTGCTTGGCCTTGTCCGTCACTAGGTCGAGGGCGGCCATGGCCCCCATGTTGCGGGCGTTGTCGACGCAGTCGAAGTCGCGCTGCCACTGGGCGAAGCGCTTGGCCAGCTTGTCGCCCAGGGCCATGCTTTTCTCGAGGATGTTCTCTTCCTCGAACACGTCGAGTACCGCCAGGGTGGCGGCGCAGGAGAGCGGGTTGCCGGTATAGGTGCCGCCCAGCGAGTTGGGGCCCGAAGCGTCCATGACCTTGTCGGTGCCCACCACGGCGGAAATCGGCATGCCGTCGGCCATGCTCTTGGCCATGGTGATGATGTCCGGCTCGACGCCGCTGTGCTCGATGGCGAACAGCTTGCCGGTACGGCCGAAGCCCGACTGCACCTCGTCGACGATCATCAACATGCCGTGCTCGTCGCAGATTTCGCGGATCGCCTTGAGGAAGCTGGCCGGGGCGGGGTAGAAGCCGCCCTCGCCGAGCACCGGTTCGAGCACGATGGCGGCGGTGTCGCGGGGGTTGGCGTCGGTCTTGATCGCCATCTTCAGGCCGCGGATCGCCTCGTCCTCGCTGACGCCGTGGTAGGGCACCGGGTAGGGGGCGCGGAAGACGTTGCCCGGCATGGTGCCGAAGTCGCTGGCGTAGGGGGCGACCTTGCCGTTCATGGCCATGGTCATGAAGGTGCGGCCGTGATAGCCGCCATCGAAGCAGATCACGTTGTTCTTGCCGGTGGCGGCGCGGGCGATCTTCACCGCGTTCTCCAGCGCCTCAGCGCCGGAATTGGCCAGCATCACCTTGGCGTGGCCACGTACGGGCGTGACCTGACTGAGCTTTTCCGCCACCTTGACGTAGCCCTCATACGGCATCACGGTCTGGCAGGTGTGCATCACTTTGTCGAGCTGGGCCTTCACCGCTTCCACCACCTTGGGATGGCGATGGCCGATGTTGAGCACGCCGATGCCGCCGGCAAAGTCGATGATTCGGTTGCCGTCGGCGTCCCAGATCAGCGCGTTCTCGGCGCGGTCGGCGAACTGGGTGGCGGGGCTGGCGGCGCCGTTGGCCACGTAGCGCTGCTTGAGTTCGTTGAGCTGTGCGTTGTTCATCTTGCCTCCCTTCGTGCGTGGACGTTGCAGGCGATCAAAGGCCGCCGACACAGACGTATTTTAGTTCAGTGAATTCATCCAGGCCGTGATGTGAGCCTTCGCGACCCAGGCCCGACTCCTTGACGCCGCCGAAGGGCGCCAGCTCGGTGGAGAGAATCCCCTCGTTGACGGCCACCATGCCATATTCGAGACCCTCCATCACATGCCAGATCCGGCGATAGTCGCGGGCGTAGAAGTAGGCCGCCAGGCCGAACTCGGTGGCGTTGGCCATGGCGATGGCCTGCTCGTCGCTGTCGAAGCGGAACACCGGCGCCAGGGGGCCGAAGGTCTCCTCGCGGGCCACCCGCATCTCATCGGTGACGTCGGCGACCACGGTGGGCTGGAAGAAGGTGCCGCCGAGCGCATGGGGCTCGCCACCGCAGACCAGGCGGGCGCCCTTGGCCAGGGCGTCGGCAATGTGGGACTGCACCTTGTCCACCGCGGCCTGGTTGATCAGCGGCCCCTGTACCACGCCCTCGTCGAGGCCGTTGCCCACCTTGAGCTGAGCCACGCGTGCGGCGAGCTTCTCGACGAAGGCCTCGTAGACCCCGCTCTGTACCAGCAGACGGTTGGTGCACACGCAGGTCTGGCCGGAGTTGCGATACTTGGAAGCCACCGCACCCTCGACGGCGGCGTCCAGATCGGCGTCGTCGAAGACGATGAAGGGCGCATTGCCGCCCAGCTCCATGGAAGCCTTCTTCACCGTACCGGCGCACTGGGCGAGCAGTCGCTTGCCGACGGCGGTGGAGCCGGTGAAGGAGACCTTGCGTACCCTCGGGTCGCTGGTCAGCACTTCGCCGATCTCGGCGGGGCGGCTCGCCGTGACCACGTTGAGCACGCCGGCGGGAAAGCCGACCTGCTCGGCCAGCCTGGCCAGGGCCAGGGCGGTCAGCGGCGTGGCCTCGGCAGGCTTGATCACCACCGGGCAGCCGGCGGCCAGGGCCGGCGCACACTTGCGGGTGATCATCGCCAGCGGGAAGTTCCACGGCGTGATCGCCGCCACCACGCCGACCGGCTCGCGAAACACCAGAATGCGCTTGTCGGCACCGTGGCTCGGCAGGGTCTCGCCGGCCATGCGCTTGGCCTGTTCGGCATAGAATTCCACGAAGGAAGCGCCATAGGCCACCTCGCCGCGGGACTCGGCCAGCGGTTTGCCCTGTTCCAGGGTCATCATACGTGCCAGCGACTCCTGGTGAGCCATGATGGCATCGAACCAGGCTCGCAGCAGGGCGGTGCGCTGCTTGGCGGTCTGACGACGCCAGGCCGGCCACGCGGCCTCGGCGGCCGCCACGGCGTCGCGAGCGTCGTCTGCGCTCAGGTCGGGCACGCTGGCAAGCGTTTCCCCGTTGGCGGGATTGGTCACGTCGAATCGCCGCTCGGCGTCGCGCCACTGGCCGCCGATGAAGGCCTTGTCGCTGAAGATGTCGGCAGGGAGGGACATGGAAGCTCCGGTGTTGATTATCTTGTCTGTCGAGTGTGCATTATTTAAAACGACTCGCCAAGACCTGAGAGCACGCGTCATGAGCTTTTTTCCGCGCCAAGATCATCGGCGCGCGCGGCGCTTTCCGCTACACTAGGCGCCGGTTTCCCGGGAGAGGCGATGCCGCTCCTTCTTATGCTGGTTGAACGTCGAGGTGAGACTTGGTCGATCCCCTTTTCGCCTGGTGGGCTCAGCAGCTGGTCCTGTGCGACTGGGCCTTCGAGCCCGAACCCAACATGATCGATGCCCAGGCGGCCAGTGCCAGACTGCAGGCACTGGGCGTGGCCGATCGCGGCGAGCTGGGCTGGCGGCTCATCGAGGCCTTCGGCACCGATACGGCCGACCCGGCCCGGCTGCTGGCCGCCCTGGAGCTGCTTGCTCTGGCGGGGTCGGCCAGTTGGCTGACCGAGCCACGCCTGCGCGGCTGGTTGATGCGTCTGACCGAGGAGATCGTCAGTCGCTACGATAGCCTCGAGGAGTGGCTCGAGGCGCTGCGTCACGCCAAGAGCGCCGAGGGTTGGGTGCGCGGTGACGACGATTTCTGGGAAGCCTGCGAGGCGCTGGCGGCACTCGAGCGCGATGGCGATGGCATCACCTGGGACGCCTTGACCGCGTGGGTGGCCAAACGGCGCAAGGAGCCGCGCCCCTCGCTCTGGGCCGACGAGGAGCATGCCGGCATCTGGCGTCTGCGGGCGGCCTTCTCTCCGGTGCTGGAGGCTCCGCCTGCCGCCATCGACTGGCCCGGTGTGACGGAGTGGATGGAGCGTTACTGGCAACTGGAGAACCGCGAAGGAGCGATCCAGACCCTGCTGTGGCTAGCGGGCTATGGCCATCGACAGGGCTGGGATCTCGATGCCGCTCGTCTGTTGACGGCCTCGAGCGCCGAGCGCCAGGAGTGGCTTGCCGGCCTGGCACCCGCTGAGCGCGACTATGGCAGGGTGTTGCTGGGCTTCATCGAGCACGGCGAGCCGCTCGAGTGGGCTGCCTGGGACTGGCTGCGCATGGTCGATCTGGCTTGGGCCGGCGCCTGTGCCGGTTGGCTGAGCGTCGCCGAGGCCCAGCAGCTGGCCGCGCATGCTGCCGATCTGGTGCTGCGCCGCTACAGCGACTGGTCGGCGCTGGCGCGGGCCTACCAGCGCGGCTGCAGTCTGTTCGAAGGGCGCGACCGGCTGGGCGACATGCAGCGCGATTGGGGGCTGTTGTTCAACTCGCCGGTCAGCCCCTGGCGCATGCCGTTGCAGCAGCTGATGAGCGAAGCGGAGCGCGAGGCATCGCGTGCCTCCATCATGGCCTGGCGGCGCTCACCCAGGCACTGGGTGCTGGCACTGGCCGCGGTACGCGAGCCCGAGTTCGGCATGCGTCAAGGCGTCGCCGTGGCGATTACCGCCGAGCGGCGCGGCGATGCGCTGCGCTATCTCGAAGAGACCCTCGGCCTGCACCCCGACGAAGGTGTGCAAGCGCTCACTCGTTACTGGCTGCCTGCCCAGGCCCACCACCTCAATCAGCTGGCCGCCGATGCCGCCCACGGTATCCTGCCCGATACCGAGACGCCGTTCGGTCGTCCCAATTCCGCCGACCGGGCCATGCTCGAAGCGATGAAGCAGGGCAGTCGTCATGCGGCGACCATCCACATGGCCGAGAAGTATGCCTTCTATCTGCAGATGGCCATGGACAGCGAGGCATTCGATTCCCAGGCGCTGGAGACCTTGGCCGAGGCGCTGCGTGGCACGCTGTGCCGCTTCTATCCCGATGCCCGGCGCCTGCTGGAGGCCTGGGCGCAGTGGGAGACGCTGCTGCCCGAAGGCGAGCATCCCCCTTTGATCCATGAGATTCGCTGGCACCTGGAGGACCCGGGCAGCCCGTTCCACTGGCTCGACTGGCACTCTTCCCAGTGGCATGAGCCGGGGCCTCGCCCCACGTTGTCGCGCTTCACGGCCATGGCGTTGGTGGGGCCGCTCAACAATGCCGCCTGGAGCGAGCCGCATGTGGAGAGCGAGCGTGAGGCGGCATCCATTCGAGAGTGGATCGACGGCCATTACGGCTTGCATGGACGGCGCGAACTCGCCGAGTTTCTCGATTTTCTGCTCGAGGCGGGCGATCGGCAGGAATATCAGATCAACTACGCCCCCTATACCTTGAATGGCCAGCGGCTGGCCTCGGAGATCGCCATGCTGGAGAGCGGCGACTGCAGCGAAGAGGATCGCAACCACCTGCTGCGTCTGCAGCGGGTTCGCGACAACACCGATGGCTGCAACGAGCTGGACATGACCGCCTGGGACGTGGCCCAGGCGGTGGATCTGGCCATTGCCGGAAGACAGTTGGGCTGGCTCGACGACGACGCCTTCAGCCGTGTGCTGGAACGGGCCCATGGGCTGGCCGCGGCACACTACGGCAGCTGGACGGCCTATGCCAGCGGGCTCTACGCCGGGTTCTCGTTCTTCATGGGGGAGACCCCCGAGCGGGAGGCCTTCCTGGGCAGCTTCCGCCAGGCCCTGGTGGCGTGGCTTTCGGGGGCGCCACCGTTGACGGGCCCCTGGGCTAGCCTGGACTTTCCCGGGGCGAGACCGCGCCATTGGGCACCTATGCATATCGACACGTTACCGGGCGATGTCAAAACGCTACATTAGGGCTCGCTCCGGTCGGGAAGTGTGGTTTATAGTCAGCAAGTTTATTGAAACCGGCTCCCCGCTGAGGGGGCTTGGAAACGGCTAAATCGCGAGCCAACGCAAGGCCGCTTTGGCAGTGGTACGGGCGATACGTCGCCAGGCATCACTACCACAGCGATCCTCTCGGGCAGTCAGGTAGAGCTTCTTGCTCGACCCGGGCATGCGTGCGGCTCAGGGAAACGAGGACCTCGCAAGATGGTAGCCACGGGATCGAGTCGTATCGCTCTACTCGGTGTATTGTTGGCGTTGTTGTCCGGATGTGCTGGCCCATCGAAAACGTCGTTGGAGGCGCCCGACGACTACTTTGCACGACAGTTGCCCGGCATGTCGTCCTCCTTCAATCCGATGATGTCTCCGGTGGACAATCCCATCCTCCGGGTCAGCAGCCTGCACAACCCGCCGCCCGAGCTGATCCGCGAAGCGCTGCTGGCGCAGCACGAGCGCTGGGCCGGGACCCCTTACCGGATCGGTGGTACCGGTCGCAACGGGATCGACTGCTCGGCGTTGGTGCAGACGATCTTCAGCGAAACCTTCCGCCTGCAACTGCCGCGTTCCACCGGCGAGCAGGTGCGTCAGGGCACCGAGATCTCCCGCGATGAGCTGCAGGTCGGCGACCTGGTCTTCTTCCGTCCGCCGGGCCGCTACGACCACGTGGGCATCTACGTCGGCGACGGCTACTTCCTGCACGCCTCCACGTCCCGGGGTGTGAGGCTCTCGCAGCTCGGCAACAGCTACTGGCAGCGCTATTACTGGCAGGCGCGCCGGACCCTGGAACCGACTACGCTGGCACAGCGCGTCACCGAACCGGGCGAGGGCTGAGAAGCATCTCTGGCTACCCCTCAAGAAGCGTCAGCGCGATGGCCAGGCAAGGCAAAAATCGGCAAGAAGGCGGAGTTTACTGGGGTAAATGACAACTTCGCGCCGATTTTTAACGCAGCATGGCCGAGAGCTGGCGCTTCACTCTTACAAGACCTCGCGGTGAGCGATGACGTACTCCACGAAGGCGCTCTCCGCTCGCGACAGGTAGGCGTCCTGCGCCCAGGCCAGTGACAGGTCGAGCCACGCCGGGTTGGCAAAGGAGACCGCTGCGAGTCCGGGTTCGTCCACCACCCGGCGCAGGAAGGTGGTGATGCCGAAGCCCTGACGCACGATGGCCTTGGTCAGCGGTATCAGGTTCGACTGGAAGGCCACGTTGGCCGTGAGCCCTGTCTGGCGCGACAGGGCCTCGACGAACTCGCGATGAAAGTAGCCGTCCTGGAACAGCACCAGCGGCTCCTGAAAGAACTCTTCCGCCATCACGCTGCGGCGCCTGGCAAAGGCGTGGGTGCGCGGCACGCAAACCACCATCTCTTCACGGGTCAGATGCTGCCGCTGCATGGGCCGGCTCTGCTCGTCATCGACCACGACCCCCAAGTCCAGCTCGCCCGCGGCAATCATGCGCTGCAGCCGGCGTGCGCCGGCTTCCACCACGGTGAGTCGAATACCGGGATGCTGTGCCTTGAAACCCATCAGCAGCGGCGGGAAGTAGTAGGAGCCGAGCATCGAGGGGATACCGATGCGCACCTCGCCCTTGACCAGACCGTGCAGCTCGCGCATGGCCAGGTGGGTGCTCTCGGCGCGTTCGAGCAGTTCGCGGGCATGGGCGTACAGCTCCTCCCCTTCCGGCGTCAGGGTGATACGCCGCTCGTGGCGGTGGAACAGGATCAGCTCCAACTGGCGTTCGAGGTTGGCGATCGTCTGGCTGATGGCGGACTGTGCCACGTGAAGCTCGCGGGCGGCAGCGCTGAAACCGGCGCGGTCGGCGACGGTGACGAAGACCCGCAGGGCGCGTAAGTCGAAGGGCAGGGCCATGGCGCTTCCTGATAAGCACGATCATGAGAACGGTGATAAGAATAACAGATGACTGCGATCTTTTTATTCTGTTTGGCTTATCATATGTCATGGCGGATCATGAGCGCCAAGCTTCCCCACTCAGGAAACCGGCATGATATCTGCGCGTTCCCCCGCTTGGTGGCGGGCCACTCTGGCGCTCTGTCTCGGCTCCATTCTGGTGTTCGTCAATCTCTATGCGCCGCAGCCGCTGCTGCCGGACCTGCGCCAGGCCTATGGCGTCTCGACCCTGGCCGTGAGTCTGATCATGTCGGTTGCCACCCTGGCCCTGGCGGGGGCACTGCTGGTGTTCGGCCCCCTGTCCGATGCCATTGGCCGCGGTGGCATCATGCGGGTGACGCTGCTGCTGACCGGGCTCTGTTCGCTGGGCCTGGCCTTCGCGCCCAACTTCGAGACCCTGCTGGCGCTGCGCCTGGTTCAGGGCTTCGTGCTCGGTGGGCTGCCGGCGGTGGCCATTGCCTGGATGGGCGACGAGTTCGACCGGCCGGCGTTGATGGCGGCCGTGGGGCTCTACATCGGTGCCAACACCCTGGGCGGCATCGGTGGGCGGCTGATCGGCGGTGGCATCGGCGAGCTGGGGGGCGCCAGTGCCGGCTTTCTGGCGGTGGGGCTGGTGACCCTGACAGGGGTGGCCCTGTTCTGGAGGCTGCTGCCGCCACCGCGCCAGTTCAAGCCGCGGCGCTTCGAGCTGAGCGGCGCACTGGCCGATCTGGGCGGGCATTTGCGCCATCCGCTGCTGCTGGCCGCCTACCTGCTGGGCGGCATCAACTTTCTCATCTTCATCAATCAGTACAGCTACATCACCTTCCGCCTGGCCGATGAGCCGTTCGGGCTCAGCGCCCGCTGGCTGGGCATGATCTTCCTGACCTACCTGGGCGGAACCTTCAGCTCGGCGCTCTCCGGCCGCCTGACACGCCACTTCAGCCAGCCGGCCTGCATGGCGCTGGGCATTCTCATCCTGATGGCCGGAACCCTCATTACCCTGGCCGACTCGCTGGCCTGGATCATTGCCGGTTTGACCGTCAATGCGGTGGGCTTCTTTCTCGCCCACTCCATGGCGTCGAGCTGGGTCAGTCGTCAGGCGGAGCGGGCGAGGGGCAGCGCCTCGGCGCTCTACCTGGTGTTCTACTACCTGGGAGCGAGTCTTGGCAGCCTGTGGCTGGAGCCGTTCTGGCAGCGCGGCGGCTGGTTCGGCGTGGCGATCGGTTCCTGGCTGCTGCTCAGCCTGACGTTCGCCATCGCGCTGTGGCTGTGGCGCGGCGAGCGTGGCTTCGAGCGCCTGTCAGCGTTGCGATAGTCCGCCGGCTTCGTCGCCCCACACCTGCTCCAGGCGGCGTTCGCGCCCGCAGGCCGCCTTGTAGTAGTTGTAGCGCACCGGATTCTTGCGATAGTAATCCTGGTGATACTCCTCGGCAGGATAGAAGACCTCGAAGGGGGAGATCTCGGTGGCGATGTCGCGCTCGAAGCGCACGGCGAGTTCGTCGCGGGTGGCCTCGGCCAGCTCGCGTTCCGCGTCGCTGGCGTAGAAGATCGCGCTGCGATAGGCCTCGCCCACGTCGCAGAACTGACGGTCGACGGCAAACGGATCGATGTTGCGCCAGAACACGTGCAGCAGCGTGGCATAGTCGACCGCCGCGGGGTCGTACTCCACCAAGACCACTTCGGCATGACCGGTGTTGCCGGCCACTACCTGCTGATAGCTGGGGTTCTCGACGTTCCCGCCGCTGAAGCCGGAAGTCGTGGCGGTCACGCCCTCCACCTTGTCGAAGGCCTCCTCGACGCACCAGAAGCAGCCGCCGCCGAACACGGCGGTGGCAGTTTCACTGCTGGCCATGCCCTTTGCCCAGGGCAGCGCCAACAGCACTGCGCCAGCCAGGGCCAGGCTTCGTATCCCGATCATGACGGTTCGCCTCTTGGGGTTCGTATCGTTGTGTAAGGTTGGAAGCTGTCAAGCGACTGAGGTTCCGTATAACCTCTGTTTAAAGTCACTGCACCGGAGTCACCCGTGACGCGCCGCCGTCTTGTGCTTGTTCTCGTCCTGCTTACCATCGTAGCGCTCTTTTTTCTCAGCGGCGCCAACGAGCTGCTGACCCTGGCCAACCTGCAAGCCGAGCAGGCCCGTTTTCAGGCCTGGCTGGCCGAAGAGCCGGTCGTGGTCGTGGGTGGCTTCTTCGCGCTTTACGTGCTCATGGCCGCGCTGTCGCTGCCCGGGGCAACGCTGCTGACGGTGCTGGGCGGGGCGCTGTTCGGCTTCGGCTGGGGGCTGCTGATCATCTCCTTCGCCAGTACCCTGGGCGCTACGCTGGCGGCGCTGATCGCCCGCACCCTGGCCCGGGCGCCGCTGGAGAAGCGCTTCGCACCGCAGCTCGAGCGCATCAATGCGGGCATTCGACGTGAGGGCGCCTTCTATCTCTTCACCCTGCGCCTGATCCCCCTGTTTCCCTTCTTCGTCATCAATCTGGTGGTGGGGCTCACCCGCATGCGCTTGTGGACCTTCTACTGGGTCAGCCAGCTGGGCATGCTGCCGGGCACTGCCGTGTTCGTGAATGCCGGCCGTGAACTCGGCAATCTGCAGTCGCTCTCCGACATCCTCTCGCCCGGGCTGGTCGGTTCGTTCGTGCTGATCGGACTGTTCCCCTGGCTGGCGCGGGGCCTGGTAGCCATCGTCAAGCGTCGTCGGCTGGCGCTGCGTCATGCGCGTCCGACACGCTTCGATTACGACATCGTGGTGATCGGCGCGGGCTCCGCTGGCCTGGTGGCCAGCTATATCGCGGCGGCGGTCAAGGCCCGGGTGGCGCTGGTGGAGCGCGACCGCCTGGGCGGCGACTGCCTGAATACCGGCTGCGTGCCGTCCAAGGCGCTGATTCGCGCGGCGCGGGCTGCGGCGGAGGTGCGCGATGCCGGCCGCTACGGTATCCAGGCCGACGAACCCCGGGTCGACTTCGGCGCCGTGATGGCGCACGTGCGGCGTGCCGTCCGCGACGTGGAGCCCCACGACAGCCGGGAGCGCTACGAGGGCCTCGGGGTCGAGGTACTGGCGGGAGAGGCGCGGCTCGACGATCCCTGGCGCGTCCGGGTCCGCGCAGCCGATGGTGAGCGTGTGCTGACCACCCGACACGTGATCGTGGCCAGCGGCGCGAGTCCGAAGGTGCCGCCGCTGCCTGGCCTCGAGACCATCGAGGTGCTGACCTCGGACAATCTGTGGCAGCTCGAGGCCCTTCCCGAGCGCCTGGTGGTGCTGGGCGGCGGCCCCATCGGCTGCGAGCTGGGGCAGAGCTTCGCCCGCCTGGGCAGTCGGGTGAGCCTGGTCGAGATGGGGCCTCAACTGCTGCCACGGGAGGACGTCGATGCCGCCGACCTGCTGCGTCAGCGCCTCGTCAGCGAAGGCGTGGAGCTATGGCTCGACACCTGTGCGCTGCGCGTCGGGCCGGGCGCCGATGACGCGCATGTGCTGGAGGTGGAGCGTCGCCTCCCCTCGGGCGAGATCGAGATGCATAGGCTGCCGTTCGATCGCCTGCTGGTAGCGGTGGGGCGCCAGGCCAACGTGACCGGCCTCGGGCTCGAAGCGCTGGGGGTGGAGACGAATGCCGATGGCACTCTGGCGGTGGACGAAAGTCTGCAGACGGTGCTGCCCAATGTCTGGGCCTGTGGCGACGTGGCCGGGCCGTTCCAACTGACCCATGCCAGCGCTCACCAGGCCTGGCATGCCACGGTGAATGCGCTGTTCGGTGAGCTGAAGCGCTTTCGGGTCAGCTATCGAGCGCTGCCGGCGGTCACCTTCACCGAACCCGAGGTGGCCCGGGTCGGCCTCAGCGAACGCGAGGCGCGCCGTCAGGGCGTCGAGTTCGAGGTCACGCGCTATTCGCTCGCCGAGCTGGACCGGGCCATCACCGAGGGACGCACCGAAGGATTCGTCAAGGTACTGACGGTGCCGGGCCGGGATCGCATTCTCGGTGCCAGCGTGGTGGGGCAGGGGGCCGGCGAGCTGCTGGCCGAGTTCACCCTGGCGATGACCCACGGCATCGGGCTGAACAAGCTGCTGGGCACGGTGCATCCGTACCCCACCTGGTCCGAGGCGGCCAAGGCCACGGCCGGTCTATGGAAGAACGCGCACAAGCCCGAGCGGCTGCTGCGCTGGCTGGCACGCTACTTCGCCTGGCGGCGTGGGGTCCATCGAAGCGAGACGAGGGCGGCCTCGACGGAGACGAGGAGGAAGGATGCTTGATCGTTGGACCATGCCGCTGGTGCAGGCCCCGCTGCAGGTCGTGGCAGGCTGGCTGCAGCGTTGCAACGTTCGCCCCGACCGGGTGACGCTGGTGTCGTTTGGCATCGGCATGCTCAGCCTGCCGCTGCTGGCGCTGGAGTTCTACCTCGTGGCCCTGGCCGCGATCCTGCTCAATCGGGTGGGCGACGGCGTGGATGGCGCCCTGGCACGGCTCACGGGCAAGGCGAGCGATGCCGGGGGCTTTCTCGACATCGGCCTCGACTTCGTCTTCTATGCCGCCGTGGTGCTGGGGTTCGCCCTGGCCGATCCGGCAGCCAATGCGCTGGCCGCCGCCTTCCTGCTGTTTGCCTTCATCGGCACCGGGACGTCGTTTCTGGCCTTTGCCATCATGGCCACCCGGCACGGGCTCGAGCGTCCGCGTTTCCAGCGCAAGGCGTTCTACTATCTGCATGGCTTGACCGAGGGCACGGAAACCATTCTGGCTTTCGTGCTCTTCTGCCTGTGGCCGAACCATTTCGCCCTGCTGGCCACGCTGTTTGCCGTGGCGTGCCTGATCACTACCGCCACGCGGCTGTGGGGTGGCTACCGCACCCTGCGGCGGCTCGAAGAGACGCTGTGACCCCCAGGCCGGCAGCAAAGAAAAGAGGGCAGCGCGTGGCTGCCCTCCTCGGGATGACTCTCGAGCGTCACGCGGTGGCTCAGTGCTCGACGCCGCCTTCACCGTGCACGTGGCCGTGCTCGATCTCTTCCTGGCTGGCTTCGCGTACGGTAGCGATCTCGACGTCGAAGTTGAGCTTCTGGCCGGCCAGCGGATGGTTGCCGTCGACGGTGACGGTATCGCCTTCCACCTTGGTCACGGTGACCATCAGCGGGCCGCCTTGCGTCTGGGCCTGGAACTGCATTCCCGGCTCGACGGACTCGACGCCCTGGAAGGCATCGCGCGGAACTTCCTGCACCAGCTGCGGCTGCACCTCGCCGTAACCCTCTTCGGGGGAGACGGTCACATTGAGCTTTTCACCGGCTTCACGCCCTTCCAATTGCTTCTCGAGACCGGGAATGATGTTGCCGGCACCGTGGAGATAAGTCAGCGGCTGACGACCTTCCGAGCTGTCCAGCACTTCACCTGCATCGTTGGTCAGGGTGTAGTGAAACGCGACGACTGAATTCTGCGCAATCTGCATTGATGAACCTTTCGGTGAGTGCATGTAGGGACCATGGTAACGCGCGATGCCGGAGCTGTCAGGGGGGATGCGGTTTTTTCAGCTTTGGCCGGCTCCTCCTGAGTTCCGTTCACGCCTTTTTGACGAGTTGCGCAGCATGAGCCTCGCGGCTACCCTAGCGTGACTCAAAATTTCCGTCCCACTTCTAACTTTGATTGGAGCCGTGCCCATGACCGAAATCGTGATCTGGCTGATTGCCTTTGCCCTGATTCTGTTCTTCAGCATCAAGCTGTGGGAGGCGACCGTCAGTGCCGCTTTGAACAAGGTGGTGCCACGTGTCATCAAGAGCGATGACGGCAACCGCTGGGTGTGGAGCGTGGCGCTTGCCGTGCTGGGTGCCACCGCGCTGGTGCGTCCCATCGACATGCTGCTGACTCTGATCGTGATCGCCCTGCTGGGCTTGATTGGCTGGAAGCTGGTGTGCTGGGCCATGGGGCGGGCCAACTTCCACTGAGATGGCTTCTCATCGAACGCAACTGGCCCGCGGCATTCGCCGCGGGCCAGTTGCGTTTTACGCTGAGAAAGGGCGCTGAGACTGGCTGTCTCGAACGGTCAGTAGGGCGCCACGGTGACGTTGGCACCGCTGCCGATCATGCGTACCCGCTGCCCGACCTGGAACGGACGGTCGGCCTTCTGCACGATCACCACGTTCTGACCGTCGTCGCGGCGGATCTCCATCTCCCAGGCGCGCACGCGGTTGGTCGACTCTTCGATGGCGCTACCCGCCACTGCGCCACCGATCACGCCAGCGGCGGTGGCCAGCTGCCGGCCGGAACCGCCGCCCACCTGACGACCGAGCAGACCACCGACCACGGCACCGCCGCCGGTACCGATGATGCCGCCCGCACGGCTGTCGGCCTGGACCTGCACCTGGCGCAGCGCGGTGATGGTGCCGAACGTCACGGTCTGGGCGGTGCCAGCCTGGGTGCCGCGGTAGACATCGCCGCCCATGGTTGAGGTGTTGGCACAGCCGGCCAGGGTCAGCATGCCGATAGCCAGCACGGGAAGAAGACGCTTCATGTACACCTCCTGAAGGCAAGCCGATAGCGCATTGGGGAATCGTCTTTGCCATTGTTTAGGGAAACACTGTTTGCTAACTAGCTTAGCCACTCATGCTTCATTTGACCAGAGCCAAGTGCTGCAAGTGCCGCTCACAGCGGCAGAAAAAGGGGTAAACATTGTGCAAGCTGAGGGCGGCAGCGCCGGAGGGCGTGACGAAAAAAGGGAGGCACGAGGCCTCCCAAGGGTTCCAGTCGTTCTACCGTATCGCCATGCTCAGCCGAACTGGTTCATGGTGTTGTCCTTGCCGCCGGCCTTGAGTGCCGCCTCGCCGTGGAAGAACTCCTTGTGGTCGTCCCCGATGTTGGAGCCGGCCATGTCCTGATGCTTGACCGTGGCGATGCCTTCACGGATCTCGCGGCGCTGTACGCCCGCCACGTAGGCCAGCATGCCCTCGGCGCCGAAGTAACCCTTGGCCAGGTTGTCGGTGGACAGGGCGGCGGTGTGGTAGGTCGGCAGCGTGATCAGGTGGTGGAAGATGCCGGCCTCGCGGGCCGCGTCGCGCTGGAAGTTCTGAGTCCACTCGTCCGCCAGCTTGCCAAGCTCGGTGCTGTCGTACTCGGCGCTCATCAGGTTGGCGCGGTCGTAGGCCGAGACATCCTTGCCTTCCTTCTCCCAGGCATCGAATACCTGCTGACGGAAGTTGAGCGTCCAGTTGAAGGAGGGCGAGTTGTTGTAGACCAGCTTGGCGTCCGGCACCACCTGGCGAATGCGGTCCACCATGCCCTTGATCTGGCCGACGTGGGGCTTCTCGGTCTCGATCCACAGCAGGTCGGCGCCGTTCTGCAGGCTGGTGATACAGTCGAGTACCACGCGGTCTTCGCCGGTGCCGGGCTTGAACTGGTACAGGCCGGAAGCCAGACGCTTGACCTTGACCAGCTTGCCGTTCTGCTTGATCACCACGTCGCCGTTGTCGATGTCGGTAGCGCTTTCGATCACGTCACCGTCGAGGAAGCTGTTGTACTGGTCGCCCAGATCGCCCGGCTCCTTGGTCACGGCGATCTTCTGGGTCAGGCCGGCGCCCAGGGAGTCGGTGCGGGCGACGATCACGCCGTCATCCACGCCCAGTTCGAGGAAGGCGTAGCGCACGGCATTGATCTTGGCCAGGAAGTCCTCGTGGGGCACGGTGACCTTGCCGTCCTGATGGCCGCACTGCTTCTCGTCGGAAACCTGGTTCTCGAGCTGGATACAGCAGGCGCCCGCCTCGATCATCTTCTTGGCCAGCAGATAGGTGGCCTCGGCGTTACCGAAACCGGCATCGATGTCGGCGATGATCGGCACCACGTGGGTCTCGTGGTTGTCGATCTTGGCGATCAGTGCCTCGGCCTTGGCCTTGTCGCCGGCCTTCTGGGCCGCTTCGAGATCGCGGAACAGGTGGTTGAGCTCCCAGGCGTCGGCCTGGCGCAGGAAGGTGTAGAGCTCTTCGATCAGACCCGGCACGCTGGTCTTCTCGTGCATGGACTGGTCGGGCAGCGGGCCGAACTCGGAGCGCAGGGCGGCGACCATCCAGCCGGAGAGGTAGAGGTAGCGACGCTTGGTGGTGCCGAAGTGCTTCTTGATCGAAATCAGCTTCTGCTGACCGATGAAACCGTGCCAGCAGCCCAGCGACTGGGTGTACTGTGAGCTGTCGGCGTCGTAGGCGGCCATGTCCTCGCGCATGATCTTGGCGGTGTACTTGGCAATATCCAGACCGGTCTTGAAGCGGTTCTGGGCACGCATGCGGGCGGCATTCTCGGGGCTGATGCTGGCCCACTTGCCTTGCTGGGCTTCACGCAGTTGAGCCAGTGCCTTGATGTCGTCTTTGTATGACATGTTGCCATCCTTCCGATCTGAGGTGGGGTCTTCGGCTTCGATTGCCATGCGGCGGCGCTCGCTGCCTCGTCAGTTGGCGGCATTCGACCGGACTTCCCGGACTATGCTGCACCTGCGAAGTCATGTCAGAGTCAACCAGAACGTCCTGCTTGTCTCTACGGCGTTGGTCGAACTCAGATGAACGTTAAGACGCTTACTGTTTTCGACACATTGCGAACGTTATCGAACGGTCGTTTTAACTTCGCCTTGATATCACTATGCCGCATGAAGACTGAGTCTCACAATCATCACTTGGGGGCAGGTAGGGTTGTAGTTCGACTACAAGACCATGGCTTTACGCCTGAATCCTGTAGTCGAATTTCGCCTTTCTAAGGGTAGGGAGGGTGTTCAGTCGGTCAGGGAAAGGCGCATGTTGCGGTGCGGTATGCCGGCGTCGAGGAAAACCTCGCCGTAGGCCGTGAAGCCGAGGTTTTCATAGAAGGCAAGGGCGTGAGTCTGGGCGGCCAGTTCGACCTGGGCGTGGCCCAGGCGGCGGGCCGAGGCGATGGCAGCCCGCATCAGCGCCGCGCCGATACCCAGGCCGCGTGCTTCGCGCAGCACGGCGACCCGACCGATGTGGCCGTCGGGCAGCAGCCGGGCGGTGCCCAGTGGCGAGTCGTCGTGCAGTGCGAGGAAGTGGCGGCACGCGTCGTCGCGGCCGTCCCACTCCTCTTCGCGGGGCACCTGCTGCTCCTCGATGAACACGATACGACGGATTTCGCCGGCCACCTCGCCAAGCTCGGCCCAGCTGCCTTCACGGATCTCGATCCGCTCCTTCATGGCGTCTCTCCTTTTCCGCTTTTTTTCAATCTCTTACTCTTCCTCGGCCCAGGCCAGGCTGCCGGCATCGTACAGGGCGGCGAGCAGCTCGGCGGCCCCCTCATGGGCCAGCAGCTCGGCATCCAGGGGTTCGTCGCTGGCCACGGCGCGTGCCAGCGGCAGCGCACAGGCGATACCGTCGCCGTCGGCGAACAACGTGGCGGTTTCGTCATCCAGGGCGCGCCAGGCAAAGCGTGAGCCGGGGCTTCTCAGCAGCTCCTCGCCTTCCTGTAGTAGAGCGACAAGCTCATCGACGTCCGTCGGGGTGTCGCTGGGTACCAGTTGGTCGACGTACTTGGGCTGGGTCATCACCCGGCCGAACCACTGGGCGAGCTGGTTGGGCTCGTCCAGGGTGGAGAGGATCAGCCGGCGCATGCGTTCGAGGGCGGCATCGTCGAGCTCCGCCGGGTCGGCGGGTGGGGTCATGCCGGCATCGGCGTAGCGCAGCGAGGGCGGCAGCCGTTCGCCGATGAAGTCGGCGAAGGAGGTGACCGCCTCGTCCGCCGAGGGAGCGCGAAAGCCCACCGAGTAGGTCATGCAGTCGTCGGACTGGCTGACGCCGTGGTGCGCCCAGCCCGGCGGCAGGTAGAGCATGTCGCCGGGCTCCAGCACCCAGTCGTCGCCCGCTGCCACCGTGAAACGCTCGAGAATGCGCAGGTCGATGCCGGGGATGATCGGCGCGTCGTCGGGCACCCTGCCGCCCAACTGCCAGCGCCGCCGCCCCAGGCCCTGGATCAGAAAGACGTCGTACTGGTCGACGTGTGGGCCGACGCTGCCGCCCGGCGGGGCGTAGCTGATCATGATGTCGTCGAGTCGCCAGCGCGGCAGGAAGTCGAAGTGCTCGAGCAGCTCGGCTACTTCGGGTACGTAATGGTCCACGGCCTGCACCAGCAGGGTCCAGTCGCGCTCGGGCAGTTCGCCGAACACGGCCTCGTCGAAGGGGCCGTGGCTGACCTGCCAGGGGCCGTCGGGGCCGTCCTCTTCCACCAGCCGGGCTTCGACGCCCTCCTCGCAGGCAAGCCCGGCCAGTTCGTCGGGGTCCAGGGGGCTTTCGAAGTCGACAAAGGCACCGCGGATCAGCAGCGGCTTGCGCTGCCAGTAGTCGCGCAGGAACTCGGCGGCGGTGAGGCCGCCCAGCAGGCTGAGAGGGGCGTCGCTTGGCATGGTGTCTCACTACTCGGCAGATGGCACGAAGAGCCGCAGGGCGTGAGGGCCCTGCGAGCTGAAGGGTAATGGTAGCGTATTGATGTGAATGAGGCTTTGTCTGAAAAATCGGCGAGCGAAGGCCAGACAAGGCAAAAATCGGCGAGAAGACGGAGTTTACGGAGTGTAAATGAGTACTTTGAGCCGAATTTTAACGCCGTATGGCCGAGCGCAGCCAGTTTTCGGACAGAGTCTTGGCTTAGCGGTTGGCGCCGGGCACCCAAAGCACGTCGCGTTCGCCGTTGCCATTGGCTCGCCGCGCCAGGACGAACAGCAGGTCGGAGAGGCGGTTGAGGTAGCGCAGCACCTCGGGATTGACCGGCTGTTCCGTCATCAGCGCCGTGACCGCGCGCTCGGCACGGCGGGCCACGGTGCGGGCCAGGTGTAGGTGGGCGGCAAGCGGCGTACCGCCGGGCAGGATGAACGAGCGCAGGGTGGCGAGCTCGGCGTTGTAGGCGTCGATGCGTGCTTCCAGATACTCCACCTGGCCAGCCGTGACCCGCAGCGGCGGGTACGGCGGATTCTCCTGCTCCGGCGTGCACAGATCGGCACCGACGTCGAACAGGTCGTTCTGCAGCCGGGCCAGGAGTTCATGCAGCTCACCCTCGGCATGCAGCTGGGCCAGGCCGAGGGTGGCGTTGGCTTCGTCCACCGTGCCGAAGGCTTCCACCCGCATGTCATGCTTGGCCACGCGGGTGCCGTCGCCGAGACCGGTGTCGCCCTTGTCGCCGGTGCGGGTGTAGATCTTGGTCAGCTTGACCATGGCGCCTCCTGGTACGATGCCGGCCGGCTCACAGCCGGCGGGCCTGGTCCTCGGCGTTGCCGATGTAGGTGGCCGGCGTCAGCGCCTTGAGCTCGGTCTTGACCTCGGCCGGCAGTTCCAGCGTATCGATGAAGGCGGCAAAGCCGGCCTTGTCGATCCGCTTGCCGCGGGTCAGCTCCTTGAGTTTCTCGTAGGGCTTCTCGATACCGTAGCGACGCATCACCGTCTGGATCGGCTCGGCGAGCACCTCCCAACTGGCGTCGAGGTCCTCGGCCAGGCGCGCCGGGTTGGCCTCGAGCTTGCCGATGCCCTTGAGCGCCGCCTCGTAGGCGATCAGGCCGTAGGCCAGGCCGACGCCGAGGTTGCGCAGCACGGTGGAGTCGGTGAGGTCGCGCTGCCAGCGCGAGATCGGCAGCTTCTGCGCCAGATGACCGAGCACCGCATTGGCCAGGCCCAGGTTGCCCTCGGAGTTCTCGAAGTCGATGGGGTTGACCTTGTGCGGCATGGTCGAGGAGCCGATCTCGCCCTCGACCGTCTTCTGCTTGAAGTAGCCCAGCGAGATGTAGCCCCACACGTCGCGGTCGAAGTCGATCAGTACGGTGTTGAAGCGGCACACGGCGTCGAACAGCTCGGCAATGTAGTCGTGGGGCTCGATCTGGGTGGTGTAGGGGTTGAAGGTCAGCCCCAGGCCCTCGACGAAAGTGCGCGCGTTGGCCTCCCAGTCGACGTCCGGATAGGTGGCCAGATGAGCGTTGTAGTTGCCTACCGCGCCGTTGATCTTGCCGAGGATCTCGACGTTCTCGATCTGGGCGAGCTGGCGGCGCAGGCGATAGGCGACGTTGGCCATCTCCTTGCCCAGGGTGGTGGGGCTGGCCGTCTGGCCATGGGTGCGCGAGAGCATCGGCAGGGCGGCGTGCTCGTGGGCCAGCTTGGCGATCTCGTCGGCCACCCGGTGCATCACCGGCAGCAGTGTCTTCAGGCCGTCGGCGAGCATCACGCCGTAGGAGAGATTGTTGATGTCTTCGCTGGTGCAGGCGAAGTGCACGAACTCGGTGATGGCGTGCAGCTCCGGCTGCGCGACGATCTTCTCCTTGATGAAGTACTCCACCGCCTTGACGTCGTGGTTGGTGGTGCGCTCGATCTCCTTGATGCGCTCGGCGTCGGTCAGCGAGAAGTCGCGGATCATCGCCTCGAGGAAGGCCGTGGCCTCGGCCGAGAGCGGTGGCACCTCGACGATGCCGCCCTGCTCGGCGAGGCGCTGCAGCCAGCGGATCTCGACGATCACGCGGGCGCGGATCAGGCCGAACTCGCTGAAGTGTTCACGCAGGCTCTCGGCCTTGTTGCCATAGCGGCCGTCGACGGGAGAGAGGGCGGTAAGAGCGGTGAGGGGCAGGGAAGCGGCTTGCATGGTCGTTATCCGGTGCGTGTAGGAAATGGAGTGAGGGAAACGGGTATCAGCCCAACTGGTCCAGGGCGTTCTTGAGGGCGCCGCGCTGGAGTACGAGCCGCCAGCGGCGGCCACCCTGCTGGTGCCAGAGCAGGGCGAAGCGGATGCCGGCGAGCAAAATGGCGCGTACCCGCTCGGGCATCATGCGGCTTTGCAGTATCGAAGGGTCGCCCTGTACCACGATGCGGGTCTTCAGGGTCGAGAGTGTCTCCTGATAGGCCTCGCCAAGGCTGGCGATGACGTTCTCGTGGGTCGCGCCGAAGTGCTCGGCCTGGCCCTGGATACGGCTGAGGTGCTGGCCGAGGGTGCTCATCATGGCGTTGTCGTTGCGCAGCTTGCTCATCAGCAGCAGCAGCGAGAAACCATAGCGCAGCACCACCGGATTGGCCTGGCGGCGCCCCACCACGGCTTCGAGCACTTCCAGGCCGCGGCGCAGATTGTTGGGGTGGCCGCCGTAGATTGCCTCGAAGCTTTCCGGGTCGGTGTCGAGCGTGGCGCGAATCAGGGTTTCCCAGGGGCGCGGCTCGACCTGGCCGGTACGGGCCAGCTCGTCGACCAGGCTGGCGGCCTGGAACACGCCGGCCAGTGCCAGCGCCTGGCGCGCAGCGGGGGTGTCGGGAGCGCGATGAATGGGCGTGGTGTTCATGCGCCGGTCTCCTCGGCATTCCAGATGTCGCGGATCACGCCGCCGCCCAGGCAGATCTCGCCGTCGTAGAGCACCAGCGACTGGCCGGGGGTGACGGCGCGCTGGGGATCGATGAAGTGCACTTCGACGCCGCCATCCGGGAGCGTGCGCATGTGGCACGGCACGTCGCTCTGGCGGTAGCGGGTCTTGGCGGTAAAGCGACCCTCGGCGGCGGGGGGCTCGCCGGCTACCCAATCCATCGCCTCGGTGGCCAGCGTATCGGTGTACAGCAAGGGATGGTGCTTGCCCTGCACCGCGACCAGCACGTTGCGCTCGAGATCCTTGCCCGCCACGTACCAGGGCGCCTCGGGGTGGTTGGCCAGCCCGCCGATGCCGAGCCCCTGGCGCTGGCCCAGGGTGTAGTACATCAGCCCCATGTGCTCGCCGATCACTTCGCCCTCGGGCGTCTCGATCACGCCCGGCTGCGCCGGCAGGTACTGCTGCAGGAAGTCGCGGAAGCGCCGCTCACCGATGAAGCAGATACCGGTGGAGTCCTTCTTGCGTGCGGTGGCCAGGCCGTGGCGTTCGGCGATGGCACGTACCTCGGGCTTCTCCAGTTCGCCTACCGGGAACAGCGTGCGGGCGATGGCGGCTTCCGGCACGGCGTGCAGGAAATAGCTCTGGTCCTTGTTGGCGTCGATGCCCTTGAGCAGCCGTGGCCGGCCGTGGCGCACGCCGCCACGAACATAGTGGCCGGTGGCGATCTTCGCGGCGCCGAGCATCTCGGCGTACTCGAGGAACACCTTGAACTTGATCTCGCGGTTGCACAGGATGTCCGGGTTCGGCGTGCGACCGGCCTTGTACTCGGCCAGGAAGTGCTCGAACACGTTGTCCCAGTACTCGGCAGCAAAGTTGGCCGTATGCAGCTTGATGCCCAGCTTCTCGCACACGGCCTGGGCGTCCGCCAGGTCGGCCTTGGCGGTACAGTACTCGGTGCCGTCGTCCTCGTCCCAGTTCTTCATGAACAGGCCTTCGACCTGATGGCCCTGCTCCAGCAGCAGCAGGGCGGAAACGGAGGAGTCGACGCCGCCGGACATGCCGACGATCACCTTGCCTGAGGTGGCGGTCATGGGCGCTCTCGGGTTGAGTGGGTCGCAAATGGGCGGGGATTATACCCTACATTCTGTCGTGTCTTCATCCTGGCGCGGGGATGATGCTTTTGCGTGTCGGTGCATTTGCAGCCAATTGACCGGTCGGCCAGTTAGCGCTATCTTCGGCGCATGAATCGAAAAATCCAGACCCGCGATCCCGAACTGACCCGCGCCCGCATCCTCGAGGCGGCGGAAGCGCTGTTCGTCGAGCAGGGCTTTTCCGCCGTGAAGCTCAGCGAGCTGGCGCGTGCGGCCGAGGTGACCAAGAGCTTGATCCACCATCACTTCGGCAGCAAGGAGCAGCTGTGGGAGGCGGTCAAGGATCGCGCCTTCGAGCGCTACTTCACCGCCCAGATGGCAATGCTGGAGGAGGCCGGCGAGCCGGATGCCGCGCTGCTGCGCAGCTCGGTGGAAGCCTACTTCCATTTTCTGCGCGAAAACCCCGGCGTGGTGCGCCTGTTCGCCTGGACGCACCTGGAGGGAGACAACCACTGCAGCGAGCTCGACAGCCAGCTCGTCGGGGCCGGGGCCGAGTGGGTGCGTCAGGCCCAACTTCGCGGCCTGCTGCGGGCCGACATCAACCCCACGCATGTCATCGCCGTCTTCGTGATGTCCTGTACCCAGTGGTTCGAGGCCAAGTGCCATCACCAGCACTGGCCGGGCATGGGCTCCGACGAGGCGTTCCTGGAAGATTTTCTGAAGATTTTCATGGAAGGCGTAACGCCACGAGAGTGAGCGTTTTTTTGCGTGAATAACTGACCGGTCGACCAGTTCATGGGTGGGCCAATCACGACTGTTCGATGACAACACGGTTCGATGACAACACGGTTCGATGGGAGGGAAGAGCGATGGGGAGGGTGGTGCGTGCAAGCCTAGCGGTTGCGCTGATGCTGACGGCGGTTGTGCTGGCGGGTTGCGACGCGGCACCGGCGCAGGTCGAGCGTATCGAGGAGCCGCTGCCCAGCGTACGCGGTGAAGCGGTGCAACTGGTGCCGGACGAGGTGAGATATCGCTTTCCCGGCGTGGTACGGGCCAGCGAGCGGGCGGCCCCGGCCTTTCTGCATGGTGGGGTACTGCGCGAGCGCCGCGTGGTTCGTGGCCAACGAGTCGAGCAGGGAGAGTTGCTGGCCACGCTGCACAACCCGGCCATGGCACCGGCGTTCGCCGCGGCCGAAGCGAGGGTGCGTGAGCTGGACGCCAGCCTCAGCCGGCTGGAGCGCGACGTGGAGCGTGCCCGCACTCTGCGTGAGCGCAACCTCAGCGCCGAAGAAGAGTTGGACCGGCTGCGTTCGGAGCGCGAGGCGCTGGTCCAGGCCCGCGAGCAGGCCCTGGCACAGCGCGACGAGGCCAAGGCGCAGCTCGAGGAGTTGACGCTGCGGGCGCCTTTCGCCGCCGAGGTGACCGATCTGGACGCCGAGCCCGGCGATTTCGTCGCGGCCGGCCAGCCGATCATGCAGTTGGCCGGGGTGGCCGAGCGTGAGGTGGCCATCCGTGTGCCGGCCAACCTTGCCGCGCGGCTGGAACGCGGGCAGGCAGCAAGCGTCGCGCCGACGTTCGGGACTCAGCGCATCGACGGGGAGATCGTCCATGTCGGGCGTGCGGGAGAGAGCATGGCGCCGGTCATCGTCGCCCTGCCCACCGACTCCGCCCTGGCGCTGGGCGAGCCGGTGCGGGTCCAGCTCGAGATCGCCGCACGGCCGGTCACGCGGGTGCCGCTGGCGGCGGTGGTCGATCCCGCCGGTAGCGCGCCCTACGTGCTGACCATCGGCGATGACGACACCATTCGACGTGCTCCCGTGACGCCGGGGCGCCTGGCCGGCGGCTGGGTGTCGGTGAACGGCGAGGGGCTGGCACCGGGTGATCGGGTGGTGACGGCAGGGCAGGGGCGCCTGGAAGAGGGCATGCGGGTGAGGGTGTTGCCATGAGCTGGATGCTCGCCTCGCTGCGTTACAAACGCCTGATCCTGACCGTCACGCTGCTGCTGGCGCTGCTGGGCCTGGTGGCCTGGGTGGCGATGGACCGTCAGGAGGACCCGTTCTTCCCCTATCGCTTCGGCCAGGTGCTGGTGCCCTATCCCGGCGCGGAGCCGGAACAGGTCGAGCGGCTGGTGCTCAACCCTCTCGAAGAGGAGCTGGCCCAGGTCGAGGAAATCAACGACATCATCGGTACCGCGCGGCTCGGCGTGGCTCATGTCACCATCGAGATGCACGAGCACGTCTATGATACCGATGCCGCCTGGGAGCAGGTGCGTATCGCCGTGAACCGTGCCGCTCGCCAATTTCCCGACGGCGTGGGCGAGGCGGAGATCAGCGACCGCGACTCCGATACCCACGGCATCGTGCTCTCGGTGACCGGCTCGGACGATCTGCTCGAGCTGCGCGAGGCGGCCAAGCGCCTGCGCCGCGACCTGTTCCGCCTCAAGGAGGTCTCCCGCATCGACCTGCTCGCCGACCCGGGCCAACAGGTCGTGGTCGGCTGGGACGATACGCTGGCCGAGATGACCGGGCTCGACGCCCGGGCGCTCGGCGACCAGCTCGCCGTGCGCAACCTGACCTCTCCCGGTGGCACGCTGGAGATGGCGGGGCGCTCGCTGGTGCTCGACCCGATCACCGAGTTCGGCTCGCTGGAGGAACTCGCCGCCACCCCGATCCGTACCCGGCAGGGCGACCTGGTGCCACTCGGTGAGCTCACCGACGTCAGCCTGGCACCGCAGGAGCCCGCCACCGCGCGCATGTGGCACGACGGACGCCCGGCGGTGGCGCTGGGGGTGGTGCTCGCCAACGACCGCGGCAATGCCGTTCGCTTCGGCAAGCAGCTGCGCGAGCTGGTGGATGAGCTGCGCCCCGTCTACGCCCCGCTCGCCATCGAGGAGACCTTCTATCAGCCGCACTGGGTCGAGCGTCGGCTGGCGGAGCTGGGCTTCTCGCTGCTGCTGGGGATCGCCATTCTCGGCGTGCTGCTGTTTGTGGTGATGGGGCTGCGGCTGGGGCTCGCGGTGATGGTGATCGTGCCGCTGGTGACCTTCTCCTCGCTGGCCCTGTACGCCATGGGCGGCGGCGTGCTGCATCAGATCGCCGTGGCCGGCATGGTGATCGCGCTGGGCATGCTGGTGGACAACGCCATCGTGATGGTCGAGAACATCCAGTACCACCGCGACCAGGGGCGTTCGGCCATGCAGGCCGTGACCCGCTCGGTGCGGGAGCTGGCCACGCCCTTGCTGGCGGCCACCGGCACTACCCTGGCGGCCTTCGTGCCGCTGCTGCTTTCCGGCGGCAACACCGCCGACTTCACTCGTGCCATTCCCATCATGGTGATGCTGACCCTGGCGGTGAGTTACGTCTATGCCGTGTTCGTCACTCCGGTGTTTGCCGCCGGTATCCTCAAGCCCCGGCTGGCGGCACGCCGTGAGCGGTTGCAGGCCATCGGCCAGCATGTCGGTCGGGTCGCCGTGCGCTGGCCGCTGGCGGTGCTGGCAGGGGCGGGCATACTGCTGGTGGCTGCCATCGCCATGCTGCCGCTGCTGGACCACGACTTCTTCCCCGACACCGATCGCAACCAGCTCGTCGTCGACCTCAACTTCCCCGAGGGCACCCACCTCGACTACACCGCCTATCAGGCCGAGGTGCTGGCTGCCGAGCTGGCCGCGCGTCCGGCGGTGCAGGCGGTGCACCGCTTCGCCGGCTTCAGCGGTCCGCGCTTCTACTACAACCTGGTCGAGCAGCCGCGCCAGTCGCACCTGGCGCGGCTGGTGGTGGAGGCCGAAAGTGCCGAGGACCTGACCGCGCTGATGACCTGGGTGCGAGCCGTGGCGCCGGAGTGGCTGCCCGAGGCCGAAGTGGTGGCGCGCAGGCTGGGGCAGGGGCCGCCGCTGGAAGCGCCGGTGGAGATTCGGGTATTCGGCGAGGACCGCGCCGCGCTGGCGGACGCCGCCGGTGCGATTCTCAGCGTGGTGCGCGAAGCCGAGGGGGCTCGGGATGCGCGCCATCGCCTGGGTGAGGGGCTGGCCACCCTGCGGGTCGAGACCGACGATGCCCGTGCCGCCGAGTACGGCCTCTCGCGACATGACGTGGCCATGGCCCTGGCCGGTGCCAGCCGCGGCATCGAGGTCAGCGCCTGGCGTGCCGGTCGCGACCCCGCACCGCTGCTGGTACGGGCACCGGAGGGCGAGCGCTTCTCCCTCGAGGGGCTCGAAGGGCTACGCCTGACCGCGGCCGACGGGCGTTCATTGCCGCTGGGCGAGATCGCCAACCTGACGCCTGCCTGGCGCCCAGCGGTGATCCAGCATCGCGGTCTGCAGCGCATGACGGCGGTGCTGGCCGAGGTGGCGGATGGCTGGACCTACGATGGCGTGTTGAGCGACATCCTGCCGCGCCTGGAGGCGCTCGAGCTGCCGCCCGGGGTCAGCTACAGCGTCGGCGGGGCGGCGGAATCCGCCGGCGATGCCAATACCGCGCTGTTCCAGACGCTGCCGTTCGGCGGCCTGCTGCTGGTGGTCTTCCTGCTCGCCCAGTTCAACTCCTTCCGCCAGCTGTTGATCGTGCTGACTACGCTGCCGCTGGCGATCATCGGCGTGGTGCCGGGACTGTGGCTGACCGGCCAGCCGTTCGGCTTCACTGCCATTCTGGGTGTGGTGGCGCTGGTCGGCATCGTGGTCAACAACGCCATCGTGCTGATCGACCTGATGAACGCCAACCGGCGCCAGGGCGAATCGGTGAGCGAGGCCGTGGTCGCGGCGGTGGCGCGCCGCACGCGGCCGGTGCTGCTCACCACCGCCACCACCGTGGCCGGCCTGGTGCCGCTGACCCTGACCCAGTCGACGCTGTGGCCGCCGATGGCCTGGGCGATCATCTCCGGGCTGGTGGCTTCGACGCTGCTGACGCTGCTGGTGATCCCGGCGCTGTATCGGCTGCTGATACGAGACTAGAGCTCGTGCACCGTGTCCATGGGGTAGAAGCGTGCCGCCAGGGCATCGCGAATGCGGCGCAGCACCAGCGGGCTGCGCATGCGTCCCTGGCGTTCGAGCTCCTCGACCTCGTCGAGGGTCAGCCAGTGCACGGCGACGATGGCAGGATCGAGCGGGTTGCCCAGGTGGGCCAGCGCCATGCCGAAGAAGCCGTGGCTGTGGAAGGTTTCGCCGTTCGGCGCCTGGTAGACGTAGAGACCGAGATAGTCGGTGATGCCCACCTGCCAGGCGGTCTCCTCGCGCAGTTCGCGCAGGGCGGCTTCCTTCAGTCGCTCGCCGGGCTCCAGATGGCCGGCGGGCTGATTGAACAGGGTGACCTTGCTGCCTCGGGGGGCTTCTTCCACCATCAGAAAACGACCGGCGCGCTCCACGACGGTAGCCACGGTGACGTGCGGTTGCCAGCGGCTCATCGTTGTTCTCCTCTGCCTTTGCGGTGCGGCGGTCGCCGGCTCGTGTTGCGCGGGGCGTGCAGGGTCTCGCGGCGCCACTCTCCCGGTGCCAGCCCGTCCAGGCGCCAGGGGCCAATGGCCACGCGCACCAGGCGCAGGGTGGGGTGGCCGACATGGGCAGTCATGCGCCTGACCTGGCGGTTGCGGCCTTCGCTGATGGTCAGCTCCAGCCAGGTCGTCAGCGGATGCCGCTTCGGGTCCAGCGGCGGCGTGCGCTCCGCCAGGCCGCTGTGGGTCAGTCGCCGTACCTTGGCCGGGCGGGTCATGCCGTCGCTGAGCGCGACACCTTGACGCAGTGCCGCCAGTGCCGACTCGTCGGGGCAGCCTTCCACCTGCACGCGATAGGTCTTGGGCTGCTTGTGGCGCGGGTCGCTGATGCGCTGGATCAGCGCGCCATCGTCGGTCAACAACAGCAGTCCTTCTGAATCATAGTCCAGCCGTCCTGCGGCGTAGATGCCCGGCACCTCGAGGATGTCTGCCAGTGTCGCACGCGGCGCTTCCCCCTGGCCGCGGCGATCGGTGAACTGGGAGAGCATGCGGTAGGGCTTGTGCAGGAGATAGATGGCGCTCATGGGGCAAAGCTTACCGGCAAGCGGGGCGGGATGGGAGGGGGAAAGGCGTCAGCCTTATTGACCATACGCCGAGGCGGGCGGGCTGATATAATGCGCACGCTCGCCGGGAGCGCCCTCGCCGTTACGGGGCCTATCGTGACTTCGCCACCGGGTCGATGCCAAGCGCATCCCCCGCCAGATGAGAACCGTAGGTGGAGCACGCCGGGATCCCGTTCCTGGCATCGTGAGTGTGCGCAACCGTTCCAGTTATTGCCACCGCAGCGACCAGAGAGATCAAAGCCACCATGTCAAAAACGCCGAAGATTATCTATACGTTCACCGACGAAGCGCCTGCGTTGGCGACCTATTCATTGTTGCCGATCATCGACGCCTACACCGACGCCGCCGGTGTCGAGGTGGAAACCCGGGACATCTCCCTGGCGGCTCGCATTCTCTCCCAGTTTCCCGATTACCTGACCGCCGAGCAGCGCGTCGAGGACCACCTCGCCGAGCTGGGCGCCCTGGCCAAGACGCCGGAAGCCAACATCATCAAGCTGCCCAACATCAGTGCCTCCATGCCGCAGCTCAGGGCGGCCATCAAGGAGCTGCAGGGGCAGGGCTACAAGCTGCCGGAGTATCCGGACGAGCCGAAGAACGACGAAGAGAAAGAGATCAAGGCGCGCTACGACAAGGTCAAGGGCAGTGCCGTCAACCCGGTGCTGCGCGAGGGTAACTCCGACCGCCGCGCACCCAAGGCGGTCAAGGAGTATGCCCGCAAGTATCCGCACTCCATGGGCGAGTGGAGCCAGGCTTCGCGCACCCACGTATCGCACATGCACGGCGGCGACTTCTACCACGGCGAGAAGTCGATGACGCTGGACCGCGCCCGCAACGTGAAGATGGAGCTGATCACCAACAGCGGCGAGTCGCTGGTGCTCAAGCCCAAGGTCGCGCTGCTCGAAGGCGAGATCATCGACAGCATGTTCATGAGCAAGAAGGCGCTGTGCGAATTCTACGAGCGTGAGATCGAGGATGCGCGCAAGACCGGCGTGATGTTCTCCCTGCACGTCAAGGCGACCATGATGAAGGTCTCGCACCCGATCGTCTTCGGCCACTGCGTCAAGATCTTCTACAAGGATGCCTTCGAGAAGCACGGTGCGCTGTTCGAGGAGCTGGGGGTCGACGTCAACAACGGCATGGTGAACCTCTACGACAAGCTCGACACCCTGCCCGAATCCCAGCGTGAGGAGGTCATCCGCGACCTGCACGCCTGCCACGACCAGCGTCCCGAGCTGGCCATGGTGGATTCGGCCCGCGGCATCACCAACTTCCACTCGCCCAGCGACGTGATCGTCGATGCCTCCATGCCGGCCATGATCCGCGCCGGCGGCCAGATGTACGGTGCCGATGGCCGCATGAAGGACGTCAAGGCGGTGATCCCGGAGTCCACCTTCGCGCGCATCTACCAGGAGATGATCAACTTCTGCAAATGGCACGGCGCCTTCGATCCGGCCACCATGGGCACCGTGCCCAACGTCGGCCTGATGGCGCAGAAGGCGGAGGAGTACGGCTCCCACGACAAGACCTTCGAGGTGCCGGCTGACGGCGTCGCCAACATCACCGATCTGGAGACCGGCGAGGTGCTGCTGTCCCAGAACGTCGAGAAGGGCGATATCTGGCGGATGTGTCAGGTCAAGGACGAACCGATCCGCGACTGGGTCAAGCTGGCCGTGGAGCGCTGCCGCGATTCCGGCATGCCGGCGGTGTTCTGGCTCGACCCCTATCGCCCGCACGAGAACGAACTGATCAAGAAGGTCAAGACCTACCTCAAGGATCACGATACCAGCGGTCTCGACATCCAGATCATGTCCCAGGTCCGCGCCATGCGCTATACCCTGGAGCGCGTGATCCGTGGCCTCGACACCATCTCGGTGACCGGCAACATCCTGCGTGACTACCTCACCGACCTGTTCCCGATCATGGAGCTCGGCACCAGCGCCAAGATGCTCTCCATCGTGCCGCTGATGGCCGGTGGCGGCATGTTCGAGACCGGCGCCGGCGGCTCTGCGCCCAAGCACGTGCAGCAGCTGCTGGAGGAGAATCACCTGCGCTGGGACAGCCTCGGCGAGTTCCTGGCGTTGACCGCCTCGCTGGAGCATCTCGCCAAGCGCTTCGGCAACGAGCGTGCCGCGCTGCTGGCAGACGCGCTGGACAAGGCCATCGGTCAGTTCCTCGAGAACGACAAGTCGCCCTCGCGCAAGGTCGGTGAGCTGGACAACCGGGGCAGCCACTTCTATCTGGCCCTGTACTGGGCCCGGGCCCTGGCCGCCCAGGACGAGGACGCCGAACTCAAGTCGCTGTTCGCCCGCCTGGCCGAGACCCTGGAGGCCAACGAGGCGACCATTCTCGACGAGCTGAACAGCGTGCAGGGCCAGCCGGTCGACATCGGTGGCTACTACCATGCTGATCCGGCGCTGGCACAGGCGGTCATGCGTCCGAGCAAGACCTTGAACGAGGCCCTGGCGCTGGTGGCCAAGGGCTGATATCCCGCTAGCACCTTCCGGCTCTGCCCATCGACCCCCGTCCGCCATCCGCGGATGGGGGTCCTTAGGTCATATGGGCCGGTTGGGTCGACGATGCTATACTCCGCGCTCCACTGAACATACCAGACAGGGGAGTTCTCAATGGGGTATCAGAAAATTGTCGTCCCTGAAGGCGGCGAGAAGATTACCGTCAACGCCGACAACACCCTGAACGTACCGAACAATCCGATCATCCCGTTCATCGAGGGTGATGGCATTGGCGTCGACGTCACACCGGCGATGAAGATCGCCATCGACGCCGCCGTGCAGAAGGCCTACAACGGCGAGCGCAAGATCCACTGGATGGAAGTCTACGCCGGCGAGAAGGCCACTCAGGTCTACGATGCCGACACCTGGCTGCCGGAAGAGACCCTGGAGGCCGTCCAGGAGTACGTCGTCTCCATCAAGGGGCCGCTGACCACTCCCGTGGGCGGTGGCATCCGCTCGCTGAACGTGGCCCTGCGTCAGAAGCTCGACCTCTACGTCTGCCTGCGTCCGGTGCGCTGGTTCGAAGGCGTGCCGAGCCCGGTCAAGAAGCCCGCCGACGTCGACATGGTGATCTTCCGCGAGAACTCCGAGGACATCTACGCCGGCATCGAGTGGAAGGCCGGCACCCCGGAAGCCGACAAGGTGATCAAGTTCCTGCGCGAGGAGATGGGTGTCACCAACATTCGTTTCCCCGAGAACTGCGGCATCGGCGTCAAGCCCGTCTCCGAGGAGGGTACCAAGCGTCTGGTGCGTCAGGCTCTGCAGTACACCGTTGACAACGACCGTGAGTCGCTGACCCTGGTGCACAAGGGCAACATCATGAAGTTCACCGAGGGTTCCTTCAAGGACTGGGGCTACGAGGTTGCCAAGCAGGAGTTCGGTGCCGAGCTGCTCGATGGCGGTCCGTGGATGCAGTTCAAGAACCCCAAGACCGGCAAGAACATCGTGGTCAAGGACGTCATTGCCGACGCCATGCTGCAGCAGATCCTGCTGCGTCCGGCCGAGTACGATGTCATCGCCACCCTGAACCTCAACGGCGACTACCTCTCCGACGCCCTGGCGGCGGAAGTGGGCGGCATCGGCATCGCGCCGGGCGCCAACCTGGCCGACGCCGTGGCCATGTTCGAGGCCACCCACGGCACGGCGCCGAAGTACGCCGGTCAGGACAAGGTCAACCCCGGTTCGGTGATCCTCTCCGCCGAGATGATGCTGCGCCACATGGGTTGGGTAGAGGCCGCCGATCTGGTGCTCAAGGGCATGGAGAAGGCCATTGCCAAGGGCGAGGTCACCTATGACTTCCATCGCCTGATGGACAATGCCAAGCTGCTCAAGTGTTCCGAGTTCGGCCAGGCGGTCGCGGACAACATGTAAGCGGCTCGTCGACCCACCGGGCCCCCGTCCGCCTGGCGGACGGGGGCCTTTTGCGTATCAACCTGAACCCTGCCGGTCTGTTCTCGTCTAATCTGAGATGCCAGATGACCGGCTTGTCGAGATGGTGTGTGGCTTTTATGTTCGAGATTGATGACCCGAGCGCATGGGAGTCGGTCGGCGTCGTGGCAGGCATGACGCGACCGCCGCGTCCCGAAGAGCAGGACGACGGCGACCTGGCCGTGCAGCCTGCCGACCCCGAGGTGGCGCGTCCGCCGATGTACAAGGTAGTGCTGCACAACGACGACTACACCCCCATGGAGTTCGTGGTGGAGGTGCTGCAGAGCTTCTTCCACATGGACAGCGAGACCGCCGTGCAGGTGATGCTCACGGTGCATACCCAAGGCAAGGCGACCTGCGGCATATTTACCCGCGACATCGCGGAAACCAAAAGCCATCAGGTCAATCAATATGCAAGAGAGTGTCAGCACCCGCTGCTCAGCGACATCGAGGCGGCGGACTGACCACTCCCGGCCTGCTCGAGACGGGACAGGAATGGCAGTCGTTGAGTGAAGAGACTTGCAACGGCAGCGTTTGTGCCCGATGTTGAAGGTGCCGGACCACGAAAGATCCGATGCAAGCCCTAAGCGGCGAGAAGGGGACTGCCATGCTGAGCAAAGAACTTGAACTGACCCTGAACACGGCATTTACCGTGGCCCGCTCCAAGCGCCACGAGTTCATGACCGTGGAGCACCTGCTGCTGGCGCTGCTCGACAATGCCTCGGCGGCAGACGTGCTGCGAGCCTGTGGGGCCAACCTCGACAAGTTGCGGTCCGACCTGCAGGATTTCATCAACTCCACCACCCCGCTGATTCCCGAGGACCAGAGCGACCGCGAGACCCAGCCGACCCTGGGCTTTCAACGCGTGCTGCAGCGTGCCGTGTTTCACGTGCAGTCCTCAGGCAAGAGCGAAGTGACCGGGGCCAACGTACTGGTGGCCATCTTCTCCGAGCAGGAGAGCCAGGCGGTCTACTTCCTCAAGCAGCAGAACGTGGCCCGGGTCGATGCGGTGAATTACATCGCCCACGGCATTTCCAAGGTAGCGGGACACGGCCAGAATCCTTCGTCTTCGCCCAGCGATAGCGAAGAGGCCGAAGAGGGTGGCGGCGAGACCAGCGCCAACCCCTTGACCGGCTACGCCACCAACCTCAACGAGCAGGCGCGGATGGGCAAGATCGATCCGCTCATCGGGCGTGAGCACGAGCTCGAACGGGTGATCCAGATTCTCGCCCGGCGGCGCAAGAACAACCCGCTGCTGGTGGGCGAGGCCGGCGTGGGCAAGACCGCCATCGCCGAGGGTCTGGCCAAGCGCATTGTCGAAGAGGACGTGCCCGAGGTCATCGGCGACGCCGTGGTCTACGCCCTCGACATGGGTGCCTTGCTGGCCGGCACCAAGTACCGCGGCGACTTCGAGAAGCGTCTGAAGAGCTTGCTTGCTGAGCTCAAGAAGCAGCCCAACTCGATCCTCTTCATCGATGAGATCCACACCGTGATCGGTGCCGGGGCGGCGTCCGGTGGCGTGATGGACGCCTCCAATCTGCTCAAGCCGCTGCTCTCCTCGGGTGAGCTGCGCTGCATCGGCTCCACCACCTTCCAGGAGTTCCGCGGCATCTTCGAGAAGGATCGGGCGCTGGCACGTCGTTTCCAGAAGGTCGACGTCATGGCCCCCTCGGTGGACGACACCATCCGCATCCTCAAGGGGCTGCGCTCGCGCTTCGAGGAGCACCATCGGCTCAAGTACACCGATGCGGCGCTGGAGAGTGCGGCGCGCCTGGCGGACCGCTACATCAACGACCGCCATCTGCCCGACAAGGCCATCGACGTGATCGACGAGGCCGGTGCCCACCAGCGCCTGCTGCCGCCCGAGGTGCGGGTCGATACCATCGACGTGGATCAGGTCGAGGCGGTGGTGGCGTCGATTGCACGGATTCCGCCCAAGAGCGTGTCCAGCTCCGATCGCAAGCTGCTCGAGAACCTGGATCGCGACCTGAAGATGCTGGTGTTCGGTCAGGACGAGGCCATCGACAGCCTCTCTGCCGCCATCAAACTGTCGCGGGCCGGTCTCAAGTCCCCCGACAAGCCGGTGGGCAGCTTCCTCTTCGCCGGCCCCACCGGGGTGGGCAAGACCGAAGTGGCGCGTCAGCTGGCGCGGATCATGGGCATCGAGCTGGTGCGTTTCGACATGTCGGAGTACATGGAGCGCCACACCGTGTCGCGGCTGATCGGTGCCCCTCCGGGCTACGTCGGCTACGACCAGGGTGGGTTGCTCACCGAGGCGATCACCAAGCAGCCGCACTGCGTGCTGTTGCTCGACGAGATCGAGAAGGCGCACCCGGAAGTCTTCAACCTGCTGCTGCAGGTGATGGACCACGGCCGGCTCACCGACAACAACGGGCGCGAGGCGGACTTCCGCCATGTGATCGTGATCATGACCTCGAACGCCGGTGCCGAGCAGCAGGCTCGCCGCTCCATCGGCTTCCAGCACCAGGATCACTCCACCGACGCCATGGAGGTGATTCGCAAGACCTTCTCGCCGGAGTTCCGTAACCGCCTGGACGGCATCATCCAGTTCCACTCTCTGCCCACCTCAGTGGTGCGCAGCGTGGTGGACAAGTTCCTGGTGGAGCTGCAGGCGCAGCTCGACGAGAAGCGGGTACAGCTGGATGTGGACATCGCCGCACGGGACTGGCTGGCCGAGAAGGGCTACGACCCCAGCATGGGCGCAAGGCCCATGGCGAGGCTGATCCAGGAGAAACTCAAGAAGCCGCTGGCGGAGCTGATCCTGTTCGGGGAGCTATCCGAACACGGTGGAGTGGTTCACGTCACGGTGGAGGATGGCGAACTGCACCTCTCCACGGAGTCGGAAATGGCCGACGCGCCCTGAGTCCAGGGTGGCTCGACCTCGCACAGCGCCCTGTCTTCGGACGGGGCGTTGTCGTATCGAGGGCGTCGTCGCTGCCAGGCCCGCGTTCGCTCAGCGTGAGCGATAGACGATGCGGCCCTTGGTCAGGTCGTAGGGGGTCAGCTCGACCTTGACCTTGTCGCCGGTGAGAATGCGGATGTAGTTCTTGCGCATCTTGCCCGAGATGTGGGCGGTCACGACGTGGCCGTTTTCCAGCTCGACGCGAAAGGTGGTGTTGGGAAGGGTATCGACGACGACGCCTTCCATTTCGATATGGTCTTCACGTGCCATATAGGCGGTTCCTCGCTGATGACATGGGTCTGTATGCTTCGTGGCAGCCCTGGGCCCCGGGCGTTGCGGCTGCCGTACGACAGGCGCCGGGCACACCGAACGGCGCGCCCGTCCCTAGGATAGCGCGATATTGTGCCGCAAGCCGGGCGTCAAGGCAAAGCGGGCCGTGTCAGGGTGAGGTCGAGATGGGTAGCAGGCGCCGCCAGTGCCGCCCTTCCAGCGCCTCCAGCGGACGGTAGGCCTCCTTGTAGGCCATCTTGCGGCACTGGCGGATCCAGTAGCCCAGATAGACGTGGGGCAAGCCCTCGCGGTAGGCCAGGTTCAACAGGCTCAGCACGGCGAAGGTACCGAGCGAGCGCCGGTCGTAGTCCGGGTCCGGGTCGAAGAAGGTGTAGATGGCGGAGAGGCCGTGCTCCAGGCGGTCGAAGGCCGACACGGCGATCAAGCGTTCGTCCAGACGGAACTCGAGCAGCCGAGAGTAAGGCTCGTCGAGGGTCAGGAAGGTACGGTACTGCTCGCGACTGGGGGGGAACATGTCGCCGTCCCAGTGGCGTACCTGGATGTAGCGCTCGTAGAGCGCATAGTGCTCGGCGTCGAACAGCGCCGGTCGTTCGATCAGCGTCAAGTCCCCGTTGCGCCTGGCGACCCGCCGCTGGCTGCGGCTGGGCTGGAAGTCGTCGACCGGTATGCGTACCGAGACGCAGGCGCTGCATCCCTCGCAGTGAGGGCGGTAGAGGTGCCGTCCGCTGCGGCGAAAGCCGAGCAGGGCTAGAGAATCGTAGATTCCCTGCCCATGCGACTCCTGGGGGTCGAGAAACAAGGTCGTGGCTTCATGACCCTCCAGATAGCTGCAGGCGTGCGGTACGGTCAGGAAGAAGCGCAGATCCCTTATCGGATGACGAGGCGCATTGCTGCTCACGGGGGTCGCCTCCTTAAGTGAGTGCCGTCAGGGGTTCGACGCGGGATGGGCCATCGGGTAGCCCCCAGCAGGGTAGGGGATATTGGCTATCCTTATGTTCCGGCGTCGCCAGACATGATTCAAGATAGTTGATGAACTCGGTGCGGGCGATGTCCCGTGCGCCCAGGCTGGCGAGGTGGCGGGTGTGCATCTGGCAGTCGATCAGACGTCCGCCGCCGGCGCGCATGGCGCGGACCAGATGCACGAGGGCGACCTTCGAGGCGTCGCTGGCGCGCGAGAACATCGACTCGCCGAAGAACACCGGTCCCATAGCCACGCCGTAGAGTCCGCCGACCAATTCGGCTCCGCGCCACACCTCCACCGAGCGGGCATAGCCGAGGCGATGCAGCGTCACGTAGGCGGCATGCATCTCCTCGGTGATCCAGGTGCCCGGCTGGCCTTTGCGGGGCGCGGCGCAGGCCCTGACGACGGTCTCGAAGGCCCGATCGAAGGTGACCAGCAGGCCGCCGTTGCGCAGCCGCTTGCCCAGGCTGCGAGCGATGCGCAGTTCATCGGGGAACAGCACCATGCGCGGGTTGGGACACCACCACAGAATGGGCTGGTCGTCGCTGTACCAGGGAAAGATGCCGTGCCGGTAGGCCGCCAGCAGCCATTCGGGCGTGAGTTCACCGCCCGCTGCCAGCAAGCCTTCCGGGTCACGCAACGCGTGCGAAACGGGAGGAAAGCGCACGGGTCGCGCGGGAAGCCAGGACAGCATCGAAGGGCGCTCCTCGTCAGCAGGAATACCTCTAGTCTGACGCCGCAGCCGATTTGGCTCAAGCGACCTGCGTGACCACTGTGCCGAGGCCTGTACTCCCGGTATGATGGCGGCTGAATTCAATCTGCTTCATGCAAGTCGAGACAGGCACCGTTGCCGTAACGGTGCGAGGGGGTTGGCGAGTTGAGTGCAAAGGAAAAGGGCGTGCCGCGGCGCGCAACGGAAGAGAGCCCCCAGCAGCCGACCACACGCCTGGCAATCCACCTGCAGGGCGTGGCCCGGGAAGGGGCGATCATTCTTCTGCTGGCGGCCTGCGTGTTCCTGCTGCTGGCGCTGTTCAGCTATGAGGCCGCGGATCCCGGCTGGTCGCATCGCGGCCCTGAAACCGAGGTCGACAACTGGATGGGGCCTTTCGGGGCCTGGCTGGCCGATGTTTTGTATTCACTGTTCGGTGCCAGCGCGCTGTGGTGGCCGGGCATGCTGGGCTTTGCCGGCTGGTGGCTGATTCGCCACCGCCGTGTGCAGATCGAATGGGACGCCACGGCCGTTGCCGTGCGCCTGGGCGGCCTGGTGCTGCTGCTGCTGGGCACCACCACGCTGGGGGCGCTGCATTTCTACAGCCCGAACAGCATGCTGCCCTATGCCTCGGGAGGCATTCTGGGCGAGGGGCTGGTGGGCGCCTTGGTGCCCCTGGTCGACTCGGGCGGCACCGGCCTGCTGGCCGTGGCGGCCATGCTGTGCGGCTTTCCGCTCTTCACCGGGTTCTCCTGGTTGATGGTGATGGATGAGCTCGGCTATCGCTTCCTGCGCCTGTGGCGCTGGGCGGCTTCGCCATTCGGCCTGGTGCGCGAGCGGCATGAACCGCACTGGCGCGAGGACGATGACCAGGACCAGAACGAGGCGGAGCACGATGCCCAGGCGACAGCCGAACCGGCGCCTCGGCGTTGGCGGTTCTGGCAGCGTCGCCGCGCCGGAGCCGATGCCGAGGTGCCGTCGCTGCGTGAGCCGGGGCTCGAACCCACCTTCGGCGACGACGGCGATACCGACATTCCCTGGGACGTGCCCGAGCGTACGCCTTCGGCGAAGCGCCCGGATGCCGCCTACACGGCCCGCCGCGACGAGGTGGCCGCCGGGCCTCGGCCTGCTGCGGCCACCGGGGCTGCGACGGCGGCCGCCGGGCCGCTTGCCGCGGCTGCGCTCAAGGCCAGCCGCGACGATGAACCGCTGCCGGCTGCCGCCATGCCGCTACGCGCAACCGACGACGTGCCATCGCCGGCAGCCAAGGCCGCGCCGCCCGGCTTTCAGCCGCCCGACCCCGAGACGGCACCTTCCGCGGCGGAGCCTGCAGCCACCGAACCTGCTTCGCCACGCGAAGAAGCGCGGCGCGAGCCCGGGCTCGGCGATCTGCAGCCGGAAGAGCCGAGCGATGCGTACGAGCCGCGGCTCAACTGGAACGATATCGGCGGCGACGAGTACGAGGACGACGGCGATCTCGACGATGGCCAGGCGGACAAGGCGCCATCGGCTCAGACGCTCAGCGCCACGGAGCGTCCCTCTGCCTACAGCGATCAGGCCGAAGGGCTGAGGGCCTGGCGTGAGTCGGCCGAACGGGCGTCCGACAGCGACGGGGTGCCGTCGGTTGACGACCAGGACGAGGGCGAGAGCGGCGGCAGAATCGCCACTGCCGAACAGGCGCGCGCCGCAGCGGCGGAGCCCGACGGCCCCACGCTGTGGACGGTGGAGCACCTGCAGAGCCAGCGGCCCACTCTCGACGACATGCCGGAGCCGGACGGCGAGCTGCCCAGCCTGCGCCTGCTCACCCCGCCGGAGCCGCACCAGCAGAACTACACCGAGCAGCAGCTGACCGACATGGCCGAACTGCTCGAGACGCGGCTGCGTGAGTATGGCGTCAAGGCCGAGGTGGTGCACACCTGGCCGGGGCCGGTGATCACCCGCTTCGAGATCAAGCCTGCCGCCGGCGTGAAGGTGTCGAAGATCAGCAACCTGGCCAAGGACCTGGCGCGCTCGCTGATGGTCAAGAGCGTGCGGGTGGTGGAGGTGATTCCCGGTCGGCCCACGGTGGGTATCGAGATTCCCAACCCGCACCGGGCGATGATCCGCCTGCGCGAGGTGATCGACTCCGACCGCTACCAGCAGGAGGCCTCGGCGCTGACCCTGGCGCTGGGTCAGGACATCGGCGGCGGCCCGGTGGTGGCCAACCTGGGCAAGATGCCACACCTGCTGGTGGCCGGTACCACCGGCTCGGGCAAGTCGGTGGGCGTCAACGCCATGCTCATCTCGATGCTGCTCAAGGCCACGCCCGCGGAACTGCGCCTGATCATGGTCGACCCAAAGATGCTGGAGCTTTCCGTCTACGACGGCATCCCGCACCTGCTGGCCCCGGTGGTCACCGACATGAAGGAGGCTGCCAACGCGCTGCGCTGGTGCGTGGCCGAGATGGAGCGGCGCTACAAGCTGATGGCAGCCATGGGCGTGCGCAACATCGCCGGCTTCAACGGCAAGCTCGACGAAGCCGAGCGTGCCGGTGCCCAGGTGGCCGACCCGCTGTGGGAGCCGCAGCCCTGGGAGATGCACGAGCCGCCCCCGGTGCTCGAGAAGCTGCCCTACATCGTGGTGGTGATCGACGAATTCGCCGACATGTTCATGATCGTCGGCAAGAAGGTCGAGGAGCTGATCGCGCGTCTGGCGCAGAAGGCCCGTGCTGCCGGTATCCATCTGATCCTGGCCACCCAGCGCCCCTCGGTAGACGTGGTCACCGGCCTGATCAAGGCCAACATTCCCACGCGCATGGCGTTCCAGGTGTCGTCCAAGGTCGACTCACGCACCATTCTCGACCAGGGCGGGGCCGAGAACCTGCTGGGCCACGGTGACATGCTCTACCTGCCGGCGGGTTCAGGGCTGCCGACCCGGGTGCACGGCGCCTTCGTCGACGATGACGAGGTGCACCGTGTGGTCGAGGACTGGAAGCGTCGCGGCGAGCCCGAGTACATCGACGAGATTCTCGCCGGCGGGGTCTCGGCGGATGCCCTGACCGGGCTCGAAGCCGATGCCGGCGAGGGTGGCGGCGATGCCGAGCAGGACGCGCTCTACGACGAAGCGGTGCAGTTCGTCACCGAGAGTCGCCGCGCCTCCATCTCGGCGGTGCAGCGGCGCTTCAAGATCGGCTACAACCGCGCCGCGCGCCTGGTGGAAGCCATGGAAGCGGCCGGCGTGGTCTCCTCGATGGGCACCAACGGCGGTCGCGAGGTGCTGGCGCCGCCGCCGGTAGGCAATTGATTACCGTCGGTGACAGGCGACAGCCTCAACCTTGCATAAATCATGAAAGCGTCGGCGGTGATGCAACCCGCCGACGCGCAGCGGGTCCGAGTGACAGGATCCATTCAGGACCCGCCCAGGGAGAGAGACGATGAGTGTGAAGAAGACCCTAACTGCACTGGCCCTTACCCTCGTCATGCCGGCCGCCGCCTTGGCCAGCGAAGGTGCCGACCGGTTGACCAGCCTGCTGGAGCCGCTGGAAACCCTCGAGGCGCGCTTCGAGCAGCTGATCCTCGACGGCAGCGGCGAGCGTCTGCAGCAGGCCAACGGCCAGATGTGGTTGTCGCGCCCCGGCAAGTTCCGCTGGGAGGTTGCGGCACCCTATCAGCAGGAGGTGATCTCCGACGGCAGCGAGGTCTATCTCTACGATCCCGACCTGGAGCAGGTCACCGTGCAGGCGCTCGACCAGCGGGTGACCCATACCCCGGCGTTGCTGCTGTCGGGTAGCGCCCGCGAACTGACCGAGAGCTACGAGGTCACGCGCCATCAGGAGGGCGGTGGCGAGAGCTTCCGTCTGGTGCCGAGGTCGCCGGACACCCTGTTCGAAGAGCTGCAGATGACCTTCCGCGGCGAGCAGCTGGCGGCCCTGCAGATGATCGACAGCACCGGCCAGGAGACCGTCATCGAGTTCAGCGACGTGCGCACCAACCACGCCATCGACGACCGCCGCTTCGCGTTCCAGATCCCCGAAGGGGCCGACGTGATCCGCGACACCCACTGATACGCCAGCAGAACGCAAAGTGCCGCCCTCGAGGCGGCACTTTCATTTCCGGCCGTCTTTTCGGCTCGCCTTGCTACTCGTCGGGGTTTTCGTCGGCCCGGGCATCCAGCTCGGCGCGCCAGGCCATCAGCTGGGCGTAGCGCTTCTCCTGGCCGTGTTCGCTGGGCTGGTAGAAGGCCTCGGGTGGCACGTCCTCGGGCCAGCAGTCGTGCCGACTGCCCGCCGGGTAGCCTTCCGGCTCGTTGTGGGCGTAGCGATAGCCGTGGCCGTGGCCCAGCGACTCCATCAGCTTGGTCGGGGCGTTGCGTAGGTAGGTGGGCACCTCCAGCCGCGGTTGAGCCGCCACGAAGGCCTTGGCACGCTTCCAGGCCTGGTCGATGGCGTTGCTCTTGGGCGCAATGGAGAGGTGAATGGCGGCGTGAGCGATGGCGCGCTGGCCCTCGTAGTCGCCCAGGCGCAGGTAGGCATCCCAGGCCGCCATCACCAGCGGCAGCGCGCGAGGGTCGGCGTTGCCCACGTCCTCCGAGGCAATCGCCGCCAGACGGCGGATCACGTCGAGCGGGTCGCCGCCGCCCTGGATGAAACGGGCGATGTAGAGCAGTGCGGCGTCCTGGCGCGAGGAGCGCACCGACTTGTGGATCGCCGAGAGCAGGTCGTAGTAGTAATCGCCCTGCTTGTCGAAGGCGCTGGCCTGGTGGCCTAGTGCGGCATTCAGGGCCTCGCGGGGCAGGCGTTCGCCGTCGCCCTCGGCGACGGTGAAGTCGCAGGCGGTCTCCAGCATGCCCAGAGCGCGGCGGGCGTCGCCGGCCGCGGCGCGGGCCAGCATGCCGAGCACTTCGTCATCCACGGCGATGCGGCGCTGGCCCAGGCCGCGCTCAGTGTCGTTCAGGGCGCGTCGCATCACTTCCGTGAGCTCTTCTTCGTCGAGCGCAGTGAGCACATGCACGCGGGCCCGGGAGAGCAGGGCGGAGTTGACCTCGAACGAGGGGTTCTCGGTGGTGGCGCCGATCAACGTGAGCAGGCCCGACTCCACGTGGGGCAGCAGGGCGTCCTGCTGGCTCTTGTTGAGCCGATGGATCTCGTCGAGAAAGAGCAGGGTGGGGCGGCCCTGGCCCTGCATGGCGCGCGCGCGATCCACCGCGGCGCGGATCTCCTTGACGCCCGCCATCACCGCGGAGAGCCGCTCCAGGTGGGCGCCGGAGTGTTCGGCCAGGATCTCGGCCAGGGTGGTCTTGCCGGTGCCGGGAGGCCCCCACAGGATCATCGAGCGCACGATGCCCGTCTCGGCCATGCGCCGCAGCGGCTTGCCCGGACCCACCAGGGCCTGCTGGCCCACGTAGTCGTCGAGGCGGCGCGGGCGCATGCGATAGGCCAGAGGGGCGGAATCGTCAGACGCCTGACCGAAAAGGTCCATGGCATACTCCTTGGTGCTTGCAAATTCGACCTTGGGCGATGTGCGGGATCGGCATAAAGGGTCTAGGGTGATACAGCATCCCGCTTTTGCCCCGTGTCTCGTTGGCGACAAGACCGTATCTCGATGGCGACGAGACTGAACCTGCTTCCGTCCCGCGACTCCAACACTATACGCTCATCGTTAGAGGAGGCCTCGACATGCCCATGCTGACCCAACTGCGTCAGGATCATGCCAATATGGCGCGCATGTTGCACGTCCTTCAGCTCAAACAGAAGTCCCTTGCTGTCGGTGAACGGCCCAACTTCAAGCTGGTCCGCGAAGTCGTCGATTACATTCTCGACTACATGGAAGAGTTCACCGTTCCCCTGGAGCGCGTTTGCTCGGAGCGGCTTCAGGCCCTGGCGCCCGAAACCCAGGAGTTAACCGAGCGCCTCTCCAGCGACTATCAGGCGTTGCGCAAGCGCCTCAATCGGCTATCCGGCGATATCGACATGATTCTGATGGATGCGGTCATTCCGATGGACCGTTTTGCCGACGATCTCAAGGCCTACCTCGACGCGCACCGTACCTATCTGCGCGATGAGCGTGAGCTGCTGTTCCCGCTGATTCGCCAACACTTCGACGATCGCGATCTGGAGCTGCTGGCCCAGGCGTTGCCGGAAGGCGCGGCGGCCAAGCTGGAGCGGCTGCAGGAAGCCTATCCCGAGCTCTACGCCGAACTGCGCGAGACCGAGGAACCGGCAGCCTGACGTCAGGCGGCGAAACGAGGGCTTCAGCTCGTTCGGCATGCTGCTAGAATAGTGCTCTTTGCAGCAGCCGAGCGATTTCAATGCGCGTCGTTTCGCCATGTCTGGCCCGATACTGATCTTCGATTCCGGCGTCGGCGGCCTGTCGGTGGTGCCGCCATTGCGGCACCACCTGCCTGGTGCCGCCCTGGTCTACGCCTGCGACAACGCCATGCTGCCTTACGGCATCCGCCCCGATGAGTGGCTGGTGGAGCGGATCCTGGCCGTGTGCAAGGCCGCCGTGGCGGCGAGCGAATGCTCCGTCCTGGTCGTCGCCTGCAACACGGCCAGCACCCTGGCGCTGGATGCGCTGCGCGAACACCTGACGATTCCGGTGGTGGGAACCGTGCCGGCGATCAAACCCGCTGCTGCCCAGAGCCGCAGCCGGCACCTCGGCTTGTTGGCCACCAGCGCTACCGTGGCGCGTCCCTATACCGATCGGCTGATCGCGACCTTTGCCGCCGACTGTCGCGTCACCCGGGTCGCCGCCGACCCGCTGGTACGCGAGGCCGAACGCTTCCTGGCCGGCGAAGCGCCGGATCAGGCGGTCATCGATGCCGTGACGGCGCCACTGTGGGAGGCCGCCGATCTCGATACCGTCGTGCTCGGCTGCACCCACTTTCCGCTGCTCGGCGAGCGCATCGTGGCCGCCGCCCCCAGGCCGGTGCAACTGGTCGACTCCGGCGAGGCCATCGCACGGCGAACCGCCCAGGTATCGCAGGAACTCGAGATCGTGAACGGACACGACGAGAGCCTGGCGACGGCGCCGGATGCCCGCCTGGCCCTTGCCGTGGGCACCTTCGGTTTCGACGAGCCGCGTCTGCTCATCGTCGGCTGAATCGCCTTTCCCTTTCACCCCGAACACGTCAGGAGATGCCGTGTCCATTCCCGTTGTCGATCCCGAACGCTACGACCAGCAGCTGGCGGCCAAGCGTGAGCGCATCAGCCGGCAGTTCGAGCGCTTCTCGCCGCCCTTGCTGGAGGTCTTTGCCTCGCCGCCGAGCCATTATCGGCAGCGCTGCGAATTCCGTCTGTGGCACGAGGGCGACGACCTGTTCTTCGCCATGTTCGAGGTCGACCCGAACGATCCCAAGCACAAACGGGTGATCCGTCTGGACGACTATCCCGTCGCCAGCGGGCGCATCAACGAGCTGATGCCGCGTCTGCGCGAGGCGCTGCTGGCAAGCGACGTGCTGCGCCGACGGCTGTTCCAGGTCGAGTTCCTGACCACGCTTTCCGGCGAGGCGCTGGTCACCCTGATCTACCATCGCCCGCTGGACGAGGCCTGGGAGAGCGAGGCACGGCGGTTGCAGCAGGCGCTCGACATCCTGATCATCGGCCGCTCGCGCAAGCAGCGCCTGGTGCTCGAGCGCGACCATGTCTGGGAGCGGCTGGAGGTGGAAGGGCGCACCTTCCATTACCAGCAGGTGGAGAACAGCTTCACCCAGCCCAATGCCGAGGTCAGCCGGGCCATGCTGACCTGGGCCCGGGACGTGACCCGGGGCAGCCAGTCGAGCGACCTGGTGGAGCTCTACTGCGGCAACGGCAACTTCACGGTGGCGCTGGCCGAGAACTTTCGTCGAGTGCTGGCCACCGAGATCTCGCGTACCTCCGTTGCCAGCGCGCAGCAGAACCTGGCGGCCAACGGTATCGACAATGCCGTGGTGGGGCGCATGTCGGCGGAGGAGTTCGCCGCTGCGCTGAAGGGCGATAAGGGCGGGCGTCGCGTGACCGAGATGGCGCTGGCGGAGTACGACTTTTCCACCGTGCTGGTGGATCCGCCCCGTGCCGGCCTCGACGAGGCCAGCTGTCGGCAACTGAGCGAATATTCGCGAGTCGTCTATATTTCATGCAACCCGGATACGTTGGAGCAGAACCTGGAGTCGCTGAGCCGCACGCATCGGATTGCCCGTTTCGCACTGTTCGATCAGTTCCCCTGGACCCATCACTGTGAATGCGGTGTGCTGCTGGAAAGACACGTCGCTTGATTTTCGGTTCTGAAGCAATCGGTGGTTGTCAAGTGGCAAAACGTTCGGTCTCGATGCACAAGCGACATGCACCATGAGAAGGCTGGCAAGTCGGTAGGGTGTGGCGCAGGGCTGGAGTAAGCTTCCCGACACGTGGCCCCGGGCCACGCCGATTCTTTCCCAGGGCCGATACGCGGCCCCAGGCAGCCGAGGTGAGGGATGCAATACGAGACGATCGAAGTGGGCCGGCAGGAGATTCTCAAGCAGCTGCGCGAGCGCCTGGACAGCCGACTCGAGAAGGCGCGGGCCGAAGAGGTGGAAGCGTTCGCCCGCCATTTTTACGCCACCGTGCCGCTCGAGGACCTGGCCGACCGCCGCCTGGACGACCTCTACGGCGCCACGCTGTCGGTATGGCACTACATTCAGCACTTCGATCACGCCTCGCCCAAGGTGCGCGTCTTCAACCCCGATTTCGAGGAGCACGGCTGGCAGTCTTCCCATACCTTCGTTGCCGTGCTGCACGAGGACATGCCGTTTCTGGTCGACTCGGTGCGCATCGAGCTCAACCGGCGGGCGCTCACCGTGCATGCGATCCACAATGCCGTGCTGGCGGTGGAGCGCAACTCGAGCCACGACCTGGTGCGGGTCGGCTCGCCGCGGGATGCCGATGCCCCCGAGCAGCGCGAATCGCTGATCGCCATCGAGATCGATCGTCACTCCAATCCCGAGGTACTGGCCGACATCGAGCAGTCGCTGCACGAGGTGCTGCGCGACGTGCGCATTGCCGTGGGCGACTACGACGCCATGCACGAGCGCGCCCTGGAGGCGGTCGCCGAGCTCAAGGCCGGGCGTCCCGAGCAGATCGAACCGGGCGACCATGAAGAGGCGATCGCCTTTCTCGAGTGGCTGGTGCGCGACAACTTCACCTTTCTGGGCTACGACGCCTTTGCCATCGAGTCGGACGCCGACGGTGACCGACTGGTCAAGGAGCAGGGTAGCGAGCTCGGCGTGTTCCGTCTGGATCTGCCGCGCTACCAGGAGCGCATCCGCACCGAGCTGGGGATCGAGAACAACCGCTTCGTGCTCGTGCCGCAGCTGCTCTCCTTTGCCAAGAGTTCGCACCACGCCCGGGTGCATCGCCCCACCTATCCCGATTACGTCTCCATCGATCGCTATGACGAGCAGGGCCGTGTGATCGGCGAGCATCGCTTCCTCGGGCTGTTCACCGCCAGCGTCTACAACGAGTCGCCGCGCAACATTCCGCTTTTGCGGCGCAAGCTCAAGGCGGTGATGGAGATTGCCGGCTTCAACCCCAAGGGGCACAACGGCAAGCAGCTGCTGCAGATCCTCGAGGTCTACCCCCGCGACGATCTGTTCCAGATCGACACCCAGGAGCTGGCCCACACCGCGCTGGGCATTCTCGACATTCGCGAACGGCGCCGCGTCCGCCTGTTCATTCGCACCGACCGCTCCGGGCGCTTCCACTCCTGCCTGGTGTTCGTGCCGCGCGATGTCTTCTCCACCGACCTGCGCGTGCGCATCCAGAACCTGCTGTGCGAAGAGCTGGACGCCACCTTCGGTGACTTCAACACCTACCTCTCGGAATCGATTCTGGCGCGTATCCAGTTCATCCTGCGCTTCCGTGGCGATGTGCCGCGAGAGGTCAACCTCAAGCGGCTCGAGGCCAAGGTGGCGCAACTGGCGCGCAGCTGGCGCGACGAGCTGCACGAGGCGCTGGTCGAAGGCTTCGGCGAGGAGCAGGCCAACCGGCTGATGGACCGCTTCCGCGACGCTTTCCCGGCCAGCTATCGCGACGACTTCGGCTCGCGCACGGCGGTGTTCGACCTGCAGCATCTGGCCGATCTCGATGCCGGCGAGCCGCTGGCGCTGACGCTCTATCGGCTGGTGGAGGAGGAGGGCAGCGGCGTCAATCTCAAGCTGTTCCAGCGCGATCGCACCATACCGCTCTCCGACGTGCTGCCGGTGATGGAGAACCTGGGACTGCGCGTGATCGGCGAGCGCCCCTACGAGATCGTCACTCCCGACGTGCGTTACTGGCTGCACGACTTCGACCTGGAGCACCATACCTCCACCGAGGTCAGCCTGCAGAAGATGCGCGAGCCCTTCATCGAGGCCTTCAAGCGCATCTGGGTCGGCGAGGCCGAGAACGACGGTTTCAACCGCCTGGTGATCGCCGCCAATCTGGACTGGCGGGAAGTGGCCATGCTGCGGGCCTATGCCCGCTATCTGAAGCAGATCCGCTTCGGCATGTCGCAGGACTACATTGCCTCTGCGCTGACCAACTATCCCGAGATCACCCGCGAGCTGGTCGCGCTGTTCAAGCTGCGCTTCGACCCCGCGGATCGTCCCGGCGAAGAGGAGGTGGAAGCCTGCGTCGAGCGGATCAACCGCCACCTCGACGGCGTGGCCAGCCTCAATGACGACCAGTTGCTGCGCCGCTTCATGGAGATGATCCAGGCCACCCTGCGCACCAATTACTACCAGCGCAGTGCTGGCGGCGGCTTCAAGGACTACATCGCCTACAAGCTCGACCCTACACGCATCACCGGCATGCCCAAGCCGCGCCCGGCCTTCGAGATCTTCGTCTGCTCACCGCGGGTCGAGGGGGTCCATCTGCGCGGTGGCAAGGTGGCGCGCGGCGGGCTGCGCTGGTCGGATCGTCATGAGGACTTCCGCACCGAGGTGTTGGGGCTGGTCAAGGCCCAGCAGGTCAAGAATGCCGTCATCGTGCCGGTGGGTGCCAAGGGCGGCTTCGTCTGCAAGCGCCTGCCCGAAGGAGGCGACCGCGACGCCATCCAGCAGGAGGGCATCGCCTGCTACAAGACCTTCATCCGGGCGCTGCTCGACGTGACCGACAACCTGGTCGGCGGCGAGGTGGTGCCGCCCAGGGACGTGGTGCGTCACGACGATGACGACGCCTATCTGGTGGTGGCGGCCGACAAGGGCACGGCGACCTTCTCCGATATCGCCAACGAGATTTCCGTCGAGTACGGCCACTGGCTGGGCGATGCCTTCGCCTCGGGCGGGGCCAACGGCTACGACCACAAGAAGATGGGCATCACTGCCCGCGGTGCCTGGGAGTCGGTGAAGCGCCACTTCCGCAATCTGGGCCTTAACACCCAGGAAGAGGAGTTCACCGTGGTCGGCATCGGCGACATGGGCGGCGACGTGTTCGGCAACGGCATGCTGCTCTCCGACAAGATCCGCCTGGTGGGGGCCTTCAACCATCTTCACATCTTCGTCGACCCGAATCCCGATGCGGCGGCCACCTTCGCCGAGCGCAAGCGCCTGTTCGAGCTGCCGCGCTCCAGCTGGGAGGACTTCGACGCCTCGCTGATCTCCGAGGGCGGCGGCGTGTTCAAGCGCAGCGCCAAGTCGATCGCCGTGACGCCGCAGATGAAAGAGGTCTTCGGCATCGCCGAGGACCGTCTCTCGCCCAACGATTTCATCCGCGCCATGCTCAAGTCCCAGATCGATCTGCTGTGGAACGGCGGGATCGGCACCTACGTCAAGGGCAGCGCCGAGACCGATGCCATGGTCGGCGACAAGGCCAACGATGCGCTGCGCATCAACGGCGGCGAGCTCAACTGCCGGGTGGTGGGCGAGGGCGGCAACCTGGGCCTGACCCAGCGTGGCCGCATGGAGGCCGCCGCCAAGGGCGTGCTGGTCAATACCGACTTCATCGACAACGCCGGCGGGGTCAACTGCTCCGACCATGAGGTCAACATCAAGATCCTCATCGATGAGGTGGTCAAGCGCGGCGACATGACCGACAAGCAGCGTAACCAGCTGCTCGCCGACATGACCGAGGAGGTGGCCGATCTGGTCATCCTCGACAACTACCGCCAGACCCAGGCGCTGGATATCTCGGCCATCTTCTCGCGCCAGGGCATCGACCCCTACCGGCGCTTCATCAGCGGGCTGGAGGCCGCCGGCCAGCTCGACCGGGAGCTGGAATTCCTGCCCTCCGACGAGGAGTTGCTGGAGCGCGCCAACAGTGAGCAGGGGATGACCCACCCTGAGCTGTCGGTATTGATCTCCTATTCCAAGAGCGTGCTCAAGGGCGAGGTGCTGGCCTCCGACGTGCCCGACGACCCCTATATCCAGCAGTACGTGGAACGTATCTTCCCACGGGTACTGGTCGAACGCTTCCCCGATGAGATGTACGACCATCGCCTCAAGCGCGAGATCGTCTCCACTCAGGTGGCCAACGATCTGGTCGATCACATGGGTATCGTCTTCGTGCGGCTGCTGATCGACTCCACCGGCGCCAGCCCGGCCGATATCGCCCGTGCCTATGTCATTGCCCGCGATAGCTTCCAGCTCTCCAGCCTGTGGGAGCGTATCGAGGCGCTGGACAACCAGGTGCCGAGCCAGGTGCAGTACAACATGATGACGGATCTCATCCGCTTGATCCGACGCACCACCCGCTGGTTCCTGCGTCAGCGTCTGGGGCTCTCCACCCGCGATGCTATCGAGTACTTCGCTCCGCGTGTGGCTCAGTTGCAGGAGAGCATCGGCGAGCTGCTGCGCGGCGAGGAGCGCGAACGCTGGGAGCACAAGCGCGGTGAGCTGCTCGAGGCCGGCGTGCCCGAAGAGCTGGCGGCCACGGTGGCGGCCTCGGGAAGCCTCTACGGCGCGCTCGGCATCATCCAGGCGGCCCGTCAGGCCGACGAGAAACCGCAGCGCGTTGCCGAGGTCTTCTTCGAGATCGGCAACCGTCTCGAACTGCCCTGGATGATCCAGCAGGTGAGCAATCTCAACGTGCGTGACAACTGGCAGGCCCAGGCCCGCGAGACCTTCCGCGACGACATCGACCGCCAGCAGTTGGCGCTGACGGTGAGCGTGCTCAAGACCGATGACGGGCGCGAGCCCGACGAGCGCGTCGACAACTGGCTGGCCACGCATGCCTCGCTGCATGAGCGCTGGTGCCGGCTGATCGCCGAGGTGCGTGGCGGCGGTAGCCAGTCGAGCTTCCCGCTGTTTGCCGTGGCCGTACGCGAACTGGTCGATCTGGCCGAGAGCAACGGCGAAACCTGAGCGAGACGACAACTCCGTGGTACTGCGAACCCCGCCCATGGCGGGGTTCGTCGTCTTGGCTTGATAGCGCTGCTATAATCCGCCCGCCTTTCCAACCGGGCCTATCGCCAACCGCCCATTGCCAACCGCCAGGAGATCTCATGTACGCGCTTGCCCGCTCGATTCTGTTTCGCCTCGACGCAGAAACCGCCCACGGCCATGCGCTGCGTGCCCTGGATCTGGCCCACTGCCTGAAGCTGTCGGGCATGCTGGGCGGCAAGCGAATCGACGACCCGGTGGAGCTGATGGGGCTGCGCTTTCCCAATCGGGTGGGCCTGGCGGCGGGGCTGGACAAGAATGCCGACCACCTCGATGCGCTGGGTGCGCTCGGCTTCGGCTTCGTCGAGGTCGGCACCGTCACGCCCAAGCCCCAGGACGGCAATCCCAAGCCGCGCCTGTTTCGTCTGCCCGAGGGTGGCGCAATCATCAATCGCATGGGTTTCAACAATGCCGGGGTGGACCACCTGGTGGCGCGGGTCAAGGCATCGCGCTACGACGGCGTGATCGGCATCAACATCGGCAAGAACCTCACCACCCCGGTGGAGCGCGCGGTGGAGGACTACCTGACCTGCCTGGAGAAGGTGCACGCCCATGCGCATTACGTGACGGTCAACATCTCCTCGCCCAATACGCCGGGGCTACGCAATCTGCAGTTCGGCGAGCACCTCGACACGTTGCTGGGCACCCTGCGTGAGGCGGGCGACCGACTGGACCGGCAAGCGGGGCGGAAGGTGCCGCTGGCGGTCAAGATCGCACCGGACATGAGCGCCGAGGAGGTGGGGCTGGTGGCGGCAAGCATCGCCCGTAGCGGTATCGATGCGGTGATCGCCACCAATACCACGGTGTCGCGTGAGGCGGTGGCCGGGCTGCCCCATGCCGACGAACAGGGCGGTCTTTCCGGGCGGCCGGTGTTCGAGCCCTCCAACCAGGTGATTCGTGAGCTGCGCCGTCACCTCCCCGTACTGCCCATCGTCGGTGTGGGCGGGATCGACAGCGGAGACGCGGCAGTGGCCAAGGTCGAGGCGGGAGCCGATCTGGTGCAGCTCTATTCGGGCTTCATCTACCGCGGGCCGACGCTGATCGCCGAGTGCGCCGAGGCGCTGAAAGCGGCCGCTGTTCGCTTCGGCAAAGTGGGGGAGTAGCGGGACTGTCGACACAAGAAAGCCCGTGCAAGGCACGGGCTTAGCTCATGCTCCACCGTTCGGCGACGGTGAAGGGATAACGGGTTGGTCGAGAAAGAGGCTTACAGCACCATGGGGTTCTTGTGAATGCCGGAGACACCGGTCATGCCGGCCCATTGGTCTCCTCGGCCTTCACGCCAACCGCTCATCCAGTATTCACGTATGTTGACATCCTGACTGGGACAGTCGTCGCGGGAGCGCCCGGAAATGCCAGCCTTGTAGCCATGAAGGTAGGCGCGTTGGTAGCGATCACGTTTCTGTCTTTTCATCGGATGACCTCTTGTAAAGGTACCAATTTGGGACGCACGACATGCACGCCCCGACGTTCCACCGTTCGCCTAGCCGTTATTCAGTCCCTTAACGACGGCAGAGCGAGGTCATGCGGGACCACAGGCCCGCTGAGTGAACGCATGCGTCTTTACAGTAGCTACAATGACTACTCTTAGCCCATCATGGGGGGCATTGTCGACCTATGTTTCGTCATAAGACCGAGACAAAATTGTAACGAAAGGAATATGCCCGGCCGAAGGGGGCGGGAACGACGCATGAGTGATTCATTGCAAAGGGAAACAGCGGCTCTGCTCGCCACCTGCCCCAAGGGGCTGGAAGAGCTGCTGGCCGACGAGCTGCGTGCGCTGGGAGCGGAAGTCGACAGGAGCACGGTGGCCGGCGTGCATTTTCACGCCGACATGGCCACGGCCTATCGCGCCTGCCTGTGGTCGCGGCTGGCCAACCGTATCGTGCTGTGCCTGCTGCGCGAGGATGGCATCGAGCGCCCCGAGGCGCTGCATCGGGCCGTGGCCGGCGTCGACTGGTCTCGACAGCTGCGCCCCGGCGCCACCCTGGCGGTGGATTTCCATGGCCGCAGCGAGCAGATTCGGCATACCCGTTTCGGTGCCCAGACGGTCAAGGACGGCGTGGTGGATGCACTGCAGGCACAGGGGCGGCCGCGTCCCGGCGTCGACCTGCAGCGTCCCGACCTGAGGCTTTATGCCCATCTGCACCGGGGGCGTCTCACCCTGGGCGTGGATCTCTCCGGGGAGAGTCTGCATCGTCGCGGCTACCGTCGCGACGTGGGGCATGCCCCGCTCAAGGAGAACCTGGCCGCGGCGCTGCTCATCCGCGCCGGCTGGCCGCAGCGCCTGCGCGACGGCCAGGCGCTGGTCGACCCGCTGTGCGGTGCCGGCACGCTGCTGATCGAGGCGGCGCTGATGGCCGCCGACATGGCACCCAATCTGAACCGGGTGCGCTTCGGTTTTCACGGCTGGGCGCAGCATGACGAAGTGCTCTGGGCCGAGCTCAAGCGCGAGGCCGAAGCTCGTGCCAGCATCGGCCGCAAGCGATGCCGTAGCCGGCTCTACGGCTTCGACCAGAGCCCCCCGGCGCTGGCGGCGGCAAAGGCCAACGCCATGCGTGCCGGCATTCCGGCGCTGATCGAGTTCCAAGGCGCCTCGCTCGGCCAGCTGCAGCGGCCTTCCGAGCTGGGCGATGAGGTGCGAGGCCTGGTCATCACCAACCCGCCATACGGCGAGCGGCTGGGCGAGCTGCCCGAGCTGGTCACGCTCTATCGTGAGCTGGGTGAGGGCATACGGCAGGCGTTCCCCGGCTGGCGCCTGGCGGTGTTCACCGCCAATCCCGATCTCGGCCATCGCATCGGCCTGCGCGCCGATAAGCAATATTCGCTGAAGAACGGCCCGTTGGAGGCCAAGCTGCTGTTGATGGACGTGCCCGACGCGGCTGACGTCGCCCAGCACGCTGGGGCGGGTAGCACCACCGGCGTGGCGACGCCCCGGCGCAGCGAAGGGGCGCAGATGTTCGCCAACCGCCTGGAAAAGAACCGCAAGCGGTTGAAGAAGTGGCTCAAGCAGTCGGGCGAGAGCTGCTACCGGCTCTACGATGCCGACATGCCCGAGTACGCCCTGGCGGTGGATGTCTACGACGGGCGGGTGCACGTTCAGGAGTACGCACCGCCGCGCTCGGTGAATGCCGCCCAGGCGCAGAAGCGTCTGTTCGACGCCCTCCAGGTGATTCCCGAGGTACTGGGCGTCGACCCGGGGCAGGTGATAGTCAAGCGCCGCGAGAAGCAGAGCGGCAAGGAGCAGTACCGTAAGCAGGCCAGCACAGGTGAGCGTTTCCAGGTGCACGAAGGGCGCGCCAGACTATGGATCAACCTGCGTGACTACCTCGATACCGGGCTGTTCCTCGATCATCGCCCGGTACGCCGAATGCTGGGCGAGATGGCGGCGGGCAAGCGCTTCCTCAACCTGTTCTGCTACACCGCCGCGGCCACGGTACAGGCTGCGTTGGGTACGGAAGAGGCGGGCGGTGCCAGCGACAGCGTCAGCGTCGATCTCTCCAACACCTATCTGGAGTGGGCGCGGGATAACTTCGCCCTCAATGGGCTCGATCCGGCGCGCCATCGCGTGGTGCGCGACGACTGCCTGCGCTGGCTGGAAACCGCCAGGGCCGAGTTCGACCTGATCTTTCTCGACCCGCCGACCTTCTCCAACTCGAAGAAGATGGAGGGCACGCTCGACGTGCAGCGCGACCAGGTGCGTCTGGTATCGCTGGCCATGGCGCGGCTGGCTGCGGGCGGAACCCTGGTGTTCTCCAACAATCAGCGCCGCTTCCAGCTCGACCCGGAACTGGCCGAGCGTTTCAAGGTGCAGGACATCTCGGCGCGCACTTTCGATCCGGACTTTACCCGGCGTCCCGACATCCATCATGTATTTTTCATTCGTCACCGGGAGGGAGCATGACCCACCTGACGCTCTACACCACGCTGGGCTGTCACCTGTGCGAGCGTCTCGAAGCCTTGCTGGACGTGCTGCATGGGGGGGAATACCGGCTGCACAAAGTCGAGATCAGTGAGGACGAGGCGTTGATGCAACGCTACGGCGTACGCATTCCGGTGCTGGTGGACGAAACGGGTGAGGAGCTCGATCTGGGTTTCGAGCCGCAGCGGCTGGCGAGCTGGTTGGCCGCGCGTGGTCGTCTCGATGAAGCCGCCTGGCGGAGGCTGCAGGCCGGGGAAGGTGACCCGGGGAACGGCGGGTACGATACTGCCAGGACACCTGCCCGTTCCGGTGGAAGACGCTATCTGGGCTGACAGGGTACGTTGACCCAGCGTATACCAAGCTTCCGTTTCTCTGTGGTGTGACGGCAGCGCATTGGTGACAATCAAAAGGGCATGGGCTCGTTGGCACGGGGGTGGGGATGAATGCACCGCAACGTAGGCGGTGGCAGCGCACTGCTGTGGCCGGCATACTGCTGGCCTTGGTCAGCTCAATGTCTGGTGCCGATAACGGCGGTATTGCGCTGACCGAGGAGGAGCGGCGCTATCTTCAGGACAACGAGCCGATCGTCTTCGTCAGCCAGACGCGCTATCCCCCCTTCGAATTCATCGATGCCAACCAGCAGCCCCGCGGCATGATGGTGGAGCTGGCCCAGTGGATTGCCACCGAGGCCGGGTTTCACGCCGAGTTCACCGACACCGTCTTTCAGGAAGCGCAGCAGCGTGTATTGAGCGGCGAGGCGCATGTCCTCACCAGTTTTTTCTACAGCGAGGTGAGAGACCGGCAGTTCGACTTCACGCAAACGGTCTTCGAAGTGCCTGCCTCGATCTTCGTTGCCGCCGGAAGGCCCGACATTGCGCTGGTTTCGGATCTCGAGGGCAAGCGGGTGGCTACCCAGAGCGGCGACTACGCCAAGGAGTATCTGGCCAGAATCGGCCTCGAGTTCGAGCTGGTGCAGACCGACGATTTCGCCAGTGCTGCACTGGCCGTGATCGAGGGGCGTGCCGACGCCATGGTCGGCGACGAGCAGATCGTGCTCTATTACCTCTACAGCAGCGGTTTGCACGAGCTGATGAAGCGGGTGGGGGAGCCGCTGTACGTGGGTCTCAATGCCATGGCCGTAGCCCAAGACAACCACCTGCTTCAATCGATTCTGAACAAGGGCATCGAACACGCTCGCGCCAGCGGTACGCTCGATCGGTTGCAGGAGAAGTGGGTAGGCGCCGCTTTGCCGGGGAGAGTCGATTTCGGCTGGCGCGACTACTGGCTCTACGCTGCGGGTCTCGTGCTGGTGCTGGCCTTGATCGTCGCGTGGAACGTCCGGCTGCGGCAGGTGGTGGCACGCAAGACGGCGGAGATCGAACTGGCCGCCAGCGTGTTCCGGCATGCCCGAGAGGGGATCATCATCACCGATGCTCGGGGCGACATTCTCGACGTCAATGCCGCCTTCTCGCGCATCACTGGCTACCACCGCGACGAGGTGCTTGGCAGGAATCCGCGTCTACTCCAGTCGGGACAGCAGAGCGATGCCTTTTACCGTGAGCTGTGGAAGGAGCTGCTCGAACGTGGCGCCTGGGAAGGGGAGCTGTGGAACCGGCGCAAGAACGGTGAGGTATTTCCCGAGCTGCTGACCATCTCGAAGGTGTGCGGCAAGCAGGGGCAGGTGTCCCACTATGTGGGTATCTTCACCGATATCAGCCGTCAGAAGCAGCACGAACAGCAGCTTCAGAATCTAGCTTTCTATGACAGCCTGACCGGGCTGCCGAACCGTATCCTGCTGTCCGATCGGCTGCGTCAGGCCATGCTCACGGCGCGGCGCAGCGGTTGCAAGGTGTCCCTGGCCTACATCGACCTGGACGGCTTCAAGGAGATCAACGATCAGTATGGCCACGTTTTCGGCGACCGGGTCCTGGTCACCATTGCCGAGCGCTTGACGTCGACTCTGCGCGATGCCGACACGGTGGCACGTTTCGGTGGCGACGAGTTCATTCTCGTGTTGCCCGAACAAAATGACACGGCGAACGTGAACGGTCTCATGGTGCGCCTGCTCGACCACATCGCGGAGCCGATCGACATCGAGGGGAATTGTCTTTACGTGTCGGGCAGCATCGGGCTGGTGCATTTCATCCCCGACGACGACATCGAGCCCGAGCAGCTCATCCGTCAGGCCGATCAGGCCATGTATCATGCCAAGCAGGCGGGCAAGAACCGCTTTCACGTCTTCGATGCCGAACACGACAGGGCGGTGCGTGGACACCTCGAGAGTCTCGAGCGTATCCGCGAGGCTCTGACGAACGAGGAGTTCGTGCTTCACTACCAGCCCAAGGTCAACATGGCGACGGGCAAGGTGCTCGGGGCAGAGGCGCTCATCCGCTGGCAGCATCCCCAGCGCGGGCTGCTGGCCCCTGCTTCCTTCCTGCCAGTGATCCAGCAGCATCCGCTGGCCGCCGATCTGGGCGAATGGGTGCTGGCCCGTGCCCTGGACCAGTTCGAGACCTGGGCAGCCGTCGGCATTCGGCTGCCGATCAGCGTCAACATCGACGCCCTGCATCTTCAACAGCCCAGCTTCGTCGAGCACCTGCGTGCCGAGATCGAGTGCCATCCGAGTGTGACGCCGGGCGATCTGATGCTGGAGGTGCTGGAGACCAGTGCGCTGAGCGATGTCGCCCATGTCGCCAGCGTGATGAAGGCATGCCATGCCCTTGGCGTCGACTTCGCGCTCGATGACTTCGGTACCGGATACTCCTCGCTGAGCTATCTGCGCCACCTGCCTGCCAGTGCTATCAAGGTGGACCGCAGCTTCGTCCGCGACATGCTTGAAGATCCAGAGGACCTGACGATACTCGAGGGCGTGCTGGGGCTTGCCATCGCATTTCGCCGCGACATCATTGCCGAGGGGGTGGAAACCCTGCAGCACGGCCGCCTGCTGCTGGCGATGGGGTATCAACTCGGCCAGGGCTATGCCATTGCCCGCCCCATGCCGGCTGAGTCGGTCCCCGCGTGGCTCGATACCTGGCGTCCCGATCCGTCATGGCGGCAGCGAAAGCCGGCCCGACAGGCGGAGCTGCGGGCCATTTACGCCATGGTCGATCATCGCTCCAGCGCAGCCGGGGTGCTGAACTATCTGAGAGGAGAGCGCCACGATATTCCCGAGACGGGCTGCGGCCAGTGTCGCCTGCAGCAGTGGCTGTCGGAACAGGAAGCAGGCCCGCTCGAGGTGGCCACTCCCGTGGGGCAGATCGCCAGGTTGCATGCCACCTATGACCGGCTGGTGCGGGAGGCACTGGAGCTCAGGCAGGGGGGGAGAAAAGAAGGCTTGATGCAGCTGACCCGACGGGTGGCCGAGGTCAGCGAGGAACTGCAGGGCTTGTTGCATCACTGGATAGACGACAAGAGGATCGGTCGGGAGGAGCTATAGCGCATCCAGCAGCGAGAGCTGGCGTACCGCCGCCTGCCCTTCGGCGCTCTCGGCCTCTACTTCTAGCACCTTGCGCAGGCCGCGCGAGGACTGGATGGTGGCTTCGTCGGCGAGCCACATCCTGGCCTGGTCGTGATCGTCGGCGAGCATGTGCTTGAGGCCGCCGAACTGGGTGCCGATCTGCCCCCAGGCGCGGCTGAAGATCCAGTCGCCGAACATGTCCTGGTGGATGTGCACCAGCACGTAATCGTGGTCACTTTCCCAGCGGACGATCACACTCGCTCTCCGTGACGAAATAAAGAAAACGTTGTTTCTGCCGATATGTCGAGTGGCAGGATACGGCATTGTATAGCCTCGGTGTCCTCGAGCAAGCGAGGGATGTAGAGTGGCTGGTATGACATGAGAAGAGTTTTCGGACTGACAGTCAGGCTGGCCGCTCTCACGATGGTGCCGACGCTGGTCATACTGGCTACCATACTGCTGGCGCTGCACTCCTTCGGCGAGTATCGTGCGACCGTCTCGCAGCTCTCCGAACGGCATACGCATGCCCTGATGACGGCCAGCCGCCTGATGCAGCAGAGCGAGAGCATGCTGGGCAGCGGCGCGATGCTGCTGCTGGCCGACGATCACTTCAGCCGGCGCCAGGCCCTGTTCGAAATCACCGATCGGCGCGAATGGATGGAGCGGCTGGTGGACGAGCTTGCCGCCATACGTGGCGAGGCGGGCAGCTTCGACGATATCGAGCGGGTGCGCGATCAACTGATGGAGAGTTTCGACGCACTGGACGCTCTGGTTCAGCGACGCATCGATCTCGTTGGGCAGCTTCAGCAAGCGCCGGACGAGACCAGCGATGCCCTGCTGCGCGAGACCGAAAGGCTGCTGGCCCGGCAGATGCGCACCAATCGCTCCCTCTCCCAGGATCTTAGTGTGGCCATCGGTTATCACGTCAGCGGCATTCGCCTCGACATTCGCGATGCGGCCGAGCAGATGGAGCAGCAGCTGCGCCAGCGGGAGGGCGCCTTGAAGGGCTTTGCCCTGCTTGCCGTCCTCCTGCTGTTGGCAACGGCATATCACATCAACCGTTCGGTGGTGCGTAGGGTGGTCAAACTGCAGCGGGTCATCAGCCGGGAGCGGCCTGCCCCGCATGAGCTTCGGGTGGACGGTAGCGACGAGATCGCCCAAATGGCGCGCTCCATCCAACGCTATGTCCATCGGATCAACGACAACGAACGGCGGATCATGACGATGAACCGGGAGCTCGATTTCCTGGCCACCCATGACGCCCTGACCCAGTTGCGCAATCGCCACTACTTCGAGCGCGAACTCAACGAGCGCCGCAACGCCCTGGCGGCCGAGGGTTACTGTGTGGCGATGATCGATATCGACCACTTCAAGGCGATCAACGACACCCATGGCCACGAGGCGGGCGACCGGGTGATTCGCTGTGTCGCCGACCGCCTGCGGCGGGGGCTGCCCGAGTCCGCCCTGCTGGCCCGATACGGCGGCGAGGAGTTCGTGGCGTTGCTGCCCGGGTTCGACATCGACACGGTGGTGCCCATGCTGGAGCAGATACGCCAGGGACTCGAAAGCCATTCGATCGAGCTTGGCGAAACGGCGTTGCGCGTCACGGCGAGCTTCGGTCTGGCGCAGCAGTTGCCCGGTGGCGAGTTCGACGAGGCTCTCAAAGCGGCCGATGAAGCGCTCTACCGGGCCAAGCGCAGTGGGCGCAACCGCGTCATGTATCGGTGGCTTTCGCAAGACGATTCCGGAGATGCGGCTTATGGGTGACGCGTTCAGTCGACGGCTGGCGGTGGTACTGCTCGCGAGTCTTTCGTTCCTGGCGATACCGGGGCTGGCTTCCCAGACCCTCCTGCGGGTCGAGCTGCAGCTGGAGCCACCCCACCTCGACCCCACGCTGACGGCAGCGAGCACCGTGGCAGAGGCGCTGCATCTGAATGTCTTCCAGGGCCTCACGCGCATCGACCGGCATGGCGAGGTACAGCCGGCGCTGGCCACCCGCTGGGAGGTCAGCGAGGATGGCCTCGTCTATCGCTTCGCCTTGCGTAGTGACGTCCGCTTTCATCACGGCAAGACCTTCGACTCCGCAGTGGCGGCCTATAGCCTGAGGCGCCTGCTGGAGGTCGAGAATGCCAATCCTCAGCGCCACCTGTTCCAGGCGATCCGCCACGTAGAGGAAGTGGGGACGCATGAGCTGCGCATCGAGCTGGCGCAGCCCGATGCGCTGTTGCCGTTCCGTCTGGCGCTCTCCGCCGCGGTGATCGTTCATCCCGATACGGTACACACCAACCGCTCGCATCCGGTGGGCACCGGCCCCTACCGATTCGTCGGCTGGGAGCGCAATGAGGGCATTCGGCTGCGTGCCTTCGAAGCGTATTGGGGCGAGCCGCCTGCCATCCGCGAGGCGCTGTTCACCTTCACCCCCAACCGGGTTGAGCTGGAGAATCTGCTCTCGGAGGGGGCCATCGATCTCTACCCCGATGCCAGCAGCCTGACGGCTCACATGCCGCTGATGCAGCGAGCCGACTACGTGATCCAGGATGGCCTCAGCGAGGGCGAAGTGCTGCTGGCCATGAACCATGGCCGTACGCTCTTCCAGGACCTGCGAGTGCGCCGCGCACTCTCCCATGCCATCGATCGCGAGGCGCTGCTGACGATCTATCCCTCCATCGACCCGCCCCTGATCGGAAGTCACTTTTCGCCGCGCCATCCGGCCTACGTGGACCTGAGCCAGCGTTATCCCTACGACCCCGAGCGGGCCCGGAAGCTGCTTGCCGAGGCCGGCTTCAGCGGTGGAACCCCTATCGCGTTGACGGTGCCGCCCACGCAATATGCCGAGCGGAGCAGCCTCTACATCGCCTCGGACCTGGAGGCGGTTGGCTTCGAGGTCGAGCTGCAGCGGGTTTCGTGGGGAGAGTGGCTGCGTCAGGTGTTCACCGAGCGTGACTACGATATGACCATGATCGCCCACGTGGAACCGATGGACATCGACATCTACGCTCGCGATGATTACTACTTCAACTATCACAGCGAGACGTTTCGCGAACTCTGGTCACGCATCGAGGCGCAGCAGGACCCGGCCGAGCGTCACCGCCTGCTGGCTGAGGCGCAGCGCCATCTGGCCGAAGAGGCGGTTCACGTCTTTCTGTTTCTCAAGCCGCAGCAGGCCATACGCAAGTCGAACCTGCAGGGTGTATGGGACGATGCGCCCATCCCTGCCGTGGTGCTGGAAGAGCTTTACTGGGAGTGAACATGCGCATTCTCGTCGATGCCAACGTGCCGGGCGCCGAGGCCTGCTTCGGTCCGCTGGGCGAACTGGTGCGAATGCCGGGGCGTGCTATCGATGCGGCGGCCCTGCAGGACATCGACGTGCTGGTGATTCGCTCCATCACCCGGCTCGACGCGGCGACTCTCGATACCGCTATGGCTCGGGGCTCCCGGCTGCGCTTCGTCGGTACCTGTACCATCGGCACCGACCATGTCGACCGGACGGCGCTGGCGCGCCACGGCATCGCTTTCGCCAGCGCGCCGGGCTGCAACGCCGAAGCGGTGGTCGACTACGTGCTGGGCAGTCTACTCACCCTGGCCGAGCGTCAGGGTTGGCGACTCGCCGAGCGCCGGGTAGGCATCGTCGGCGTGGGTAACGTGGGCGGCAGGCTGCTGGCCCGACTCCGCGCCATGGGCATCGCCTGCCTGGCCTGCGACCCGCCTCGGGCAGAGCATGAGGGGAGTGAGGATTTCACCGCTCTCGATACCCTCATCGACGAGTGCGACGTGCTCTGTCTGCATACGCCGCTGGTGCGCGGGGGGCTCCACGCCACCCATCATCTGCTTGATGCGCAGCGCATCGCCGAGCTGGCTCCCGGCACGCTGCTGCTCAATGCCGGACGGGGCGACTGCGTGGACGGCGCGGCGCTGCGTCAGCGGCTGTCCGGTTCCGGTGACATCACGGCGGTACTCGACGTATGGGAGGGCGAGCCGGCCATCGACCCGGCGTTGCGCGACCTGGCAGTCATTGCCACCCCCCACATCGCCGGCCACAGTCTGGACGGCAAGCTGCGCGGCACGCACCAGATCTATACTGCGCTGAGCCGGCATCTGGGCTTGCCGGCACGGCTCGAGCTCAACGATTTGCTGCCCCGGCCCCCCGTCGCGCATCTGGCCCTGGAAGGAGGGCTGGATGCCGAGGAGACGCTGCGGCTCTGCCTGCGTGCGGTCTACGACGTGCGCCGCGACCACGACAGCCTGCTGCGGGAGAGCCGCCGGCTCGGCATGGCGACGGGTTTCGACGCCTGCCGCGTCAACTACCCGCTGCGACGTGAACTCTCGACCCTCACTCTCGAGTTGAGCGGAGAGGCTGCGGCGCATGCGACCTGGCTGCAAGCAGCGGGGGTTGGGCTGTCACGGTCGCAACAAGGCACTTGATCCAAGTCAAGCGAAAACGTTATCGGGGCCTGCGTCACAGGGGGAGTCGTATCCTGCCTAAGGAGGCTTTGCGATACTGCAATTCGATTGTTCCGCTTGCCCCGAGTCGCTCGTGCCAGATCTCCAAACCACTCAGACTTTCCCTGTTCATCCCGACCCATGGGGACGAACCGGCCGCCTGGTCAGCCGCATGGCGCAAGCACCGGCCTATTGGCTGCTGCCCCTGTTGCTATGGACGCTGGTGGTAGGCGGGTCGCTATGGTGGAACTGGCGAGCCACCGAGTCCCATAGTCTCGACGTGGTCACCAAGCAGGCGCGCCAGATCGGCGCTATGATGGAAGCGATGCGGCTGTGGAATGCTTCTCACGGTGGGGTCTACGTCTGGCAGACCGAGCGCATGCAGCCTAACCCCTACCTGGTGCATCCGGAGCGTGAGCTGGCACTGCCCGACGGCCGTGCATTGACCATGGTGAATCCGGCCTTCATGACTCGCGGCTTGATCGATATCGTTCGCGAGAAGGCCGGCGTCCGCGTACACCTGACCAGCCTTGATCCCATCAATCCGGGTAATCAGGCGAACCTCTGGGAAACCGCCATGCTGCAAGCCCTGGAGGAGGACAAGCGCAAGGGTGAAGCTCGCAACCTGGCCGAGTCGTCATGGCAAGACGGTGCAGCCGAACGGATCGAGCTGGTACGCAGTGCCACTCCCGAGCTGCGCTACATGCGTGCGCTCCATGTGGAGCCCGCCTGCCTGCAGTGCCATCAGCACCAGGGCTATGAAGTGGGAGATATTCGCGGCGGGCTGAGTGTGACCTTGCCGGCAGCCCCCATGTTCGCCTTCGAACGCCAGCAGAAGATGAATCTGGTTGCCTCCCACGGGCTGGCCTGGCTGCTGCTGACGGTGGTCACGATCGGCGTGCTGTCGCGTCTACGCCACCAGATTCGTTCGTTGCAGGAGGTCAATGCACAGCAGGACAGTCTGGTTGAAATGCGCACCGGCGAGCTAAGGAGCGAGGTGGCCGAGCGTCAGCAGGCCGAGGCTCGATTGCGGCTGCTGATCGATTCCTCGGCGGAGGGCATCCTGGCAATCAACCGGGAGGGCGTCTGCACCCTGTGTAATCCGGTCGCGGCCCGCCTGTTGGGGTATCCGACTGATCGTCTGGTAGGCAAGCAATTGCGAGATCTCATCGCTCACAGCGATGCGGATGGCGAACCGCGGGACGTGCGCGGGTGCCCGATTTCGCGCGCCTACCGGCTCGGTGAGGAAGGCGGCGAGTCGGATGCGGTGTTCTGGCGTGCCGATGACTTGAGTCTGCCCGTGGAGTATCGGGTTCACCCCATTCGGACCAGTGAAGGCGTGGCCGGAGCCGTCATCAACTTTCGCGACATCACCGAGCGCAAGCGGATGCAGGATGAAGTGTGGCGGCGAGCTCACTACGATGCCTTGACGGGACTGCCGAATCGGGTGCTGTTTCGTGAGCGCCTCGAACAGCAGTTGCTCCAGACCCGCCGACGCGAGGAGGCGCTGGCGGTGTGTTTCGTCGACCTCGACGGTTTCAAGAAAGTCAACGATACCTTGGGCCATGACGCCGGGGACATGGTGCTGCAGCAGGCGGGACGACGCATGCTCGAATGCCTGCGCGCCAGCGATACCGTGGCGCGTCTAGGCGGCGATGAATTTGCTCTGATCCTGCCAGGTACGGGCTCTCTCGTTGAATTGAAGCTGGTGCTGGAGCGAATCCTCGCGAGCCTCGCGCGCCCCTTCGATTGGCAGGGGCATGAGGCCTGCATTGCCGCCTCGATAGGCGTTGCCCTGAGCCGCAGCGAGACGACCGGCATCGATGAGCTATTGCGCTGGGCCGATCTGGCGATGTATCGAGCCAAGCGCGACGGTGGCAATGCTTGGCGGCTCCATGATGCGGCTGGGGAGGCAAGTGACTGATGTCCCCATGAAACGAAAGAGCCCGTCGTCGCGACGGGCTCTCATGATGCTACTGCTGCTTATGTAGCGAGCTTACCGGTAAGCGGCTTCCTTGAGCGCACGAATCCGGTCGTCCAGCGGCGGGTGGCTGGCGAACAGGCGCTCCATCAACGACTGGGTCTGCCCCTTGGTGATGGCCATGGCACGCAGGGTGTCGGGCATCTGGTCGGGCAGCTCGGTCTCCGCCTTGAGTCGGGCCAGGGCGTTGATCATGGCGCCGGTGCCGGCCAACTGGGCACCTGCCGCGTCGGCGCGGTACTCGCGGAAGCGCGAGAACCAGGCGACGATGGCCGAGGCGATCAGGCCGAACACGATCTCGGCGACGATCACCACCGCGAAGTAGCCCATGAAACCCAGGCCGCCTTCTCCGCCGCTACGGGCGCGCAGGAAATTGTCGACCAGGTGGGCTACGGCGCGGGCGAAGAACATCACGAAAGTGTTCACCACGCCCTGGATCAGGGCCAGGGTGACCATGTCGCCGTTGGCCACGTGGCCGATCTCGTGGGCCAGCACCGCGCGTACCTCTTCCGGGCGCATACGGTTGAGCAGGCCGGCGGAAACCGCCACCAGGGCGTCGTTCTTGTTCCAGCCGGTGGCGAAGGCGTTGGACTGCTGCGCCGGGAAGATACCGACCTCCGGCATCTTGATGCCAGCCTGCTGCGAAAGCTCGGCCACGGTGTCGAGCAGCCACTTCTCGGTGGCATTGCTCGGCTGGGTGATCACCACCGTGCCGGTACCGCGCTTGGCCATCCACTTCGACATGAACAGCGAGATCATCGAGCCGGCCATGCCGACGATGAAGCAGAAGATCAGCAGGGCATTGAAATTGAAGCCCTGGCCGCGCAGGTAGCCCTCCACTCCAAGCAGTCGCAGCGTGATGCTGGCGACGAGAATCACCGCCAGGTTGGTGCCCAGGAAGAGCAGAATTCTCATCATCGTTCGGAATCTCCGGTCATCTCAAGGAAGCGAGGGCCGCACCGGGCGGCCCAGAAAATCTGTTGATTAGATACGGCTGGTTAACGGAGGTTTCAAGTCCGAGCCGAAAAATCGGGCCAGCGCCAAGGCTTACTGGCGATAGCGTGCCAGGAAGCGGGCGAAGCGATCCAGAGCGTCGCCGAGCTGGTCGGCCCAGGGCAGGGTGACGATGCGTACGTGGTCCGGCTCGGGCCAGTTGAAGGCGGTACCCTGCACCAGCAGGATCTTCTCCTGCAGCAGCAGATCGAGCACCAGCTTCTGGTCATCCTGGATGGGGTAGACCTTGGAGTCGAGCCGCGGGAAGGCGTAGAGCGCTCCCTTGGCCTTGGTGCAACTGACGCCAGGAATGGCGTTGAGTTTCTCGTAGGTGATGTCGCGCTGGGCCAGCAGGCGACCGCCGGGCAGGATCAGGTCGTTGATCGACTGATAGCCGCCCAGTGCCGTCTGGATGGCATGTTGGGCCGGCACGTTGGCGCACAGGCGCATCGAGGCGAGCATGTTGAGTCCCTGGATGTAGTCCTGGGCGCGCTGCATGGCCACGCTGCCGGAAAGGATCATCCAGCCGGAGCGGAAGCCGGCGCAACGGTAGCTCTTGGACAGCCCGTTGAGGGTCACCACCAGCTGGTCCTCGTCGGCCAGCGCACCGGTGGAGACGTGCTCGGTACCGTCGTAGAGAATCTTGTCGTAGATCTCGTCGGAGAACACCACGAGATCGTGCTCGCGGGCGATGGCCAGCAGCTCGCGCACCACCTCGGGCGGATAGACCGCGCCGGTGGGATTGTTGGGGTTGATGATCACGATGGCGCGGGTATGGCTGGTGACCTTGGCGCGCACGTCGGCGATGTCCGGCGCCCAGTCGGCCTGCTCGTCGCAGCGGTAGTGCACCGCGTGACCGCCGGAAAGATGAGCCGCGGCGGTCCACAGCGGGTAGTCCGGGGCGGGGATCAATACCTCGTCACCATCGTTGAGCAGCGCCTGCAGCGCCATCACGATCAGCTCGGACACTCCGTTGCCGATGAAGATGTCCTCGATGCCTACGCCGGGAATCTCCTTGCGCTGGCACTCCTGCATGATCGCCTTGCGCGCCGAATAGAGTCCCTTGGAATCGCAGTAGCCCTGGGCGGTGGGCAGGTTGCGCATCACGTCCTGGAGGATCTCCTCCGGGGCCTCGAAGCCGAACGGCGCGGGATTGCCGATGTTGAGCTTGAGGATGCGGTGGCCTTCGTCTTCCAGCCGCTTGGCGTGTTCGAGCACGGGGCCGCGGATGTCGTAGCAGACGTTGTCGAGCTTGTGCGATTTCCTGAACGAGGAGGGCGTGTCCATTGAGGTGTCCGAGATTCCAGTGGTGTCCGTTGGCTCCGGTCAGCCGTGCCGCCGGAACTCAATGATTATGCGGGGTTGTCGACGTCGCCGCTATCGTTGATCGTCGCTTGTGGCGACGTCTCTTCGTCGGCCGCCGGCGCCGGGATGTCGGCGGGGGTTTCCAGCGTCAGGCGACCCAGCTTGCCGTCGCGCAGTTCGTGCAGCAGGACCTCGGCGCCGCGATGCAGGTCGATCTCGCCGCCGGGGCGCAGCCCGCCTCGGCGACTGGCGATCTCGGCCAGTATCGCGTGGCCGTCGAAGCCGGCCACGGCGAGCAGGTCGATGCGCTTGGGGCCGTCCGCCTCGACCTGCTCGGCCATGGGATTGGGCACATAGGACGGCAGGGAAGTCAGCTTGTAACGGGCCTTCAGCGCCTCGGGATAGCGGCGGGCCAGCTCGGCGGCAGTGACCACCGCCACGTCGACGTAATCGATGGCGGTGTCGCGGATGGCGCCGCTGGCGGCCAGGCGATAGGCGCTGGCCTGATCCTCGATCTTCGGCCATAGCACGCCGGGGGTGTCGATCAGCGCCACGCGACCGGCAATGCGCACCTTCTGCTGGCGTTTGGTCACCGCCGGCTCGTTGCCGGTCTTGGCGATCGCCTTGCCGGCCAGGCCGTTGATCAGGGTCGATTTGCCGACGTTGGGAATGCCCATGATCATCACCCGCACGTCGCGGTCGGCGCGTACCTGTCCGGCAAGCTCATGACACAGTTTGGGGATGCGCTTGAGTTCGCGGGCGTTGGTGGTGGTCACCGCCAGCGCGCGGGTATCGGGCAGCGAATCGAAGTGCGCCACCCACTCCCGGGTACGCTCCGGGTCGGCCAGATCGGCCCGCGAGAGGATCTTGAGCACCGGCTTGTGGCGGGTCAGGCCGGCCAGCATGGGGTTGGCACTGGAGTAGGGCAGGCGGGCGTCGAGCACCTCGATCGCCACGTCGATTTCCGGCAGCGCCTCCTGAATCTGGCGGCGCGCCTTGTTCATGTGTCCCGGATACCAGCCGAGCATGTACCACTCCTGCAAACCGTACGAGGCCGCCCATCATAGCAGAAGGGCGGCTTTGGCAGGGTGGGGGAAGATTACTCGCCGGGGTGGAAGGCGATGGATACCGAATTGATGCAGTAGCGCAGCCCGGTGGTGTGGGGCGGGCCATCGGGGAACACATGGCCCAGGTGAGCATCGCAGTGAGCGCACACTACCTCGGTGCGCTGCATGCCGTGGGAGTCGTCGGGGCGTTCCTCGACGGCGGCCTTGCCCAGTGGGCGATCGAAGCTGGGCCAGCCGCAGCCGGCTTCGAACTTGTGCTCGTTCTCGAACAGCGGAGCATTACAGCAGACACAGTGGTAGATGCCGTGCTCGCCGGTCACCTGATAGTCGCCGCTGAAAGGGCGCTCGGTGCCCTGCTGGCGCGTCACGCGATACTGTTCAGGGGTAAGCTGGGCTTGCCACTCGGCATCGCTCTTCACGATCTTCTTGCGCATGGCCTCTCTCTCCTGCTGGGCGACGTCGACTTCATCTGACACTGAAAGCTTGGCCGTTTTCCCTCTTTTCGGCCAGCCCGAGGCCGACAGTTGACAGCCTCGGGGGGCTTGAGTAACATTCGCGCCACCTCGTTGAGGCGAAAGCGAGACGGCTGCGTCCCATTCGTCTAGTGGTCCAGGACACCGCCCTTTCACGGCGGGAACAGGGGTTCGAACCCCCTATGGGACGCCACTCGTTTTACGCTGGGTTCAACGGGTACCGGAGTGCAGGACCGAAGGGCAAGAACAGAGTGCGGGAATAGCTCAGTGGTAGAGCATCGCCTTGCCAAGGCGAGGGTCGGGAGTTCGAATCTCCTTTCCCGCTCCAAATCTTGCTTCGGCACGAGAGCAGGTGCTCCAATGCGTCCCATTCGTCTAGTGGTCCAGGACACCGCCCTTTCACGGCGGGAACAGGGGTTCGAACCCCCTATGGGACGCCACCTTCCGGTTGCGGTAGCAGTTGCTTTATCGATAGCATAGACGTTCGTGCATGCGGGAATAGCTCAGTGGTAGAGCATCGCCTTGCCAAGGCGAGGGTCGGGAGTTCGAATCTCCTTTCCCGCTCCAAATCCTGCTTCGGCAGGTAACCGCACGGTCTGGCTTTTGCGTCCCATTCGTCTAGTGGCCTAGGACACCGCCCTTTCACGGCGGGAACAGGGGTTCGAACCCCCTATGGGACGCCACTTCGATGCTCTGTGAGGTCCCTGTCGACACTCCAGAGGCGATAAGCGGGAATAGCTCAGTGGTAGAGCATCGCCTTGCCAAGGCGAGGGTCGGGAGTTCGAATCTCCTTTCCCGCTCCAGTTTTCTTCTCCATCTCGAATGTGCCAAGGCTCGGCCCCCCTACTTAATTTGATGACCTTGCCCATGGGCGAGGGTTTCGGCGTTTTTCCAGGCGGCGACTTGAAAAAATTCTTCGCGCCCTAATCTCTTTGACTCGCACTTCATCCCAACGCAAGGATGTCCCATGGCCGAACCGGCGCTGTCGATCCGTGGCCTGACCAAGGTCTACGGCAACGGCTTTCATGCCCTCAAGGGCATCGATCTCGACGTCGAGCAGGGGGATTTCTTCGCCCTGCTGGGCCCCAACGGGGCCGGCAAGTCCACCACCCTCGGTGTGGTGTGCTCGCTGGTGCAGAAAACCGCCGGCCGGGTCTCGATCTTCGGCATCGACATCGACCGCGACTTCGCCCGAGCCAAATACCACCTGGGCGTGGTGCCCCAGGAGTTCAACTTCAACCAGTTCGAGAAGGTCATCGACATCGTGCTGGCCCAGGCGGGCTATTACGGCATGCCGCGCCGCGAGGCGCTGCCCCGGGCCGAGCAACTGCTCAAGGACCTCGGGCTGTGGGACAAGCGGGGCGGCAGCGCGCGCATGCTCTCCGGCGGCATGAAACGCCGCCTGATGATCGCCCGCGCCCTGATGCACCGCCCCAAGCTGCTGATTCTCGACGAGCCCACCGCCGGCGTCGATATCGAGCTGCGGCGCAGCATGTGGGAGTACATGCGCCGTATCAATCGCGAGGAGGGCACCACCATCATCCTCACCACTCACTATCTGGAAGAGGCCGAGAGCCTCTGTCGCAACGTGGCGATCATCAACCGCGGCGAGATCGTGCGGAACACCAGCGTGCGCGAGCTGCTCGCCGAGCTCGACACCGAGACCTTCCTGCTCGACCTGGCCCGACCCGTGGAGCAGGCCCCGCATGTCGAGGGCTTCGAGGTGCACCGGGTGGAGGGTGCCCAGCTTGCCGTGGTGGTGCATCGCGGTCAGCGTCTCAACGACGTGTTTGCCGCCCTGGGCGAGCAGGGGATCGAGGTGGTCTCCATGCGCAACCGCGCCAACCGGCTGGAGGAGATGTTCGTGTCGATGGTGGAGCAGGGCAACGGCGCGCAGCGTGAACTCGACACAGTGGAGGTGAACAAGTGAGCCCCGCTCAGATCGCCATCGCCCTGTGGACCCTGGTGCTCAAGGAGATCAAGCGCTTCACGCGGATCTGGCCGCAGACGCTGCTGCCGCCCTCGATCACCATGGCCATGTACTTCATCATCTTCGGCAGCCTGATCGGTCCGCGCATCGGCGAGATGGACGGCTTCAGCTACATGGACTTCATCGTCCCGGGGCTGATCATGATGGCGGTGATCACCAACAGCTACTCCAACGTGGCCTCCAGCTTCTTCTCCAACAAGTTCCAGCGCAGCGTGGAGGAGATGATGGTCTCGCCCATGCCCAACTGGGTGATCCTGGCCGGCTTCGTGCTGGGCGGCATGGCCCGCGGCCTGGGGGTGGGCGCCATCGTCACCCTGGTGTCGCTGTTCTTCACCCGCATCAACGTGGCTCACCCGCTGCTGACCCTCGGCGTGGTGGTGCTCACTGCGGCGCTGTTCTCCATCGGCGGCTTCATCAATGCGCTGCTGGCCGACAAGTTCGACGACGTCTCCATCGTGCCGACCTTCGTGCTCACGCCGTTGACCTATCTGGGCGGGGTGTTCTACTCGATCTCGCTGCTGCCGACCTTCTGGCAGAACGTCTCGCTGCTCAACCCGATACTCTATATGGTCAACGTGTTCCGCCACGGCTTTCTCGGTATCTCCGACATCCCGGTAGGCTGGGCGCTGACGGCCATCTTCGCTTTCATCATCGTGCTCTTCGCCATCGCCCTGTGGATGCTGGAACGGGGCAAAGGAATACGTTCATGAGTCACCGACCCGATACGCTCGAGCATGCCCCGCTGGGGCGCGAGTCCGCCTACCCCGAGCACTACGATGCCGGGCTGCTCTATCCCATTCCCCGCGCGGCCAATCGCGCGCCGCTGGGCATCGAGGAGGGCCGGCTGCCCTTTGTCGGCGAGGACGAGTGGCACGCCTTCGAGGTGAGCTGGCTCAACGCCCGCGGCAAGCCAAGGGTGGCCGTGGCACGTTTTCGCCTGCCGGCGGAGTCGCCCAACCTGATCGAGTCGAAGTCGTGGAAGCTCTACCTCAACGGCTTCAACCAGACCCGTTTCGACAGCCGCGAGCAGGTGATCGACACCCTCGAGCGCGACCTGGCCCAGGCCGCCGGGGCACCGGTCTCGGTGGAGCTGTACGATGTCGACGACGCGGCGCTGGCTGTCTGTCGACTGCCCGGGGAGTGCCTGGACGAACTCGACATCGAGATCGACGCCTACTCGCCCAGCGCCGAGCACTTGAAGGTGGGGGAGGAGATCGTCGAGGAGACGCTCTACTCCCATCTGCTCAAGTCCAACTGCCCGGTCACCGGCCAGCCCGACTGGGGCAGCGTGCTGATTCGCTACCGCGGCCCCAAGCTCGACCGCGAAGGCCTGCTGCGCTATCTGATCGGCTATCGTCAGCATCAGGACTTCCACGAGCACTGCGTGGAGCACATCTTCACCGACCTGATGGCCAAGGCGAAACCGGAGCGACTGCTGGTGCTGGCGCGCTACGTGCGTCGCGGCGGGCTCGACATCAGCCCCTGGCGCGCCACTCCCGGCGAGCGCCCGCCCGAGCCCCTGCGCTTGGCGAGACAGTAGGCCCTTCGCAACAGTGGCTCTGTCGAAACGCTAGGCCCGGCACGACAGCCAGCGGGGCAGCTGGTAGAGTTTGATCTATTTCGACGACCTGGCATGGGAAATGGTATGGACGCACTGACCCTGCTGCACGAACGCAGCTCGATGGGCAAGCTGATGGGGCCGGCCCCCGGCCCCGAGCAGATGGAAGCGATCTATCGCGCCGCGCTGCGCGCGCCGGACCACAAGGAGCTGCGCCCCTGGCGTTTCATCGAGTTCACCGGTGAAGGGCGCGAGCGGCTGGGCGAGCTGTTCGCCGAGGCCGAATACCGTGAGGACCCGAGCATCGAGGATGCCGCCCTGGATGCGGCGCGCAAGAAGCCGCTGCGCGCTCCCATGATCATTGCCGTGATCGCCAAGGTCACCCCCGACGTGCCCAAGGTGCCCAAGATCGAACAGGTGATCTCCGCCGGCTGCGCCGCCCACGGCATCATGCTCGCGGCCCATGCGTTGGGGCTCGGCGCCATGTGGCGCAGCGGCAAGTACGCTTTCGACCCCACCGTGCGCAAGGGGCTCGGTCTGGAGGAAGAGGACGAGTTGATCGCCTTCCTCTATCTGGGCCAGCTCGGCGGGCGCCACAAGCCCATTGCCGAGCATGATATCGGCGACTTCGTCGAGCGTTGGACCTGACCCATGCGCGAGGTCGGCATACCCCACCCACGCCTGCCGTTGCCCGAGCCCGGCCAGGGTGACGACCCGCAGGCGTTCCTGGCCTGGCTCATGGATGCCATCCCCATGGTCGAGCATCTGGGCATTCGCGAGATGCGCTGGGAAGGGGAGAGCCTGGTGTGGGAGCTTGCGCTTGGCCCCAATCTCAACGACAAGGGCACCGGTTTCGGCGGGGCGCTCACCGCCCAGACCACCCTGCTGGGCTGGTGCTGGGCCACCCTGTGGCTGCGCCAGCGCGGCTACGCCCGCGACGTCGTCGTGGCCGAAGCCAGCCAGCGTTTCCTGGCCCCCGTTACCGGCGATTACCGCATCGTCTGCGCTGCCCAGAGCGAACAGGGCCCGGCGAGCCTGGCCGAGCGACTGACGAGCCGTGGGCGCGGCCGCATCGCTCTTGTCCAGCAGCTCTGGTGCGGCGAAACCCTGTGCCTGGAAGCCCACGGCGACTACGCCGTGCTGGCCGCCGGCTGAATGCGCTCGAACCGAAAAACCGGCTTGCAAACGCGTACTTAAGCCGTTAGACTTTGCGCCGTTCTGACGCACAAGGGCGTTGCCCCCGTGGAAGAACCACAATGTGGAGAGGTGTCCGAGTGGTCGAAGGAGCACGCCTGGAAAGTGTGTAAGTCGAAAGGCTTCGAGGGTTCGAATCCCTCCCTCTCCGCCACAGAATTTTAAAGGGGAATCAAGCGCTTAGCTCGATTCCCCTTTATCGTTTCTGGCCTCTGGGAACGGTTTTGGGAACAGATCTGGGAATGCTTATAGGTTGAGAAGCTTCTCGATCATATTTGGCACGTCCTGCCCATCGGTTCGTATCCATTTTCCGTAGCGACGCTGGATCATTTCGATCGTGGCGTGACCAACGTGCTGGGAGATCCAGTGCAGTGGCACTACACCGAGACTGAGCATTTGGCTTATGAAGGTGTGCCGGCATTGGTTCGGCCCACGGTATCTCACGCCGGCTCGCTTCAAGTGCACCCTCCAGAAGCGCTCGCGTAGGGCGTTTTCATAGAATGGCTTGCCTGACAGCGAATTCAGGAACACCAAGCGCAGCTTCTCCTTCCTTACCGTGCGGTTGTCCCGGTCCACGACTTCATAGATCTGGGGCGGCCGGTTGCCGGTTAACCGCCACTGCTCCTGGAGTGCTTCGCGGGCAGGTTTGAGCAGGTGATGCACTCGTGTCGATCGCTTGGTCTTTGTCACCTTGAAACGTCCACGCACCACGGCGCGCCGGTAGCGCACGATACCTCGTTCAACATCTAGGACGTCTTCCCAGGCCAAGGCCTGCACTTCTGAGGTGCGTGGTCCATCGTAGAGGGCGTACTTGATGAGGTTTAGCTCCTGGATGCGCTTGGTTGGGGTCGAAAGAATCTTCTCGATTTCCGACTGGGTGAAGGGGTCCGGATCCTCGTCATCGGGCAGTCGAATGTTGATGCCGAAAGTCGGGTCGAACGCGGTCTTGTTGCGAGTGGAGTAAAGCCTGAACACTTGCCGCATGATGCTGACGATCTCCTTGATCGTCTTGTTGGCCAGCGTGGCGGCCAGATCCTTCTGAATCCAGGTCTGCAGCTCGATGTGATCGATCTTGTCGGCCTGAGTGCTGCCCCAGCGCGGCCGAATGTGTGTTTCTGCCTTCGAGGCATAGCCTCGGTAGCTCGAAAAGGCCAGTTCGTTCTGCTTGATAGCCAACCACAAGTCTAGGTAGTGGCCAAAGCTTCCTTTCTGGAGCCGCTCCGAGTTAGGGAAGTGGCGAGAATAGTCGAACGTGCCGGCATCGATCTCGTAGTTGATGATGGCTGCGAGTCGCTTGGCATGCTCGATATTGGCCGGTGTGGCCTTGCCAGGCAGCGACTCTCGGCAAAGCTCGCCTTCCCAGCGGAAGTAGACGCGCACGGCGTTGCCGCGCACCTCATAGCCATCTGGCATCTCTGTCTCCTTGGAATATTGCTGCTTTGAAGCGGTGCCTAGTTACCGCATTGGTACTGATCTCGCCAGCGGCCGAAGCGGGCGCGGATGCCCTTGAAGGTGGCGGCGGCGTAGGGGTTGTGATCGAGCTCGGCTCGGCTTTCGATGCGGCAGGCCTGGCAGAGCCAGTCCCGCGCGTCCTGTTCGTTGTGGGTACCGTCGGGCAACTGGCTGGGCGTGAGGCCGAACTTGTGTCGCTTGCGCCGATCCAGGTAGAGCCGAAACAGCTCGTCCTGACAGAGCATGGCGGCAGTTCTGGCCAGCCGGCCGCCCTTAACGGGCGGCATGCTTGGCCCTCCTTTCTCGGACGCTCTGGCAATTGATGCAGGTGGTTGCCCAGGGCGCGGCGAGGCGGCGAGCTTGGGGGATCTCCACGCCGCACTCCTCGCACCAGGGATCGGTGGCCACGGTGTTCGGCAGTTGAGCTCGGGCCAGTGCGCTGGCCAGTGAGGTTTCGATGATCTCGCCGGCGAGATCCGCGGTATCAGCCATGGGTTTGCTCCTGGTGTTGAAGGGTGAATTTCCGGACTCGGTAGCCCTTGGTTTCCTGTTCGTGCCAGAAGGCGGGGTGACGCTCCGGCTCGACGTTGCGGCAGGCGCAGAAGCGATACTTCGCGCCGTGCGGTGTGTGGTAGAGCGAGCCGACGATCGGCTCGCCGGCGGGCGTCACGACGCCCCAGAGCGGGATGGCAATTGGCATGGGCCTTCTCCTAGCGGGCGCCGTGGCCGGCGCGTGGTTGGGTGGTGCGGGGCGGCTGCCGGGTGGCATGCAGCACCGGCAGATGGTCGATATCGATGCCGAGCTTTTCGGCGATGTGGTCCAGGCCGGCGTCGGTGATTTCGGTGCGGCCGTAGTGGGTCCAGCCGGCGACCGGGTGCCGAAAGGTGCCGGTCTTCACGCGAAGCAGGCGGCCACCGCGGTAGGCGCCGGCGGGCAGGTTGTCGGGGCCGAGCATGCCGGCCTGGCGCAGCCGGCGGGTTAGGGTGTTGCGCCCCAGGTTGAGCAGGGCGGCGGCCTGGTCGAGGGTGTAGGTACGCATCGCTGATCTCCCTTTCCTGTCAGCCACGCTCGAACAGCCAGCACTTGACGGTGCCGCCGTTCGGCCGGGTCTTCGAATAAACGGGGTGGTTGGACGCCACGAACTTGCGCGCCTTGCTGCCCTTGAGCTGGCGTTTCAGCTCGCGCATGTCGAAGCGGAAGTGATGGTCGGCGGCGAGCTTCTCGAACTCCTTCAGGTTGATGGCGAGGTAGCCTTGGCCGGCGTTGTGGTCGAGCACGTTCTCCACGCGGGTGCGCTCCAGGTACTCGACGGTTTCCCAGAACTCCTCGACCAGTGGGTGATCGGCATTGATGGCCTGTTGCCGCTCGATGGCCATAGCGGCCACCAGGTGGTGTGCCTGGGCGATCGCTTCAGCGGTGAACAGGCCGAGGCCTTTCGGCCCCAGGCAATCCACCAGGGCGGCGATCTGGGCGTGGTTCTGGGCGATGCGCAGCGAGCGCACCTCGGGCATGCCGTGGATCTGCTCGAAGTAGTGGGGCATGCGCTTGGCGTAGAGGCCGAGCAGCTCGCTCTCGCGTGAGGTGGCCTCGAGGATGAAGCGCGACACGTGGTCGATCTTCATGCCCTCGAGCGCCTTGGCCGCGGCGAAGGTTTCGCGGGTCTGGCCTTCCTTGGTGAAGAACAGGTGCACGATGCGCTGCATGATGGCGTCGGAGCCGGCCACGGCGGCGTTCTGGCTGATCACGATGGCGCCACGGAAGGGCGGCTCGTAGGTGTCGCTGCCCATGTTCTTCACGCCTGTGGCGCGCACGCTGCGGCCGTTGTAGGCCGTCTTGAGTTCGTCCCAATCGAACTGCTTGGCCTTGTTGCCGCCCTCGGCGTCGCGATCGGACTCGATCAGCACCACCGGCAGGTTGGCGACCTGGACGAAGCGCCGCGCGCGGCCGGCGGCGGACGACTTGGCCGGGTCGAAGCCTTCCTCGTCGTTGCGGCCGAGCAGCTTCCACATGAACTCGATCAGGGTCGACTTGCCGGCGCCGGCCTCGCCAACGATCTCGAGGAAGGGGAAGCTCTTATCACGAGAGCGGATCTGCTCGGCGAACAGGGTGCCCAGCCAGAAGGCCAGGGCGACGACGCCCTTGCTGCCGAAGGCGTGCTGGATCAGCCCGGCCCAGTCGGTGCGGTAGTCGTTCGGGTCGTTGTTGATATGCAACTGGGTGGACTGTGAGAGGGTCTTGAGCGCGGTGCGGCCCAGCTCGAAGAAATCCTCGTCGTTGCGCTGGTAGATCTTGCCGCCCTTCACGGCGAAGTCGCCCAGCACGTAGGCCTCGTACTCGCGGGCGTAGCCGACGAAGTTGATCGTTTCCACGGTGCGGATGGGCAAGTGCTGCGCCAGGGTGGCGTCGAGCTGCTCGGTGGAGCCCGTCCACTGCGCGCCGGGGGCGATCGACAGCAGGCGCTTCTTGAACTCTGTGGCCGAGGCCAGGGCGCTGCCGGTTACGGTGTTCTTCACCGTGTAGCGTTCGCCCGGGTACTCGATGCGGTAGTAGTACCAGCTCTCATCGGTGAGGGCGTTGCGCTGGAAATAGAGCGGGCGCGGGTGGCAGTTGGCGATGCGCTTGATGGCACCGGACTGCTCCAGGGCCTTGTCGCGGGCCTGGCGCTCGCTCATGGGGCGATCGCCGTCGATCAGGTCGCTGTAGATCTTCTGGTACTTGTCCAGGTCGAGCTTGAACCAGTAGGTCTGGCTGCGGTGCACGAAGGGGAACTCGCGGCGCTCGGTCTTCTCGTAGATCAGCAGCGCCTTGTCGTTCGCACTGGGCGCGATCAGCAGCGCGCCGTTGTAGCGGTACTCCTCGAGGTGCTTCTCGGTGAGCTCGCCGCGCTGATGCAGGTCGTTCCAGTCGCGCCCTTCGCAGGGCTGGGCGGCTTCGCACTCCCAACCGGCGGCACGCGCCCGGCGGATCAGCTTGAGCGTCCACTCCTGGCCGGCCTTGCCGGTATCCAGCGCCCACACCAGGGTAGGCCGAGTGCGGCCGGCTTGCCGGCAGGCCTGATCCAGCGCTTCGAGAGCCTTCTCGGGGTAGTTGTTGCAGCTCATCGCCGATACGGCGGCGATGCCGTGATGGGTGAGAGCGATGGCATCGAAGATGCCCTCGACGATCCACAGCTCCTCGACCGCGGCGAGCTCCACCGCCGGCGGGCACCACCATTGGCCGCGGTAGCTGCCGCGGAAGTTGGCCTTCTGCTTGCCGAAGCGGGCGGGCTTGTCGATCAGCCGTTCCCACCACACGCCGGCGCCCAGGGTGAAGCGCACGGTGGCGGAGGCGGCGTCGATCTTGGGATCGAAGAAGCTCTCCTGGGTGTACCAGCCCTGGATGCGCTCGAGCTCGAAGCCGCGGCCCATGCTCAGGTAGGCATCGGCCACCGGCGTGCTGCTTTGCGGCTTGCCCGGGGCGGGTGGCAGGTTGGCGAAGCGCTCGCTCCAGGAATCGAACAGCTCGGGGAACAGCTCTTTCACGTGGACTTGGCTGCCGCACTTGTTCTCGCGGCCGCACTTCACCATCCAGGGCGCATCGGACTTGATGAAGGCTTCGCGCTTGCCGCACTCGGGGCAGCGCACCTTCTGCAGGTACGTGCCGCGCTCTTCGGCTTCGAAGTCGCGGATCAGTCGCGTCACGATGTCGTCGCGCAGCCGGTTATCCATGAACGGTGCCTTCTCTACGGGTTCAGTGCTGGGAAGTAGCCGGGGGCATCGGTGTGCTGCGTTCCTGGGCATGCAGGCGCAGCAGGTCGGCCACGGAGAAGGCCAATGCGTTACGGCCCGGGCGGCGCACTACCACCACATGGGCGGTGGAGGCCTCGGCGTCGATGTAGGCGGCCTGGTTCAGCGTCTCGAGCTCCGCTAGCGCCTGCAGGGCGGCCAGGCCGGCGCGTTCCAGGGTGATGCCGTGGGCCTCGACCAGGTGAGAGGTACAGCGCTCCAGCGCGACGGTGCGCTGATAGGGCCGGGGCATTTTCAACAGGTACGCGCAAGCCGCGTCATTGATAGTCAATGCGTGCATGGGTCTCGCTCCGATTGTGGGTGTTGCTGGGGTGGGTGGCGGCTACCCGGTAGCCGCCTGAGCCATGGCTAGTTCGCGCAGGCGTGGCACCAGCGGCAGGGCTACCGTGGGATTCGGCATGTCGCTGGGCGTGATGGTGTGGGTGATCTCGATGGAGATCTTGCCGCGCCAACCGCACTCGGGATTACGGCACTCGATGACCGCCTCGCGGTACACCGGTGTGAGCCCCTGGCTCTTGCGGATGCCCGCCGTTTCGCCGCAGTGGGGGCAAGGGATACGCGGCTTGTTTCGGAACTGAGTGGTCAAGGTCAGTTTCTCCCTGCGAGATAGAGGGCGCGCCCGCGCCCGGTGAGCCCTTGAGCGCCTTTGCGCAGCCTTCTGCGCAGCAGCCACTCGGCGGCTTCTTCGTTCGTTCTGAGGTTCTGCTGTACGCGAACCTGATCGAGTACGGCTTCGAGCTCTTCATCCAGCGGGAGCTGCAGGTCGCCGCGGCGGGACTCGTCAGCCATAAATCCAGTGCTCCTTGAGGTCCTCAAAAGGGCCTGCCATTCCTACGCCCGGCGGGGCACATTGAGTTCGAGATCGGCGATGCCCAGGGTTTCCAGGGCTTCCTTCATCACCAGTTGACGCAGCAGCACGGCTTTATCGATGCCGGTGTAATCGACCAGCGCATCGATCAGGCGCCGCTCGTACTCGTCGAGGTTGATGGCGCCGTAACGGGAGCGCACACGCTTTGGGTCCTGATACATGGGCGATTTCCTTATGCAGCAGGTTCAGTGCCAGAACGCTCAGCGGTCCGGCTTGGGTGGAAAATCATCGGTATCGGTGACGACACCATCCTTGATGCCAAGCAATACGGCGGCGCGATGCGCCTCGCCGCGGCGCCCCTTCTTGCGGCCGGCAAGCAGGTCGCTGACAAGGTTGGGATTGAGGTCATGAGCGCGGGCGAACTCAGCGATGCTGATGCCGCGTTGATCAAGCGCCTCGCGGGCCTGCTCACGGGTTAAGGGCATTGTGTTAACCTGTGTGGGTTCGTGTGGGATAGGTGAATAATGGAATCAAACGATTCCATTGTCAATGGGAATGGCAGCCAAATGAATTCTATTGGGATGCGTTTGAGGGAAGAGAGGAATCGCCTGAACCTCTCCCAGACAGAGCTGGGCGAGGTCGCTGGCATCACGAAAAACACCCAGATGCTCTATGAAAGCGATAAGCGCAGCCCAAAGTCGGACTACTTGGCAGCTATTTCTGAGGCTGGCATAGACATCAGCTATGTAGTGACGGGTAATCGTTCGGATACTATCGCGGCTAGCCAGGCGGCCGGCCAGATCGGAGGTATTCAAACAGTTCCTTTGTCACAGGCGCCGGGGCCTGGCTTGGCAGCGGTGAAGCTCTATGACGTGGAAGGTGCCGCCGGCGCCGGCCGCTCGCTGGAAGAGGAGCGGATCGAGGGGATGCTCTACTTCCCCGAGGCGCAGCTCGCCGCCCTGGGCATCCAGCCCGGGCAGGTGGCCGGCATCAAGGTACGTGGGGATTCGATGGAGAGCACGTTGGCCGATGGCGACTGGGTGCTGGTCGACCTGGCCAATCGGGATATTCGCCAGGAAGGAGTGTTTCTGCTGACGGTGAGCGGCGAGCGGCGCATCAAGCGCCTGCAGCGCCTTGCCGGCGGCGCGCTGTATCTGATCAGTGATAACGAGCACTACCAACCCGAGATGATCACACCGCAGCAGATGGGGGAGGTGGAGATCCTGGGGCGGTGTGAGATCAGGATTGGACGGGTTTCGTGACCGGCATTATTGCAACAATTCAATAATGTAACAGAGCCAGGCGGGCGCCTGGCTGACCCTCTGACGAATAACGAGGCGGCAAAGACCGCCCACAAGAACTGCCCCAGAGGGGGCTTGTACGCAAGGAGAAAGGGAATGAAGCGTATCCTTATGAGTGTGGCCCTAACAGGCCTGCCTTTTGCCGTCATGGCGGAAATTACTGAGCAGTATGACTCGCTGAGTGAGCTGATCCACGAGCATGGGGACTACGATGAAGGCAATGGCACCTTCGAGCTGTATTCAGAAGATCCGCTAGCGTTTCGGCTGTCGAAGCCTGCGATCCAAGGCGAGCCTGCTGAAGTAACCTATTACGAAAACTGGCGAGCAGCCATCTACGGTGTCTACAACACCTTCGCGCACACCTCACTTGATGCCGTGACCATGACAGCCATGCCGCTGTGGTTCGAGAGCTTTACGAAGCGAGACAGCTCACGTCTGATGGATGAGCATGCCATCATGCTGGAAATGGGCCGAGATGATGCCCTTGATGCCCTACGAGCCGTCACTGGCATGGAGACCCTGGCCGATATCAAGATGATGACCGATTTCGGGTATCAGTGGAGCCCAGCCTTTCTCGATATCTACTACGAGGATCGTGACCCTGGCCTCGATGCTTTCATTCAGGAACTGCGCTTGTATTGCGTCGAGATATGCGAATAACTATATGGTTGAATATTGGCTTGGCATCTTTCGCAGGAGGTAGCGTGGTTATAAATAGATTTTTTTGCCGCATGTGGGGGTGGGGTTATGGCTTCTTTTAGGAGAAGGGTTCGAGATATTTGGGGGTGGATGTGCTCAGCATTTGCTGAGTTTTCTATTATTTCCGTTTATGCTCTTTCATCAATAGCGATTGGTATTTTGTTACTTCGTTTTACGGCAGACAATTCATGGTTCGACGCTGTAGCCCTTAATGCTATGCAGGGTGAGTTAATGATTGCCTCTATTGCTATGATGGGACCTTTAGCATACTCAGTTGTAGCAGAGCCGCCAATTAAATACAGAAGATTTTTTCAGTTCTTCGTTGCTTGTTACACCCTATTGGCAGTTGCTGCATACGTGGCCAATAAGCTTGTTGCTAATATAGATGAAAATTTTATGGTTACTTCTTCTATAGCGGCTCTTTTGTTCTCGTTATCGGTTAATTATTTTGCGACTTATGTTAATCATAGCGTGAAAAGACCTGATGATAAAATGCGTGACTCTACGATTAGTAAGGCAAGGGCATATGCAGAGCATGCCAGAGGGAGGGGGTAAATATGAGTCCTCAAGTGGAAATGTTTGATAGGTACAGCAACAAAGATGTTTTTGATATTCCTTGCGTGCCTGTAAAACAGCCAATTGGTCTTTTTTTTATGGGTTCCATAGATTACAGAGATCTTATTGATATTACCCATACGGATGTTCGTCGGATTGATGGTGAACGCGGCTTTGAAACTTATCTAGGAATTCAAAGGCCATTAAGTAAGAAGCGTGTTGATGAAATTGCCGAGTACGTCAACAGTTTTGATGCTTGTTTTCCAACGGCCGTGATTCTTTCTGTAGATGGGAAGTGTGCTGAGTATGATGAAGAAACGGGTATTTTAAAGTTAGCCCCTTATGTTAGTGAAACTGGTGAAGAAGAGGATGAAGATATCCCACTTCAAAAAATTGCTAAGGTCATAGATGGTCAGCATAGAATAGAAGGTCTTAAAGGCTATAGAGGCGATGAGGATTTTCAGGTCAACGTTTCTATTTTTGTTGATATCGACGTGGCATCAGAGGCCTATATTTTCTCTACTGTTAATATCGCGCAAACAAAGATTAACAAGAGCCTTCTTTACGACCTTTATGATCTGGCAGAGTCAAGAAGTCCGCAAAAGCTATGCCATGACATCGCAGTTTCTCTTAACGAGACTGAAGGAAGTCCTCTCTATAAGAGAATAAAGCGACTTGGTGTTGCAAGCCCGCATAGCTTACCTGGCGCAATAACCCAGGCTGCCTTTGTTCAATCACTTATGAAATATATTAGTAAGAGGCCGCAAGTCGATAGGGACTTATACATCAGGCGTAAATCGGTGCCCAGGGCTGATGAGAAAGACAGGAATAAATTGATTTTTAGAGACTTCATGATTGACGAAAAGGATTTCGAGTTAACTGATATAATATGGTTTTATTTCTCGGCAGTTGAAAAGAAGTGGCCTAAAGCCTGGGGCTCTGAGGATAAGGGCGTCATGCTAAGAAGAACTAATGGATTTATGGCATTGATGCGCTACCTGAAAGACTGCTATCTCTATATTGAGAAGGAAGTTCCTCAGGAGTCGGATTTCTCTGCTATATTTTCAGATATTGATCTTGATGATGACCACTTTACGACAGACAATTACAAGCCAGGATCCAGTGGCGAGGCTGCCCTCTACAGGAAGCTTGTGAGCGTCTCACCATTTGAATTGTGAGTCACTCCCAGCACTTTATGGCGAGTTCTGAGTATTTTCCTCTGAACTCGCTTTTTCCTGAGAGGACGCTTTGTCTGGATAACGTACTGTGCTGTAGATAGTCGCCATATAGCTCGACTATTGATTCATGGTGTGCGTTTGTGATCAAAATTTTGGCCCCGCGACGAGTGGCACGGTCAATTGCAAGTTTTAATCTTATTTGATCTTCCCATGAAAATAGTTTTTCGTTATATTTTACGAAGCCGTTAAGGTTGTGCTTGACAGTATAGGGAGGATCAACAAAAACAAAGTCATCTTCCTGGGCAGCATCTATTATGGCTTCGAAGTCGGAGTGAACGATTGCTGCGCGGCGTAATAACTTAGCCGTTGCCTGGAAGTTATCAGTGTCTAATATTACATTCTCCTTGGTTCCTTTTGGGACATTGAATTTCCCTGCAAGACTTACTCGATAAAGGCCATTCCAACAAGTCCTGTTGAGGTAAATCATGCGAGCAGCAATTTCTTCCTGTGTTTTAGGAGATTGCTCTCGCATGTGGTAATAAAAATCTTCAGAGTGGTTTTCGTGATATTCTCTGAGTAATATTTCCACCTTCCGGTTTCGATTTCGGAGTGCTCGGTACGTCGTAATTAGCTCTTTGTTTGCATCAGCGAGAAGAGCATTTTCAGGCTGCAGATGAAAAAAGACCGATCCACTACCTAGGAAGGGCTCGATGTAGGTATTGAATTCTTTAGGAAAGATGTCAGGGTGGTCACGGACCAACCACCTTTTCCCACCAGCCCACTTCAGAAAGGGCAGCACAATCTGTTCTGACATCTCTACATCCTAATATGAAACTTGGCGCTATGATACGCGGCGAGCGGATCTGTTGCCACGGGCTAAAACGCTTTTGTGCGAGGTAGCTCATCCCATCGCGTGGTCCAGCGTGCTGAGCGATGTGCGCAACGCAAATGCCACGCCGCTCCTGGGCTCGGCATACCGAGCTTCACGGTATCACGCCCCATGCGCTGATTGAGCGTGTCCATGGCTGACATCAGCTTTGCGCTGCGCTGCCGCTCGGCGTCGCTTAGTGGCGTATCCAGCAGCGAGAGCTGCTGTCGGTCGGCGTCGATCAGGTCGAGCAGCATCACTCCGCCTTTCTGGTAGAGATAATGCGGCCGGTAGATCCGCTCCAGGGCCTGGCCGGCGGTGTGCAGTATCTCGCGGCTATCGGCCGTGGGGCGGGGCAGTTCGAGCACCAGGCTTGGCGAGTACTGGTGCAGATCCTGCCGGAACGGGTTCGTTTTCAGGAACACCATCACCGCCTTGGCCAAGCCGTGCTGCCGGCGGAGCTTTTCGGCGCCGCGTTGACCGTGCTGCCGGATCGCCTCGCGGATCTCGTTGATGTCGTCGGTGAGCTTGCCGAAGCTGCGGCTGGTCATGATGCGCTGGCGGGCTTCGTCGAAGTCATTCATTTCGATGCAGGGCACGCCGCGCAGCTCCAGGGCGGTGCGCTCCAGGGTGACCGAGAAGCGACGACGGATCTCCTTTGGGTTGGCCTGGGCGAGGTCCCAGGCGCTTTTAATGCCCATCACGGCTAGGCGCTCGACGAGCCGACGGCCGACGCCCCAAACATCGCCCAGCTCGATCCGCTGCAGCAGGCCGCAGGTTTCCAGGCTGTCGGCCTTGAGTACGCAGACGCCTTGATATGCGGGGATCTTCTTTGCCGCGCGGTTCGCCAGCTTGGCTCTATACTCCAGAGTGGACTCTTTCTCATCAAAGCTACTGTAGTACAGTCATCGGACATGTGCAGGTAGCAACAGTATTCTTGGCTCTGGGGAGGTAACCGTTTATGCCGGTTTATCGAGTCCTGCATGCCGAAGGTTGCTATCCCTTTCATGTGGTGGATCGCGATGGGTTACCGCACCCGGAGCTGACCCTCTATGCCTGCCTGTCCGTGCGTCATCATGCATCGCTGACGGCAAGAGCCTACACGAGGGAAGTGGTCTCCTTTGCTTCCTGGGCGGCAGATCATCCCGTCGTGCTTCGACAGGGTTGGCAGTTGCTTGGTCCACCTACTCAGGTGCGGGCACTGTTGGCTTTCTTCCTCGCTTCGGAAATGAAGTGCATCGTGGCGTTGGGTCGAGATCGCTGCGGATTCGAAACCCGTCGGATCGAACCGACTTGGCAGACTGGCCGGCGCCTGGAACGGCTCCTGGCGGCGCTGAGATCGTTCTACACGGTACTGCATGAGCACGGTCGCTATCACCATGGCAATCCGATGGATGCCGACGGTGCCCGCCGATACATCGAGGAGGAGCGCCGCCGGCAACTCCAGGTGTTTGTCGATGCCCATGGTCGAATGCCCATGCCGGCTGACAGTGGCGTAGACGGCGTTCGAGAGATGCGCCTTTCCGCCAGTTACTTCCGGCTGAAGGGGAATCAATGGTTACCCGAGATCCTGGATGAACCGGCCCTGATGAACAGGGTCATGTCAGCTGGTGAGCAGTGGGGGTGGACACTACGCGAAACCGGCCTGGTACGTATCCTTTTTGATACCGGCTGCCGTGTGCACGAGGCTTGTCAACTCAGCGTGGCGGACTGGGTGCAGAGTGGTTTTATGCGAGAGATGTTGTCGATCAGCAAGGGAAGTCATGGACGCCGAGTGAAAAGGCTGTTCATTACCGACCGCACGGCCAAGGTCCTGCGACACTATGTGGACGAGCAGCGTGCTCGGCTAGATCCCCGAGGGTATGGGCTGGCGGAACTCACTACACTGCCTGTGGAAGCTCTTCATCACCTTCCGCTGTTCCTGACTCGACGTGGCACATCAATGAACCCGGACCACTTCCGCCGCGACTATTGGGCACCGGCTCTCAACGCCGCCGGCCTACAAGTGCGTTGCCATCAGGTCCGCCACTGGTTCGTGACACAGGCGCTCAACGACATCCACCAGCGTGCCCGATCCGCTGAGGAACTGCTGAGCCTGCGTGGTGCCCTACGTGAACTCATGGCCTGGAAAAGCGACATGCTGCCAATCTATGACCAAGCTATCTGCCGACATAATCTGCCGGAGCTGGCTCATCGCATTCATGCTCGCATCGAACGTGAGCACCGGCATGATCGCGCTCGCCGTTCCCAGCCGGCTTCTCCCCCCGAGTCACTTACCGAGAGCCAGCGAATGTTAGATGAGATGCTGAAACCATGACGCCGCCGGCCCGGCAACACCGCGCCAATCCGGAGCATCGGCGGCTTACGATACGTGCCGAGCTTGATCGTCGACGCGAGCGGGGTGAGGCCTTCGTGAATCGGGAGGTGATGGCGGTTACCGGCTACGATCGCAAGACGATCAGTGGCGTTACCCAGCGTTATGTTCGTGACCTGGCAGCGGAGTTGCTGCAGACGGTGGTCGAGAACCGAGAGGCTCATGAACGCTGGGTACGTGACTACCGCACCTTTCGCCCCTTTATTACGCGCACAACAAGTGGTCCGGTGCTGTTCCGACGCTTTGTGCGGCTGGTCATCGAACAACTGCATCGCGAGAACACGTTGATGACGGTGAACGCAGTTGAAGCCATTACGGGAGGGCGAAGACGGATCCTCAATGAGGAGTTGGTTCTCTGGGAGCAGGAGACCGGTCATCAGGTAGCGCGCACGGTTGCCTGGAAATCTCTCGACACCTACGGTACCACCGTCCTCGTGGGCGAAAATCATGCGCTGAACCAGCGAAACGAATCGATCACGGCGGAACTGGACCGTCGTCGCCGGCTCGGCACTCCCTTCAAGCTGGCCGATATCAGCCGGTGCCTCGGGTACAGCGTAGCCACCGTGTCGGGGTATTCGCGCCATTACGTGGCAGCATTGGCCGATGAACTCCTGAGCACCCCGGTCGACAGTCGTGAGGCCTATGAGGGCTGGCGTCGGGACTTCAATACCTTTCGCTATTCGCTTCCCAATACGCGGCGTTCACGTGAAGTGCTCACGCGGCTCACACGTCTGACCATTGAGCACCTACACCGCGAGGGACATACGGTAGCCTACAGCGAGGTACTGCGGATTTCCGAGCACAATGATCGTCACATTAAACAAGAAATCCGGCGTTGGGAAGAAGAGACGGGGCATCAGGCCAGGCCATTGCGGGTATGGAAGGAGATCACTCTGGAGATGGTGCTTGACAGAGTAACACCGGCACTCCACCACCTGCCGCTGACCTTTCTGGAATCACCGACCATGGGGCGGCCCTTCAATGAGTCCCAGCGCCGAATGATCCACTCCATTTCGCAACCGAAACTACGGGATGTGGCATTCTTCGTCATGACCTTCGCCGATGGCAACCGACGTAACGACATCACCTTCTTTGCCAGCATGTCGCGCTATCTAAAACGGTTGGAACTTGCAGATATCGATGAGCTGGACCCCGAGGCGTTCTATCAAAGATACCATGATGGTGAGGTATTGCCGGAAGAGGGTACGCCCAAGCGCGGCCGATTTCTGCAGACCTATTTCCGCTTGCTGCGCAAACAAGAGGATTACCTACTCAAGTTGACACCCGAGCAGCGCCGGGCCGTAGCGCCTTGGAAACTCATTGCTCTGAAGGATGACCACTTCTGGCACCGCTCCACTATTCATAGAGAAGTAAGAGCCGAGCAGAGGATGCGCCGTAAGGCCGCTACCGCCGTTGTACATGATCGCTTCTATCTGCTCCGTGATATAGCCGAGCGTCGATGCATTCAGGTCGAGCGACTGTACACAGCCTTCCGAGATGCCATTGCCCATCATGAACGGAAGGGAGAGGCCCTGCCGATATCATTCTCGATCACCGATGAGACGGTATCGGCCTCAGGCCGCACTCGACCGACACAGCAGCATTTCAGGCTCTGGGACGCAGCGACATTGCGTTCTGTGCATGAGCCCGTGGCAGAAGACTTCTACTATCATCAGGATCAGCGTCAGCGCATGCGTGCGGCGGTATGCGACCAGGCAGGTTACTTCCTGAGCTATGAGGGCGGCCATGCCCGTGATGACGCTGATGCTGTAGAGCCCTATTGGTTCATCGAACTGCTGCAGGCGAATGTGCTGCGCTCTCAGGTTGTCGATCCTGATTTTCTGACGCGAAATGGCTACTCGAGAAGCTCATTTCAGCTCCCTCCACAATCGACTTGGGGAGCATCAACCAATAACTGGTTGGAACGTATCTCGCGAGATATTGGCATGCTCTTTATTCCACTTGATGCGCTCAAGCTTGGCGCTCTCGTCGGGCATGCGGCCATTCAGATCATGACCAAGACCGGGGCTCGCATGAACGAGTTCCTGCAAATCAGGTTGAGTCAGGAGCATCTATCACGAGTGCTGCTCGCCAAGGGCCGTGAAGCGATCGCCTTTCGCGCAATTCCCAAGGGACGCCGGGCAGAAGAGCCCTACTATATTGACGAGCGCTGCATGAGAGCGCTACACGCTTGGTGGAAGTTCCAGCGAGAGCGGGAGCAGAGCCTGGAGACCATCCCTGCTACTAGGAATTTGCGGCATAAACTTCGACCGGCGCCCTACTTATGGCAGCACGCCGGAAGACATTTCAGCCATAAGGACATCAATGCGACGATGTCCATCATGCTGCACGGTATCTCGCTGCAAACGCCTGACGGTGAGGCCGTGCGGGTCACTTCCCACCTGCTGCGTCACGGCTTTGCCACGGAGATGCGGGCGTTGAACACGCCTGTGGATGTGATCGCACTCCTCATGAAGCAGCGAGATATACGAGTGACCGAATACTATTCCCAGCCGACGCCGGCCAGGCTGGTGGAGCTGCAACGGAAGATCTTTGAAAGCCGTGTGGACCTGTCCCGTACCCACATACGATCCCCAGCGCAAATCCGGCGGCAGGTCGAAGCCGCGCAGGAGCAGGTGGGTGCACTGATCCCGGTTATCGGTGGACGTTGCACAGTGGCCAGTCAGTGTCCCATCAAGTTCGCCTGCATCGGCTGTGCCGGGAATGCGCCCGACTGGCGCAAGCGTGACCAAGTCATCATCTACCGGCAGGCCTGTGCGCAGATGGCGGAAATGGCGGAAGCACAGAATCTGCCCGCTGAAGAGCGCAAGGCAAAGGAAGCCATGGCGAGCTGCAATGATGTGCTGGCCGAGATGGAACTTCTTGAGCGAGCTGATCAGGCGGCAGCAGACCCCGTCATACTGACCATCGGGAGGAAGGAGGGATGACGCGACAATCCAGTAAGGCACGTTCCGAGGCTGCAATGGCCGGTTTGAAACGCAGTCATCAGCAACGTCGCAATCGAAGCGTGGCGATCGTGCGTCAAGCAATCAGCCGGCTACAGGAGACCGGCAGTCCTGTGACGCTGGGACGGATTGCGAGAATGTCGCGTGAACTCTCCGATACGGGAATGGGGATTTCCGAATCCACCATTCTTCGAAATCCTGAATGCTGCCAATTATACGAGGAAGCTGCTCAACCCGTTCGAAGGCGGCGTACCATTGGACGCCTACTGAACAGCGATGTGGAAAGACCCACCGATGCGGAGCGGCGACGTATGCATTATTTGATGCGCCTGACAAAGGCTGAGCTGGCCGCTCGCATTCTCGCTGTTGAGCGGAAGCTGGCTTTATCGGAAAAATCGAATGGCGTCCTGCGCGATCAGATTCTTCGGGAAAACTTGGGTCTATAATCACCTTTTCAATACGGGTATCCGGATTATCTGGTTGGTATGCGAGAGAGAAAGGTGGCCGACAAACTCAACCCACAACGGATTAGCTGGTTGATGGCTCGCTCAGTACGCTCACTTGCTAGAGAGCAGATACTTCACCAAACAGGCGATGCCCAGGACCAGCAGCAATAGTAGGGCAATTCCGATCACTGGCATTATCCAGCCCATCGCCCCCATCATCCCGCAATCGGGTAGTATCGTGTTCATCGTGACAGAGCTCCCTGTGGTGTCCATGCCCAAAACCCGTGGTGCCGCCGCCCAGTGGCACCACGGTCGCGCTCATATCGTTCACCCGGCACAGCAGGACAACTGCGTCACATCCTTGGTGAAAGTCTGGGCACAGAGCTTGAGCCCTTCCACCATGGTCAGGTAGGGAAATAGCTCATTGGCGATGTCGTGTACGGTCATGCGTGCGCGTAGCGCCATCACCGCCGTCTGGATCAGCTCACCGGCTTCCCCCGCCACCGCCTGCACCCCCAGCAACCGGCCCGAGTCGCGTTCGGCCACCAGCTTGATGAAACCACCGGTGTCGAAATTCACCAGCGCACGCGGCACGTTTTCCAGGTCCAGCTCGCGGGTATCGACGCTGAAGCCTTGCTCGATGGCCTCGGCTTCCGTCAGGCCGACGGTGGCCACCTGGGGGTCGGTGAAGATCACCGCCGGCATGGCGCTCAGGTCCAGGGTGGCTTCGCCCCCGGTCATGTTGACGGCAGCCCGGCTGCCCCCGGCGGCGGCGACATAGACGAACTCCGGCTGATCGGTGCAGTCACCGGCGGCATAGAGCCCCGGCACCGTGGTGTGCAGATGCTCATCGACCAGAATCGCCCCACGTGCGGTTTCCACGCCGAGGCTCGCCAGGTTCAGGGCCTCGGTATTGGGTGTCCGTCCGGTGGCCACCAGCAGTTGATCCGCCCGCAAGGTGCCGGCGTTGGTGTCGACAATGAATTCATTGTCGGTGTAGTCCACGCGGCTCGCCTGGGTCTGCTTGAGGACCTCGATGCTCTCGCGGCGAAACGCCGCCTCCACCGCATCCCCTACCGCCGGGTCTTCCTGGGAGAGCAGGCGGCTGCGGGCCAGCACCGTGACCCGGCTGCCCAGCCGGGCGAAGGCCTGGGCCAGTTCCAGGGCCACCACCGAGGCGCCGATCACAATCAGCCGCTCGGGAAGGGTGTCCAGGGCCAGCGCACTGGTAGAGGTCAGGTAGGGGGTGTCGGCAAGACCCGGGATCGGCGGTACTGCCGGTCGGGCGCCAGTACCGATTAAGGCGCGGTCGAAGTGGACGACCTGCTCGCCGCCCTCGTTCAGCTTGACCATCAGGCTATGGGCATCGATAAACCGGGCCTCGCCGTGCAGGACCGTGATGGCCGGGTGGTCGCGCAGAATCCCCTCGTACTTGGCGTCACGCAGTTCCTCGACACGTCGCTGCTGCTGCTCGAGCAGCTTGGCCCGATCCACCACCGGCGCCTGGGCGCTCAGGCCTGCATCGAAGGGACTTTCCGTACGCAAGTGGGCAATATGGGCCGCGCGAATCATGATCTTCGAAGGCACACAGCCTGTATTGACACAGGTACCGCCGACGGTGCCGCGTTCGATCAGGGTGATCCGGGCGCCGCGCTCGGCGGCTTTCAGGGCCGCCGCCATGGCGGCGCCGCCGCTGCCGATCACCGCGATGTGCGGGGCGTCTTCATCACGGCCCTTGGACACCGATGCGCCTGCCGGGGAAGTGGGCCCACTGTTGGCCAGTCGAGCTTGGTAGCCAAGTCGGGTCACGGCAAACGTCAACGCCGAGGCCGGTGTCTCCGGATCAACGGCTACCGATGCCGTCCCCTGAGGATAGGATACCTCCACCGACTGCACGCCGGGCAGCTTCTCCAGGGCTTCCCTGACATGATCCGCACAGCGGTCACAGGTCATGCCACTCACGTTGAGTTCAATCATCACGTTTCTCCGAGTCTTCATTAGTAAAGCCGGCATCCTGCTTCCGCTTGTGGTATCGCGCGTAGAGAGGTAAGCCGATGGCCAGGGCGGCAAACAGCAGGTAATCGAGATAGCCTGCCAACGCGGCCAGGCCCGCCGTACCGAATAGCACCAGGGCGATTGGCGCGGCGCAACACAGCACCATCAACCCGGTGCCAAGCACGACGCTTAAAAATTTCTGCGAATCTTTCACGCTTATTCCTTCACCGTGGCGGGCAAGCTCGTAAACAACTCACCCGATGACCGCGATGTGCAGCTGCTTGATGTCACTCAGGGGGCGTATTCCTTGATTTGATAGAGCCGTTGTCACAACAGGCGTCGAACTGCTTCTTACGCCAAATCGCATAAATGGTCAGGCCGATGAAGAAGGCCAGGGCCGGCAATAACACAACGTCGAGATAGCCCGTCAGCCCCGCCAGGCCCACCGTGCCAAGCAGGATCACCAGGATCGGCGTAAAGCAGCACAATGCCACCAGGACGGTGCCGATCACGCTCACGCGCAGCAGGGGCTTGGGATTCTTCATGATCACTCTCGATCCGCTTGCGAGGATGTCGGGGTTGATGGATACCCAGCGTTGATGGTGGCCTCGGTCAATGCCTCCACCGACGTTCGGGCGTCGTCAAAGGTGACCACGGCCTCGAGATCCGCGTAGCTCACGTCGACTTGCGAGACGCCGTCCACCTTGTTGAGGGCGGCCTTGACGGTGATCGGGCAGGCGGCACAGGTCATGCCCGGCACCGACAGCGTCACGGTCTGCAGGGCCGCTAAGGCGGGCGTGCTGAGCAGGGCGAGTAGCGCGATGAAGGCGAAACGAGCTTTCATGGTAGATCTCCTTTTAATAGAACAGGGGCAAGATGTAGGGGAATACCAGGGCGATTAGCACCAGCAGCGATACGAGCCAGAAGATCGCCTTGTAGCCCGTCCTGACCCGTGGCACGGCACACACCTCTCCCGGCTGGCACTTTTCCACTGGCCGAAAGACGCGACGCCAGGCGAAGAACATCGCCACCAGCGCGACGCCGATAAAGAGCGGGCGATAGGGCTCCAACGCCGCCAGATTGCTGATCCAGGCGCCGGAAACGCCCAGCGTGATCAGCACCAGCGGGCCGAGGCAACACGCCGAGGCCAGGAGGGCCGCGACTCCTCCGGCGGCCAGGGGCCCTCGCCCCGTTTTAGATGTCCGCATTGACGATTCTCCTTTCGGGATGGGGGGAGCTACGATAAGGTTACTTCCGTAGCTTGGTACGGAGTCAAGCATCATGAAGAGACATGCAGATAAAGTGGCGGACACCATGACCATTGGCGGCCTGGCCAAGGCGGCCGGCGTCAATGTCGAGACAATCCGCTATTACCAGCGACGAGGGCTATTATCGGAGCCCGAACGCCCTCCCGGAGGTATTCGACGCTATAGTGCCGCCGATATCGACAGGTTGACGTTCGTGAAAACGGCGCAGCAGCTGGGCTTTAGTCTGGATGAGATCAGTGACCTACTTCGGCTGGAAGATGGCGCCCACTGTCAAGAAGCCAGTGCTCTCGCAGAGCACAAGTTAGGGGACGTTCGCGAGAAGATCGACAGGCTTGAAAGAATTGAGAAGGTGCTGAGCGAAATGGTCGACAGATGCCATGCACAACAAGGCAATATCACTTGCCCGCTAATTGCGTCATTGCATGAAGGGCTCAGAGAAGCAGAAGACCCAAGGGAGTAACTCACCTTCAGTTCGTTGAAAACAACGCGGTCAAAGAGTCGCGATCATCTATGGACCATGTCGACAAGGAAAGTTTGCATGACTAGCTTGCCTGACAACATCCTTCACCTTCCCGAGTACCACGTCCTAGGCACCAAGATGGAAGAGCATGATCTCCACTACCAGGTCGAAGCTCCTGAGCCTCTAGCTTGCGAGGAATGCGGCGTTGAGAGTGAGTTTGTCAGGTTCGGCAAGCGCGATGTGGCCTATCGCGACCTACCCATCCACGGAAAGCGGGTCACCCTCTGGGTGGTCCGTCGCCGCTACACCTGCCGGGCGTGTGGAAGGACGTTCCGGCCAGCTCTTCCGGAAATGGTAGACGATCACCGCATGACGCGGAGGCTTTACAACCACGTCGAGAAGGAAGCCTTCAATCACCCCTACGCCTACGTGGCTGATACCACGGGCCTCGACGAGAAGACTGTCCGCGAGATATTCAAGAAGAAGGCTGAGTTCCTGGCAGCCTGGCATCGTTTCGAGACACCCCGCTGCCTGGGGATCGACGAGCTGTACCTGAACCGCCGCTACCGCTGCATCCTGACCAACCTGGAGGAGCGTACCCTACTGGACCTGCTGCCCGGTCGCCAGCAGGACGCGGTGACGAGGCGCCTCATGAGCATGACCGAGCGCCACCAGGTCGAGATCGTCAGCATGGATATGTGGAAACCCTACCGCCGTGCTGTCCAGGCGGTACTGCCGCAGGCTCGCATTGTGGTCGATAAGTTCCATGTGGTGCGGATGGCCAACGAAGCCCTGGAGAAGGTGCGTAAGGGACTCAGGAAGGATCTGAAGCCAAACCAGCGGCGGACCCTCAAGGGCGATAGGAAGATCCTGCTGAAGCGTGCCCACGACGTTTCAGATCGCGAGCGGCTTATCATGGAGACATGGACAGGGGCCTTCCCTCAGCTCCTGGCGGCCTACGAGCACAAGGAGCGGTTCTACCACATCTGGGACAGCACCACCCGGCGTGATGCCGAAAAGGCGCTGGCCCGCTGGATTGACGACATTCCACAGGGGCAGAAAGAGGTGTGGAAGGATCTCGTCAGCGCCGTCAGCGGATGGCGCGAGGAGGTGCTGGCCTACTTCGAAACCGACACCCCAATCACCAACGCCTTCACGGAGTCGATCAATCGGCTGGCCAAGGACAAGAACCGCGATGGCCGGGGCTACTCATTCGAGGTGATGCGGGCCCGGATGCTCTACACCACCAAGCACAAGAAGAAGGTGCCGCAGATCAAGGAATCCCCCTTCCTGGGCAAGGCCACCATGACCTACAGCATGGGTCTTCCCGAGCCTGAGAAAAACTACGGCGTCGATCTATCAACCTTCTGGGAGAGTTAAGGGTTCGAAGGAGCAAGGGGGCTCCATCTACCACTTAATCCGGATACCCTTCAATACTTAGACCCCACAGCTACTCACTTTGCATCGGAAATGAGGCTCCCTCGCTTTCTTCCGCCTGATGACGTTGTTGCTCTGGCGTCCATAGCGTCTTGAGGTAATTAATTACGGAGCGGATCTCGGCAGGGGTGAGCACGTCCTCGAAGGCCGGCATGGTCAGTCGTTCGGTCTCGTTCCAGGGGTCGCGCCACCCTTCGGAGACCATCCGATACAGCATGGCATCGGAGTGCTTCCAGGTATGCCCTTCTGGCCCATGTGGTGGGGCCGGCAACTCACCCATCGCATTGGGTCGCTGCCAGTTCGGCATCCCCTCGCCATCGATGCCGTGGCAGCTGGCACAATGCTGCTGGTAAATCTGCTCCCCCTCTATCGGCTGAGAGGCATCGTGCGAAAGAGGGGCATCATCCGCCATGGCCTGCCCGGCAGTACTTAACAGCAGCCAGGTTGTGACGAGGACCCCGCGGTTACGCATCGGGAATCGCCCTCCAGTTCCGGCCTTGGTCATTACTGCGCACGAGTTCCCCCACGCGATCCAAACCATAGAGGGTACCTTCTGGCGCCAGAGTGATCGCGACGAGTTCAGGAGCGTCGCCTTCTATCCGTAGCCACGCCTTGCCACCATTGTCGCTGACCCACAGGCCTCGATCCGTGGCCACATAGACACGTTCGGGCTCGTCGAACTCGTAGGCCACATCGTAGACGGTATCGGCATCGAGCTCTCCGGTCGGTCGCCAGCCGCAAAAGCAATCCATCGACAGGCGCACCGCATCGTCAGACACCGCATAGAGCCAACCGGTCTGCATGCTGCCCTCCATATCGGAGTGGACGAGCCGGCGAACAGGTTGGACAGGGCCGCTATCCTTCTTCCGCCATGATTCGCCGGCATCGTCACTTTGGTAGATGCCGTCGTCAGCGATCTTGGCGTAGAGCGTCTCGACTTGATGTCGGTGGGCACTGAAAGCGATGACGTTCCGGCTGGGCAGGCCCTCATCGACCCGGTACCAGCTGTCGCCATTGTCGTCGCTACGCTGCACTCCAATCGATGGGCCGGCGATATAAAGCGTCTGCTCAGCGGCAGCCGGCGCCACCACCAACTGCCCGGTCCTTACGGCCTCGGGCAACGGGATGGCCTGCCAGGAGTCGCCACCGTTCGTGCTTTCAAACAGCTGGCTGGAATTCACCTTGAGCAGACGAGCTCCGGTCAGGTCATACTCCAGCGCCGGCAAGACATCTTCGGCCGCTGCGGCCACGGAGGCGATGCCAAGGCCGATGATGGCCCCGCTCGTGATTGATAGGGTATGCCAGAAGCGACTCATCATTTTTTTCATATCACTATTTCCCTGGATAACGGTTAGCCGATGGCACCTAAGGCGGGAAAGGTGCGCAATAGCCAATACGAGAGCTCGGTCAGTTTTCCGGTCATCATCAAGATGCCCATCAGGATCATGATCAGTCCTGCCGCCAGGTGCATGGCTCGGCCCCAGCGGCGCAAGAATTTCTGGTGGTGCAAGAAGCGATCGAGCGAAACGGCGCTCAGCAGGAAGGGCACCCCCAGGCCTAGCGAATAAATGCCGAGTAACGCCATGCCGCTCGAAGCATTGGCCGTCGAGGCGCTGACGGTCAGGATGGCGCCCAGGATCGGGCCAATACAGGGGGTCCAGCCGAAGGCGAACGCCACGCCCAGCAGATACGCCGCACTACGCCCGCCACCCTCTGCCTTGAGCCGGCCGATAAAGCGCCACTCTCGCTGTAGCCCATGCAGCGGGATGAGGCCGGTCATGAAGGCACCAAACAGGATGACGATGATACCGCCGACCAGATTGGCTTCCTGGCGATAGGCCAGCAGCAAGCGACCGATGGCCGTGGCACTGGCGCCCAGCATCAGGAAGACCGTAGAGAACCCCAGCACGAACCATATCGACTGGGTCAACACCCGGAACCGTTCGCGCCGGTCCGCTTCCTGTAGCTGCCCCAGCGAGCGGCCGGCGACGAAGGAGAGGTACCCGGGTACGAGCGGCAAGACACAGGGCGACGCGAATGAGATCAGGCCTGCCAGAAACGCCGTGATCAGGCCGATGTTGGCGACTTCCCACATCCCTCCTTATCCCCCTCCTTATCCCGCGGCTAGGCTTGAAGCTTGGACAGGGGGTGCTCTGATGATGACACCTGCTGGTCAGCTTCGTGGGGAATAGCGGCTTCCGCTTGCTTGGGCGCTGCCGGATAGGCTTCTACCTCGGCTTGTATTTCAGAGGATTCCGCCTTGGCCTGTACGTTGGAGACTTCGCCCTGGTCGGTCGCTTTCCCTTTCTTGTCCTGGCATTTCATCATGCACAGCCCCAGCCCACACATGATGAGGCAGGGCAGTAGGCTCACCAGCAGGGGGGCGATACCCAACAGGACCAGTTGCTCCCAGCCCATGGCCAGGCCAGCGAGAACTCCCAAGGCAGTAGGTAGCCCAGAGCAACGTCGAGGTCAATAGCCCTTCCCTCCCCAGAATCGGTATGCCAAAAGCAAGCCTAGGAACCTACCGTTCCATGCGGCAAGGTGGGGCTATAAACGCAACGCCAATGGTCATGTAGAGCGCTATAGATCCTGGATCAGCCACGACCGAATACCCAGTGTCACGAGACCGACAAGACTCGCCTTGTCGTTGTCATAGTCTGCGCAGCGCGATTTCTGCGTAGATCCCCTTGTAATCAGTATCATGCGTTTTATCCGGCTCCGGCCTGGGATTCAGGGCTACTATTCGATCGCTGGGATCATTCAGCAGGCCGCGAAGCTGTTCATAATCGAAGCTCCAGCCCTCGGCCTTGCGCTGGTTGAGGCGTGTGACGGTCTCTACCAACGTGGACATGCTGTGCCCCTCTCCCTCCAGAGGCGAGAATGCCTGAATCAGCGGTTGCCCTTCATACCAGCCGATCTTGATGGGCTGGTTGACGATTTGGACCTGGGTGCCGGCGGGCACGCGGTCGAAAATCGACTCGATGTCCCCAGGGAACATGCGAATACAGCCACGGCTGGCACGCATGCCGATACCATCCGGCTGGTTGGTGCCATGGATCAAGTAGCCATCGAATCCAAGGATAATGGCATGGTCTCCCAGCGGATTGTCCGGGCCTGGGGGCACTACACTGGGTGCCTCTTCACCGCGTGCCCTGGCTTCACGCTGCACCGACTCGGGGGGATACCAGGCGGGGTTCTTGATATTCATGGTGGTCTTGGTCACCCCGAGGGGGGTATCGAAGCCCTCGCGACCGATGCCGATAGGATAGGTCTCGACACGTGGTGTCTCGTCGTCATCCACCTCGGGATAGTAATATAGGCGCAGCTCGGCGATGTTGATGACGATGCCAGTGCGCTCTCCGGCGGGCAGGATGAAGCGCCCGGGTATGGTCACCTCGGTACCCTCGCCGGGAATCCAGATGCTCACGTCCGGGTTGGCGCGCACGATCTCCCTGTACCCCAGGTTGTGTCGCCTGGCGATATCGAGCAGGGTATCTTCTCGATCCTCCACCGTTATGCGGTAGGTGTCGCCGATCACATTGCCTTCCTCAGGCAATGGATAGTGGCCGCGGGGCCACTCGTTCTCCTCCTGGGCCTGAGCAACGCCGATGAGCGCGAGCCAGCCTGCCAGCACTCCCACCAGTGTGCGTGTTCGGAGTTGCCACAACGAAGCTTCCCCCGCCGTACCTGAGTGAGGTTTCGACAACGCCATCATCCTCTCCCTTTTCGGCTGGACCCTTATCATCCAGACCGATGTGTGTTGAATCGCCATCCAAGCAGCACCAGTAAGGCGGCCAACAGCCAGGTCGGCCAGCTACCGGTTCGGGTGAACGGCGTGTTTCCCACCATGGGCATCACCTCGCCGCGAAGGCTCGTCGCCTGGAACTGTGGTGCGCGGGCCGTGACGCGGCCCTGAGGATCGACGATGGCGGTCACGCCGTTGCTGGTGGCGCGGATCAGGTACCGGCCGTTCTCCAGGGCGCGAAGGCGGGCCATCTGCAGATGCTGCAGGGGGCCGATGGAACGGCCGAACCAGGTGTCGTTGGAGACCGTCAGCAGTAGCTCAGCATCGCGCGCCTGCTCGGCGACCCGGTCGGCATAGATGATCTCGTAGCAGATGGCGTTGCCGATGGTGGTCCCGGCGGCGTGGATCGGCCCCTGAGCCTCGGGCCCGGGCGTCATGGTTGGCATGGGCAGGTCGAAGAAGGCAATGGTACCGGCGAGCAGACGATCAAGCGGCAAGTATTCGCCGAAGGGCACCAGGCGCGCCTTACGATACTGGCCCTCGGCGTTCCCCAGGCCGATCACGCTGTTGTAGTAGTCGCCTCCGTCGCGCTGCAGAATGCCGGTGAGCAGGGCGGTGTCGGGCGCGAGATTGGACTGCACCCGCTCGAGGATCGGTCGCGCCTCTTGCTCGAACATCGGCAGGGCCGCCTCGGGCCAGACAACCAGGTCGAGGTCGCCGGACTGGGCAAGGGTCAACACCGTGTAGATACTGGCCGCCTCGCGCTGGCCCTCGGGCGTCCATTTGATCGCCTGATCCAGGTTGCCCTGCAGCAAGGCGACCCGCAGCGGCTCGCCGGCCGGGGAGGTCCACTGGGCCGGCAGGGCCAGGGGAGTCAACCAAAGAGCGGCGATGGGCACTATGGCCCACCAGCGTCGGCGCAGAAACTCCACGCCCAGGGTGCCGGTCAGCGCAGTGATCAGCGATAGCAGGTAGACCCCACCGACCGGAGCCCAGGCCGCCAATGGCGAGTCTACCTGGGAGGTGCCCAGCAGCAGCCAGGGAAACCCGGTAAACAGCCAGGTGCGCAGCCATTCGCTCAGCACCCAGACGCCGGCGAAGCTGAGGAAGGCCAGCCGCCGGCCCGTTATGCGACGATAGAACCAGAAGGGCACGGCAAAGAACAGCGCCAGGCCGGCCACGAACAGACCGGTGAGGAAGAGCGCTAGGGGCGCCCCGGTATAGCCATAGTCGTGGATCGCGACGAAGACCCAGGAGGTCCCCGAGCCGAACAGGCCTACCCCATAGCACCAGCCGCGAAGGGCGGCCTGAGAGGGTGTCAGAGCATGGATGCCGACATAGACGAGGGCCACCGCTATCGGGCCCAGCCACCACAGCGCGAAGGGCGCGGCGCTCAGGGTGGTCAGCCCTCCGGCGACCAGGGCCAGCAAACAGCCGAGAGCCGGCGTGACCCGTCCGGCAAGCGTCTTGTGCGGGACTGACAGGTTGTCTGCAACCATGCCGTCACTCAGACAATCTGGAGGAGGGACGCTCACGCAAGGTCGTAATGGCGAAGGCCACTACGCCCAGGAACAGAGCGATATCCGCCAGGTTGAAGGCGGGCCAATGCCATTCACGCCAGTAAACGTCCAGGTAGTCCACCACATACCCTCGTGCCAGGCGGTCGATGCCATTACCCAACGCGCCACCCAGCATCAAGCTGTACCCCAGCGCCTCCAGACGGGGCCTGGGCCGGCACAACAGGATGGTCAGAACGATAGCCACCATCCCCGTCAGGCCCAGGAAAAGATAGCGCTGCCAGCCACCCGCATCGGCGAGGAAGCTGAAGGCTGCCCCCGTGTTCCACCAGTGACCCCAGTTGAAGAATGGGGTCAGCGGGACGGTCTGGCCATACGGCATCAGCGCCTGCACCAGCCACTTGATGACTTGGTCGGCCAGGCCGACCAGGCCCGCCAGGGCCAACCAGTACGGGCCCTGACGCGCCATCGCTATCCGTTTCGTTCTCATGACGTGGCTTCCTGGTAGCGCGGGCTTGCCGAGCCACTCGTGGCGGTGACGGGCGAGAAGCGATAGCCCAGCAGCCGCATGGCGTTCAGGGTCACCAACACGGTGGCGCCGGTATCCGCCATCACCGCGATCCACATGCCGGTAATGCCCAATGCCGTGGTCACCAGGAAGATGGCCTTCAGACCCAGCGCCAGGGCGACGTTGGTCTTGACGTTGCGCAGCGTGGCCCGAGACAGGTCAATCAGCTCGGCGATGCCGGTGACGCGGTTCTTGAGCAGGGCCGCATCCGCCGTTTCCAGTGCCACGTCGGTGCCGCCCCCCATGGCGATGCCGACATCGGCTGCTGCCAGCGCCGGGGCATCGTTGATCCCGTCACCCACCTTCCCTACAGGCCCCCGGCCGGCGGCCTGCCACGCCTGCACGCGCCGGGCCTTGTCCTCGGGCATCAGCTCGCCATACGCCTCGATGCCGAGAGAGCCACCGATGGCAGCGGCGGTACGTGCATTGTCACCGCTGAGCATCACCGCCTGCACGCCCAGGCGTGACAGCGCCGTCAGCCCCTCCTGGGCGTCCTCACGCGGCTCATCGCGTACTGCGATCAGCCCCAGCGGACGCTCGCTCTCGACCAGCAGGGCGAGACTCTTGCCGGCGTGTTCCAACTCGGCGATCCGGGCGCTCAGATCGTCATCGAGTGCAGCCTGCTCTGTCAGTTGCCGGGGGGAGACCAAGCTCAGCTCACGCCCCTCGACCTGACCAGCGACGCCACGTCCCGAAAGGGCTCGGTTGCCGTTCGTCTGGGGGATGGAAAGGCCCAGCTGCTGTGCATGCGAGAAGATGGCGGTGGCGATGGGATGACTGGAGTCACGTTCCAGCGCGGCGGCCAGCCTCAGGATCTCCTGCGCGCCCTGGCCGGTGGCCCAATCCTCCACGTCGGTGACCTTGGGGGTACCGGCGGTGAGGGTGCCGGTCTTGTCCAGCGCCACCGTTCGGAGCTTACCCAGCTGTTCGAGCACCGCGCCGCCCTTGATCAGCAGCCCACGGCGGGCGCCCGCCGAGAGGCCGGCAGCGATCGCCGCGGGGGTCGAGATCACCAGGGCACAAGGACAGGCGATCAACAGCAGGGCCAGGGCGCGATAGACCGATTCCGACCAGGCCATGGTCGAGACCAGCGGCGGCACCACCGCCATCAGCAGGGCGAGCCCCACCACCGCCGGCATGTAGTAGAAAGCGAAGCGATCGATGAAGCGGGCCACCGGTGCCTTGGCGGCCTGGGCCTCCTCCACCAGGCGGATGACCCGGGCGATGGTGTTGTCCTCGGCACCGCGGGTTACCTCCACTTCCAGGGCGGCATCGAGGTTGACCGTGCCGGCGAAGATGTCGTCACCCGGGGCACGCGAGCGGGGCACGGACTCCCCATTGATCGGTGACTCATCCACATCGGACTCGCCGGTCAGGATACGCCCATCGCAGGGGACGCGGTCGCCCGGTCGCACCAGGACTCGCTGCCCGGGCGTAAGCGTGGCGGCCGAGACCTCCCGGATTTCCCCATCCTCCATCAGCCTCGCCGTGGACGGGGTGAGGTCCGCGAGGGCCGAAATGCTGCGTCGCGCCCTTGAGGCGGCCACCCCCTCCAGCAATTCGCCCACGGCGAACAGGAAGACCACCACCGCCGCCTCGGCGGCGGCATCGATGGCCAGGGCGCCCAGGGCGGCGATGCTCATCAGCATCTCGATGGTGAAGGGGTTGCGCATCTTCAGCGCGCCCCAGGCACTCTGTGCGATGGGCACCAGCCCCACCAGGGTGGCGGCGACGAAGGGCCAGTTGCCCAGGGCCGGCCAGGTCAGGCGGAGAACGAAGGCCAGAGTCAGCAGGCCCCCGGTGACGATTACCAGGCGTCCCTTGGCGGTCTGCCACCAAGAGGCTGGGGAGGCATCCGACTTACCTCCCTCATCCTCGCCGGCAAGGCGGTAACCGAGCTCGTTAAGGGTCCGCTCGATCGCCTCATGAGAGGACCTCGTGCTCTGCTGAGGGTGAATCGTCACCGATCCGGTGACCGAGCTGGCCGACACCTCCTCGATGCCCTCCAGGCGGCCCAGCGCAGCTTCGACCTTGCGCTCGCACCCACCACAGTCCATGCCTTCCACCCGTAGCGTCGAGGCTGTGGCCGTGGCTATGGGTGCTGAATTCTTCATGGTGACACTCCTGGCGATGCGTTATCCTTTGCAGTATAAACCTTATAGCAACTATAGATTCAAGCCATACGGGAGGAACATCAGGATGCCGGAGATTAGCCCTGCCATCGGCATCGGCGAGCTGGCACGGCGCGCCGGCTGCAAGCCTGAAACGGTGCGCTACTATGAGCGCATCGGGTTGGTGGGCGATGCGTCGCGCACCGTGGGTGGGCAGCGACGCTACGGCGAGGAGGCTGTCAGGCGGTTGACCTTCATTCGCCATGCCCGGGACTTCGGCTTCTCGGTGGATGCGGTGCGTGAACTGCTGGCCATGTCAGACCAACCCGACATGCCGTGTCAGGAGGTCGACGCCATTGCCAAGCACCACCTGGAGGAGATCGAGGCGCGGCTGCAGCGGCTCTCCGCTCTGCGTGACGAGCTCAGACGGATGGTGAGCCAGTGTGCCGGGGGGAAGGTCGAAAGCTGCCGGATCATTGAAGTGTTGGGCGATCATCAGCTTTGTATCAGCGACCAGGCCCACGGAGGCGCTCACGATCTGGGGTAGGCGCCTGGACGGGTCGGCATGCTAGCCCAGCGAGACATCCAGGAACAGCATGAGTACCAATCCCACCGAGAGCCCCAGCGTCGCCTTGTTCTGGTGGCCGCTTCGGTGGGTCTCGGGAATGATCTCATGGCTGATGACATAGAGCATGGCGCCGGCGGCGAAGGCCAGCCCCCAGGGGAGCAGCACTTGCGACATGCTGACGACTCCCGCTCCCAGCAGGCCACCCAACGGCTCGACCAGCCCGGTGAGGGAGGCAATGGTCCAGGATCGCCAGCGTGAATACCCCTCACCCAGCAATGCCACTGCCACCGCCAGGCCTTCCGGCGCATTCTGCAGGCCGATACCGATAGCAAGGGGAAGTCCCCCTTCGCTTCCCCCTGCTCCGAAGGCCACACCCACCGCCAGACCCTCTGGCAGGTTGTGGATCGTGATGGCGAAGATGAATAACCAGATTCGGCGCAGCGATGCAGCCTCCGGCCCTTCACGCCCCTGTTCGAAATGTTCGTGGGGGAGTCGCTCATTCAGCAGGGCGACCAGTCCGATCCCCATCAGTATCGACGCGCAGGCAATGGCGGCAGGCAAGACGCTACCGCCATAGCGCAGTCCAGAGGCTTCCAGGGAGGGAATGATCAGTGAAAAGAAGGACGCCGCCAGCATGACACCGGCGGCGAATCCGAGTGCCAGGTCGCGAACGGCACGATCGGGCGCCTTGCTGATCAGGACAGGTAGCGCTCCGATGGCGGTCATCGAACCGGCGGCAAGACTACCCAGGAACCCCAGTGTGACCGGAGAGACACCTTCCATAGACCCTTCCCTTCTGGAGGATTGGTACTGCAGGGAATGTTGTGTCACACGACAATAGCCATTACATGGCCACCGATGCGTGTCATACAACAAGCCTGCCTGTCGGCCTATCGATTATCCAAGGCGACCAGACCGGACGTACCGATGGCTTTTTGCAGACGACCACGAGCCTCGAAGAGCACGCTTCGATAATCCTGGGGTGCCGGTGACTCCCCCAGAATGATGCGCTGCCCCTCCTCCAGAGGATCGACAGGTCGGTCACCCACTCTCACTTCGTAGTGCAGGTTGGGACCCGTGGTGAGTCCGGAGGCCCCGACTTCCCCCAGCGTGTCGCCGGCATTGATGACGTCCCCGACCGACAGACCGGAGGCGAAGCGGCTGAGATGCGTATAGCGGCTGAGGGTGCCCATCTCGTGCTCTACCTCCACGACACGACCATAACCTCCACGGCGACCGATGAAGGAGACCCGCCCCGGCGCCGTCGCCATGACCGGGGTGCCGCGAGGCGCGGCAAGGTCGACGCCGTCATGACGACGTACCCCCCCGTATACGGGATGGCGTCGATTGCCGAAGGCGGACGTCAGGCGTGCGCCGACCACCGGGAACCGCTTCGTCTCCACAAGGCTACCGTCCTTGTAGAGCATCACGGTGGCTCTCTGGTCCGCTGGCCATACCATCTCCAGTCGTGCCGACTGGTCAGCCAACCCCATATAGGTCAGACGGGGAGGCCCAACTCGCGTGCCATCCTCTCGGCGATCCTCTTCCCACAGTAACTGCAGGCGCTCCGCGCCCGAAATATCTCGGGCTGTGTCCATGAGTCCGCCTAACAGCACCTCGAGGTCCACGGCGAAACGCGTGGGTATCCCCTCTGCCGCCAAGGCGGCATAGAGTGACGTTTCGACGTCCACTTCACGGCCCAGAGTCAGGGTGTCGAGACGAGGCGGGACAATCCGCGTCGACGGCCGCTCCCCAAGCGTGACGACGTATTGAATACCCGAATCACGCTCGATGGTCACCGACACCGGCTGTCCGGTCGTCAGAGAGGTGAAAGTGAGACGGTCTCCAGGCCGCAAGCGTCTCGGGTCGAACCTCTCCGCCAGCGATTTCGACGCTTGGGTGCGCGTGTCGGAATCCGCGCCAAGCTGCTGCAGCAATGCATTCAGGGTATCCCCTGGTGCCACGGTTAGCTCTTGGGCGACGCGCTCGGGCGGCTGAACAGCCGAGGGTGATGATCCCTCCTGCGGGATAGCTTGTGCCCTGGCCGATGTCGGCTCGCTCGGTGATAGCGAGGCATTGTCTTGCCAATGGGCTTCGGCCAGCAGAGGGCCCAGCCCCATCAACCCTACCAGCATCCAGCGTCGCGTCATGACGCATCGTCCTCGCCAGAGGCCTCGGTCACCTCACGATTGACGGCGTCGACCAGCTCCTGCATGCCGAAGGGGTCCACCAGCTCGCCATTGACGAAAAAGGTCGGCGTCTGGCGGATCTGATTGGCCTTGACGTCAGCCTTGTCCTGGTCGAAGACCGCTTGTACCTCGGGTGAATCAAGTTGTTCCTCTGCTGCAGCTCTATCTAGACCGGCCTGGCTGGCGATATCCAGAATAGCAGCTTCATCGAAGCTGCCATGAGCCGCCCACTGGCTCTGGCGGGCCAGCAACGCCTCCAGCACCGGCTGGAAGACGTCCTGGTGCCTGGCGACTTCCAGCACGCGAATGGCGGTTTCGGACACTTCTCCGTGGAAGGGCGTGTAGCGCACCACCAGCCGCACCTGGTCGGGGTACTCTTCCAGGATGCGCTTGGTCAGCGGGTAGAAGGCACGGCAGGCCTCACAGGCCGGGTCGAAGAACTCCACGATGGTCACCGGTGCTTCTTCCGGCCCCAGAATAGGCGAGTGTGAGCGCACCAGAGAGTTTTCGACCTGAGCTCCATCCTGGTTGGCCGCCTCGGCGCCCATGCCCAACAGCGAGGGTCTCGATACGATCACGATGATGGCGATCAGCATCAACGCACCGGCCAGGATAAAAGTCGCTTTTTTGTACATTTACTTCTCCAATTCAAATGGTTAAGCGAAAAGCACGACGAGAGGACTGCTGAGTGGATCTCAACCGCTGATGGGTGCCCAAGTCGGCGAATAGTGGCGTGTTATCCATGCCCATAAAGATTGGCTCCCTGATGCGCATGATCAATATGCTCGAATTCCAAGCTGGAGTGGCCAATGTCAAAGCGTGCTTTGATATCCGCCTTGATCGCCTCGAGCTGCTGCCAGCCTTCTTCCGTCGTCACCACGTGGCAGTCAAGTGCGGCGGTATTCTCCTGCATTTGCCATAGGTGAACATGATGCACATCCTCAACCCCTTCGACGCTACGCAGGGCATCAATGACTGATTGACCATCGACATCGGGTGGCGAGCTCAGCATCAGTGTCCGGATGGGGCCACCTATCTCCGTAAAGGCAAGATAGAGAATATAGAGTGCAATACTGATCGTAATCGCGGGGTCTACCCAGCGCATGTCGTATAGCAGAATCAGCGAGCCGCCAATGATCACAGCGATGGACGCAAACGCATCAGACAGGTTGTGCAGGAAGAGAGCCCGAATGTTGACGCTATGTTTTTGCATCGACCAGGTGAGCAAGGCCGTTAGCGCATCGACAAGAAGAGCGACAATGCCGATGATGACGACTATCCAGCCCTGAATCTCTGGCGGGTCGATCATGCGCATCACGCCTTCATAAATTAGATAAAACCCAACGAGAATGAGGGTCGTGTAGTTGATCAGCGCTGCGACAATCTCGATTCGCCCATAGCCGAACGTCATCTGAGAGTCTGGCGGCCGTCTCGCGATCTTGCGGGCAGCAAATGCAATGATAAGGGCAGCCATGTCGGAAAGTTATGCAGCGCATCCGCGATCAGCGCGAGGCTTCCCGCCAGGATACCCCCAACGATCTGAGCAACAGTCAATATCCCGTTGGCCCAGATGGCGATGCTCATCCGACGGTCACCAGAGGTGGGGTCAAGATGGGGATGATCGTGATGATGTCCCATGCGTCATCCTAGTGTCACCTGATGACCCAGCAGTATAAAACCTATAGCAACTCAAGATTCAAGCCCGAATTCTAATGAAGACCGAGCCGGGGCTAGGCGTATGGAACTTTGCGTAGTGGGCGCCGTACCAAACACGGTTACCATGTTCCATGCCCCGGAAGGAGCCCATTTTGATACCCAAGCCGCACTCGCACGCCTGGCTGATGAGCCTAGCTTTACTATTGATGGTGACGCCAGCCCTCGCCGAGCCACGACTGCCAGACTTCACGGAGCTGGTCGACAAGGCCGCGCCGGCCGTCGTCAACATCTCGACCTCCCGGGAAGTCGAGATGTCCATGACGTCCTCTCGGCAGTTTGGGGGGCAGGAGATACCGGAGGTCTTCCGTGAGTTCAATGGTGACTGACCGCGACTGAGCAAGATCACTGTTTCCCTACCTGACCATGGTGGAGTGGCTCAATCTCTGCGCTCAGACTTTCCCCAAGGACGTGACGCAGTTGTCCTGCTGTGCCGGGTGAACGGCCAGGACAGGATACTCTATTGAATATCACTACTTGCACAAGTCAGGAAACAGACTTGATCGAGCTTCCAGCCAGGTTTGCTTTTCTACGGATAAGGC
>NZ_FNVC01000008.1:0-162378 GCF_900108215.1 Billgrantia desiderata | reverse complement strand
GTGATCTGGCGGCAGTGGAAGCGCCCGCGGACCCGGCGTCGTAAGCTCTTGGCGCTGGGGCTGGACGACTATCGGGCGTGGAAGTCAGCGGGAAATGGGCGAGGCGCCTGGTGGAACGCCGGGGCCTCGCACATGAATCAGGCCCTGCCAAGGAAGTGGTTTGATGGACTGGGCCTGATCTCGGTACTCGATACGGTAAGAGGGCTTAGCCGTTCTTCATGAACCGCCGTATACCGAACGGTACGTACGGTGGTGTGGGAGGGCGCCGGGGGTGACCCCGGCCCCTACCCGATTGTTTGGCATTCGCCCCCCTTTACTCTGTCGGGGCACGTCGTCACCGCCATAGGGAGCCCGCTGCGACATGGATGCGGAAGTACTCGAGATACGCCAGCACATGGGGCGCTTCCCGCCTTTCGAAGCCCTGGACGATGAACTGCTCGACGAGGTGGCCGGGCAGGTCGAGGTGGGCTATTTCCAGGCCGGCTCCGACATTCTGCAGTTCGATCAGGAGCTGCACGAACTCTGCTACATCCGCAGCGGCGCCGTGGAAGTGCGACGCCGCACGGGCGATCTGTACAATCGTCTGGGCGAAGGGGACATCTTCGGCCACTTCAGCCTGCTGAGAAATCACCGGGTGCGTTTCCCTGCCCGAGCCCTGGAAGACACCCTGATCTACTTCATACCCGAGGCTCTCTTCGTGCGTCTGTGCGAGGCCGACGAGCACTTCTCCGACTTCGTCGAGTTGGAGCGCCCGCGGCTGGAAGCGGCGGTGGAGCAGCACAAGAAGGCCAACGACATGATGATCACCCGGGTGCGCAAGCTGCTCACGCGCTACCCGGTAATGGTCGAGGCCAGCGCCACGGTGCAGGAAGCGGCGCGCCAGATCACCGAAGCTCAGGCATCGTCGGCGCTGATTCTCGATGAACCCGGCGACGATCACGATCCCCGCCACACCTTCACCGACAGCCAGGACCGCGCCTGGCGACTGCGGGGCATCCTCACCGACAGCGACTTTCGTACGCGCATCGTGGCCGAGGGGCTGCCGCCCGACACCCCGGTAGGGGAGCTGACGGGGGGCAAGGTGATCACGATTCAGTCCGACGAATCCGTGCACGAAGCGATGCTGTGCATGCTGCGCAACAATATCCATCACCTGCCGGTGCTCTACCGTCGGCGGCCGATGGGCATCGTCCATCTCTCCGACATCATCCGCTACGAGACACACAGCAGCCTCTACCTGGTGAGCAACATCTTTCATCAGTCCAGCGTCGAAGGGCTGGCGCGGCTGGCGCCGGACGTGCGCATCGCCTTCGTGCGCATGGTGGAGGAGGGGGCCAACTCGCAGATGGTGGGAGCGGCGCTCTCCACCATCGGACGCAGCTTCGTGCGGCGGCTGCTGGAGCTGGGTGAAGCGTCGCTGGGCCCCCCGCCCGTGGCGTACTGCTTCATGGTCAACGGTTCCATGGCACGCAACGAGCAGACCGTCGTCACCGATCAGGACAATGCGCTGATCCTCGCCGACGACTTCGACCCCGCCCGGCATGACGACTATTTCGCCAGTCTGGCGCAGTTCGTCAGCGATGGACTGGCGGCCTGCGGCTACCCCTACTGCAAGGGCGAGGTGATGGCCACCAACCCCAGATGGCGACAGCCACTGAAGGTGTGGAAGCGCTACTTCAGCGAGTGGATCGACTCGCCCACTCCGGAGCGCCTGCTGCACTGTTCGATCTTCTTCGACCTCGACAGTGCCTACGGCGAGGAGGCCTACGTCGAGCAGCTGCAGGACCTGATCGCCGAGAAGGCGCCACGCAGCCCGCGGTTTCTGGCCGCGGTGGCCCGCAATGCGCGGAACCGCACGCCGCCGCTGGGCTTCTTCCGTACCTTCGTGATGGAGAAGGATGGCAAGCACAACAACTCCATCAATCTCAAGCGCAGGGGCACGGCGCCGCTGGTCGATCTGATACGCGTGCACGCCCTGGCCTGCGGCTCACGGGCCCAGAACAGCTTCGAGCGGCTGGATGACATTGCCGCCACGCAGCTGCTGGCGCCTGGCGTCGACGCCAAGCTGCGCCATGCCATGGAACTGCTCTCCATGGTGCGGATTCGCCATCAGGTCATCGATCTTCAGCAGGAGCACGAGCCGGACAACAACATCGAGCCGGAAAACGTCGCCGATAGCGAGCGCCATCATCTCAAGGATGCGTTCCAGGTCCTCAGCCGTGCCCAGAAGTTCCTCAAGTATCGCTATCCGATACCGGGGCCAAGCGGGCGGGATCGTTGAATCATGCTGTCCCATCGCCTGGCATCGCGTTCACAGGGGCTGGAGTGGCCCGCCTACCTGCAACAGCGCGCCGACGAAGCCCGCGATCCGCTGCTGAAAGCCTTCTTCGCCGCCGGTTGTCCTGCGCCCGAGACGCCGATCGGTGAGGCACCGCTGGTCTCCCTGGACCTGGAAACCACTGGACTCGACGTTCAGCGTCACGCCATCGTGAGCATCGGTCTGGTGCCCTTCAGCCTTTCCCGCATTCCCTTGGCCCGCCGGCGCTACTGGGTCGTGCGTCCCAGTCGGGCGCTTTCCGATACTTCGATCACCCTGCACCGCATCACGCATTCCGAAGTGGCCGAGGCCCCCGATTTCGGCGAGATCCTGCCCGAACTCCTCGAGGCCCTGGCCGGGCGCATCGTCGTCGTGCACTTCCGCCATATCGAGCGGCCCTTCCTGGCCGACGCGATCCAGGCGCGGCTGGGGGAAGGGGCGCGATTTCCGATGATCGATACCATGTCGCTGGAAGCGCGGCTGCACCGGCTCTCGCTGTGGGCGCGCCTGCAGCGCTGGATGCGGCGACCGCCGGTGTCGATACGTTTGGGAGATAGTCGGCGACGCTATGGGTTACCGGATTACCAGGGCCATCACGCACTGGTCGATGCGCTGGCCACGGCCGAGCTGTTCCAGGCCCAGGTAGCCAAGCATTACGATGCCGCGACGCCGGTAGGCAAGCTCTGGACCTGATGCCGCACCTTCGTCGCCAGGCGGGTCTCGCCTAAAGCCAGAGCTCGGCGAAGGTGTCGCCATCCACGGGGCGGCCGAAATGGAAACCCTGCACCCCGGTGCAGCCGAGTGCTCGCAGCGCTTCGGCCTGTTCGGCCTCCTCGACACCTTCGGCTACGGTCTGCATGCCCAGGGTCTGGGCCATGGCGATGATGGTGGAAACGATGGCGTGATCGTGGCTGCTCTTGAGCATGTCCTGGACGAAGGACATGTCGATCTTGAGGGTGTCGGCGGCGAAGCGTTTGAGGTAAGTGAGAGAGGAGTAACCGGTACCGAAGTCGTCGATGGCCAGGCTGAAGCCGGCCTTGCACAGGGCTCGGGTGATACGCACGGTCTGCTCGGGGTTGCGCATCAGGCCGCTTTCGGTGAGCTCCAGTCCGAGCTTGCCGGGGGGAACCCGGGTGGCGATGCGCTGGATATGCTCGGCCAGGCGCGGATCATCCATCTGCTGGGCGGATACGTTGACGCTGAGTCGGCCTGGAAACGGTTTGCCTTGCCGCTCCCAGGACGCGATCTGCTGGCAGGCGGCTTCCAGCACCCATTCGCCCAAGGGGCGAATGAGCCCCTGCTCTTCTGCCAAGGGAATGAAGGTGCCGGGGCTGACCTGGCCGAGTATCTCGTCGTGCCAGCGGCACAGGGCTTCGGCGCCGATCAACTTGCCGCTCTTGAGGCTGAACTGCGGCTGGAAGGCCAGCGACAGCTTGCCCTTGGCCAAGGCGTCGCTGAAACGCAGCTGCAGAATCTCGTGCTGCTGCAGCTCATCGGCCATGGTGGCAGTGAAGAACCGTGTGCGGCTGCTGTCTCGCTTGGCATGGTTGAGCGCAATACTGGCGTGCTGGAACAGTGATTGAGCGTTGTCGGCATCGCGCGGGAACAGCGCGGCACCGACACTCGCGGAGATCGAGAAGCTGCGCTCCGAGAGCTGAATCGGCGCCAGCAGGCTGTTGCGATAGCGCTCGATGGCGTGTGCCATGGCGGCCGGCCGGGTATCGGTGAGCAGCACCATGAACTCATCCCCGCCCAGACGGGCCAGGAACTCACCCGCCTCGGCCTGGGCGCTGAAACGGCTGGCGATCTCGGCGAGAACCTGATCGCCCAACTCGTGGCCTTGGGTGTCGTTGATTTGACGAAAACGCTGCAGGTCGAGATAGAGCAGGCCCAGACAGCTGTCGCGCAGCCGCGCCTGCTCGCAGGCCTCTTCCAGCCGCTCCATTAGGCAGCGCCTGTTGGGCAGCCCCGTGACGCTGTCCCAATAGATGAGCTGCTGGATACGGTAATCGCTGCTGCGCCGCTTTTCCTCTTCGGACCGGCGTGCCATCTCGGCGCCTGCCTGGGCCGCGGCAATGCGCAGTACCTCTGCACCATAGGCGGCAAGATCGAGCGGCTGGCTCGAAAGCACGGCCAGCAAGCCGACGAGGTGGCCTTGGGGGGAGCGCAGCGGAACGCCCACGTAACTTTCGACCCCCAGCTCCTGCAGCATGACATCGTCCGGAAAGCGTTGACAGACGCCCTCGGGAAATTCGCACACCTCGTCGTTCAGCACGTGCTCGCAGGGTGTGCCTGCCAGCGTGTAGACGGCGGCGGGCTGGAGCGAGCCTTGCGACCAGAAAGCGACGGTGCGGATAGTGGCGTTATCGGAAAGCAGCTTACCGATAAGCACATGCTCTCCATCGAAAATGGAGGAAATGCGTTCGACAAGATGGTCGAACGCCAGGGGAGTGCCGGCCTTGCCCAAGCCATCGGCGAGCAGACGAAAGGCGTCTTCGGGTGCCATCATGGGCGTAGAACGGCTCCTTCGGCATAGTTGTAATGATCTATTCGAAATATGCCCGAAGCGGTGGCGGGTTGCTAGTGGTCGTATGGAGCATGAACCACTTGACTAATGGGATTTTTCTCAGCCTCACTGCCTGCCGTGGATCTCTCTGTCCCGTCGGGGGAGTGCTTCGCCGGTCTCGGCGCGGTGAGATATTCGAGACCGGGCAGCCTTCCGTGGCCGCCCTGGCAAGGTGACTTGCGGATCAGCCGCGAGGCTCGCTCATCAATCCCTTGACGATGGCATAACAGCCCACCAATAACACCAGGGTAAAGGGCAGTCCGGTGGAAACCGCCATCGCCTGCAGCGCGATCAGGCCGCCGCCAAGCAGCAGGGCAATGGCGATGACGCCTTCGATGATGGCCCAGAACACACGCTGTGGCTTGGGCGCATCGACCTTGCCGCCGGCGGTGATGGTATCGATCACCAGCGAGCCGGAATCCGACGAGGTGATGAAGAACACCACTACCAGCACGATCCCCACAAACGAGGTGATGGCCGTCAGCGGTAACTCACCCAGCATGACGAACAGCTGCAGCTCGAGAGCGGCGTCCTGCACGCCTTCGAAGCCGGCGCCGACCAGTTGGTCGATGGCGGTGCCGCCGAAGGCGGTCATCCACAGTACCGAGACCAGCGAAGGAACCAGCAGCACGGCAGTCAGGAATTCACGTACGGTACGGCCCCGGCTGACACGCGCGATGAACATGCCGACGAAGGGCGACCAGGAGATCCACCAGGCCCAGTAGAAGGCGGTCCAGCCCTGAGTGAAATTGGCATCCTCGCGCCCGAAGGGATTGGAGAGTGCCGGCAGATTGACCACGTAGGCGCCGAGGTTCTGGAAGAAGCCAGTGAGAATCAGCAGGGTCGGTCCCACCAGAATCACGAACAGCAGTAGCAGCACGGCCAGGATCATGTTGATCTCGGAGAGTCGGCGCACGCCTTTGTCGACGCCGGCCAGGATCGACACGATGGCCACGGCCGTGATGCCCATGATCAGCAGCACCATGGTGGCGTCGGCCTCGGGCACGCCGAACAGGTAGCTCAAGCCGGCCGAGGCCTGGGAGGCGCCCAGGCCCAGCGAGGTGGCGAGACCGAACAGAGTGGCGAACACCGCGAGGATATCGACGATGTGGCCCGGCCAGCCCCATACCCGCTCGCCCAGAATCGGGTAGAAGATCGAGCGCATGGTGAGCGGCAGGCCCTTGTTGAAGGAGAAGATGGCCAGTGCCAGTGCCACCACGGCGTAGATCGCCCAGGGATGGAGTCCCCAGTGATAGATCGTGGCGGCCATACCCAGACGGGCCGCGGCCGCAGGGTCGTCGGCGGCAGCGCCGAGCGGAGCCCAGTCGGTACGTGCGCCATTCTCGGCGTCAATGCCGCCCAGGGCAGCCCCGAAGTGCGACATGGGTTCGGAGACGCCGTAGAACATCAGGCCGATGCCCATGCCGGCGGCGAACAGCATGGCGAACCAGCCGGTGTAGCTGAAATCCGGCTTGGCATGCATGCCACCGATGCGCACCTTGCCCAGCGGCGACACGATCAGCACCAGACACAGCAGCACGAAGATGTTGCCGGCCAGCAGAAAGAACCATGCCAGGTTGCCGGTGAGCCAGTCGCGCATGGCATTGAACAGCGGCTCGACCTCGGCCTGCAGGGCAAGGGTGATTACCACGAAGAACACCGTGACCAGTGCCGAGATGGTAAATACCTTGCCGTGCAGGTCGATGCTGAAGCCCAACTTGTCGGTGGCCAGATTGTCCTGGCCGATGACGTAATCGGTATCGATCAGGTTGGCCGGTCCTTCCGGAGCCGGCACGCCTTCGGAGGTCTCGGCCTCCTTGTGGCGTTCGTCGCGAGAAGTGTTGTCCACGTTACGCTCTCCCATTGAAACGTCCTGGTACGAGGATGGTGGTGTTGTGATATTTGTTGCGGTGATGCCGGGCGGGCCGGCGGTTAACAAGAGGGTACAAGTCCCTCAAGATGATGAGGTCGATGAAAATCATGACCTTGCTTTACGTGCCATGTAGAAGACGCAGTCGAGTGAGGTGTGCCGAGGCGTGCAAGATGACACCGTGGCCCCCACGTCAAGTCTGGCACCGTTGGCGAGCAATGCTAGCTCGATAGCGCTAAGAACCCGTACCCATAGCGACATGATTGTGGACAGAAATTATACACGAAAAGGTCCTGCCTGCCGAGGCGCCCACGTTCTCCTATTCTCTTCAGAGTGGAAAGGAAAATGCAGCGTAATCACCGGGTTTTATTGGGTAACGGTGCGTAATCGATAAGGTCCGGTCTGTCCCGCCTCCGCTTCAACGCTTTTTGGACACAGCGGGGATTGCGGTGGATAGCGGGTAGCGCATAGGGTAGATGGCTACAACGATAAAGAACCAGCCAGCTTGCATCAGTGACATCACACTGCTTTGCCGGATCTGGTTGCGAGTGAGAACCCTGCATGAACGAAAGTCTGCAACAAGAGCGTAATGACAGCGCAAGGGAAGCCAGTCACGCAGCGGAAGCGCACTTTGTCCGTTTCATTAACGTCCAGAAGAGCTACGACGGAATCGAGCTGGTGGTGAAGGGGTTCGACCTCGACATCCACAAGGGTGAGTTCGTCACCCTGTTGGGGCCTTCCGGGTCGGGCAAGACCACTTGTCTGATGATGATGGCGGGCTTCGAGACCCCCACTCACGGCCAGATTCTGCTCAAGGGCGAGCCCATCAACGACCTGCCGCCGCACAAGCGGGGCATCGGCATGGTTTTTCAGAACTATGCGCTCTTTCCCCACATGTCGGTTGCCGAAAACCTCGCTTTCCCGCTCGAGGTTCGCCATCTCTCCAAGGCGGAAATCAAGCGCAAGGTGGCGCGGGCCTTGGCCATGGTGCGTCTGGAGAATTTCGGCGACCGGCGGCCGGCGCAGCTCTCCGGCGGCCAGCAGCAGCGGGTGGCACTGGCCCGAGCGCTGGTCTTCGAGCCCGAGCTGGTGCTGATGGACGAGCCGCTGGGCGCGCTGGACAAGAACCTGCGCGAAGAGATGCAGTACGAGATCAAGCGCATCCATGCCGAGCTGGGGGTCAGCATGATCTACGTGACCCACGACCAGACCGAAGCCCTGACCATGTCCGACCGCATCGCCGTGTTCAACGATGGCGTGGTGCAGCAGCTGGCAGCCCCCGAAACCCTCTACGAGGCTCCCGAGAATGCCTTCGTTGCCAACTTCATCGGTGAGAACAACCGGCTCTACGGCGAAGTGACGGAAATGATCGGCGACAAGTGTCAGGTGCGGCTCGACAGTGGGGAAACGGTGCTGGCCAAGCCCGTTGCCGCCGGCGGCATTGGCGCGCGTACCACGCTCTCGCTGCGCCCCGAGCGTGTCGACATCGTATCGAGTGGTGCCGAAGAGACTTTCGACAACCGTTTTCGCGCCGAGGTGAGGGAGGTGATCTATCTCGGCGACCACCTGCGCACGCGGGTCAGCGTGTGCGGCAACGAAGAGTTCATCCTCAAGACGCCCAATGCAAAGAGCTATGCCTCGCTGAGGCCGGGGCAGTCGGTCGATATCGGCTGGTCCAGCAGCGACTGTCGGGCGCTGGACGCCTGACGCAGGTCGAACCCATGGCAGTTCAACAAGAAAAAAGAGGAAGATGGACGATGAAACCTAACACTCAACAAGCAGGCAAACCGGCACTCAAGCTGGTGGTATGTGCCGTGGCCGGCGCCTCGGTCATGGGGCTGGCGAGCGTTGCCCAGGCCCAGCAGACGCTCAACATCGTCTCCTGGGGCGGCGCTTACAGCATGAGCCAGCAGCGGGCCTATCATGAGCCCTGGATGGAGAAGACCGGCGACAATATCGTCAATATCGACCGCAGCGCCAACGCCCTGGCTGGCCTGCGCGCCCAGAGTCAGGCCGGCAACGTCACCTGGGATCTGGTCGACATGCTGCCGGCGGATGCCATGATCGCCTGTGCCGAAGGCCTGATCGAGCCGCTCGATCACGATGAACTGCTGGCGCCGGCACCCGACGGGACGCCACCCAGTGAAGACTTCGTCGATGGCGCGCTGGGCGAGTGCTTCGTGGCCTCGATCGTCTACTCCAACATCGTCGCCTTCAACAGCTCGATGTTCCCCGAGGACAAGCAGCCGAGTACCATCGAAGACGTGTTCGACCTGGAGAACTACCCCGGTCAGCGTGCTCTGATGCGGCGGCCGATCAACAACATGGAGTGGGCTCTGATCGCCGACGGCGTCGACCGCGAGGACGTCTACGACATGCTCGAGACGGAAGAGGGCATTCAGCGCGCCTTCGCCAAGCTCGACACCATCAAGGACCATGTCATCTGGTGGGAAGAGGGCTCGCAGCCCCCGCAGCTGCTGGCAGACCGTGAGGTCGCCTTCGCCTCGGCCTACAACGGTCGTATCTTCGATGCCATGGTGAGCGAGAACCAGCCCTTCGAGATCATCTGGGACGCTCAGGTCTTCGAGCTGGATGGCTGGGTGGTACCGACCGGCAAGCTCGACAAGGTGCGCGACTATCTCCATTTCGCCACCGACACCCAGCGCCTGGCCGACCAGGCTCAGTACATCTCCTATGGCCCGGCCCGCTACTCCTCCTCGGACAAGGTCTCCGTGCATGCGGAAACGGGTATCGACATGATGCCGCACATGCCGACGTTCCCGCCCAACTTCGCGACCGCGATCCAGAAGGACGATGAATTCTGGGCCGATTACAGCGACGAGCTGAATCAGCGCTTCGACGCCTGGCTGGCTCAGTAAGGTGTGATCGCCGCCCGGCTGCTGGCCGGGCGGCGCTATCCGCCGCCTTCGTCGTCATGTTGCCTTCCGGAGGGCCAGAGTGTCCGATTCTCCTGCATCCCCATTGACCACGGCCGATGGCGTGCCGCTCAAGGTCAGTCTGCGCCGCGCCGTGAGGCGCTCGAAGATCAAGGCTTTCCTGCTGGTATCGCCGCTGCTGCTGTTTCTCGTCGTCGCCTTCGTCATGCCCATCTTCGAGATGCTGTGGCGCAGCGTCGACAATCCCGAAGTGTCGACCCATCTGTCGCGCACCGTCGAGGCCCTGGAGGGCTGGGACAGAGAGTCGCTGCCCGGGGAGGAGGTCTTCGCTGCGTTGACCGAGGACCTGCACGAAGGGCAGCAGGCACGTAACCTGGGGCTGCTGTCGAGCCGCTTGAACTACGAGAAGTCGGGCATGCGCTCGACCATCACCCGCACCGCCCGCAACATCGGTACGCTCGAGCCGCCCTACCGTGAAGCGCTGATCGAGCTCAATGACACCTGGGGCGAGCTCGATACCTGGAAGCTGATACAGCGCGAGTCCTCGCCGCTGACGATCAGCTACTACCTGGCGGCGATGGACCGTCAGCTCACGCCCGATGGCGAGATCGTTCGCGCACCCGAATCCCAGCGCCTGCACGTCACTCTGTTCTGGCGCACTTTCTGGATGAGCCTGGTCATCACCGGCCTGACGCTGCTGCTTGGCTACCCCGTGGCCTTCCTGCTGGCCAGCCTGCCGCTGCGCTATTCCAACCTGCTGATGATCCTGGTGCTGCTGCCGTTCTGGACATCGCTGCTGGTGCGCACCACGACCTGGATCGCCATTCTTCAGTCCCAAGGGGTGCTCAACGACCTGATGGTCGCCGTCGGGGTGATCGCCGACGAGGCGCGCTGGCAGATGATCCACAACAAGACCGGCACCATCGTCGCCATGACCCATATCCTGCTGCCGTTCATGATCCTGCCGCTGTACTCGGTGATGAAGACCATCCCGCCGAGCTACATGCGTGCGGCGCGCTCCCTGGGCGGCAGGCCGTTCCTGTGTTTCCGAAGGGTCTACTTCCCGCTCACCATTCCGGGCATTGCCGCCGGGGGGATCCTGGTGTTCATCCTTTCGATCGGCTACTACATCACTCCGGCACTGGTCGGTGGCCAGTCGGGACGCTTCATCACCAACTATATCGCCTACCACATGCAGACCTCCCTCAACTGGGGCCTGGCGGCGGCAATCGCTTCGATCCTGCTGTTCGTGGTGGTGGTGTTCTATCTGGTCTTCAATCGCCTGATCGGCGTCGACAAGGTCAAGCTGGGGTAAACGATGGCCATTCCTTCCTATGCCACCCGCGGCGAGCGCATCTGGCACTACGTGTTCCTCGGTATCTGTGCGCTCATCTTTCTGTTCCTGGTGGGTCCGCTGCTGATCATCATCCCGCTCTCCTTCAATGCGCAGCCGTACTTCACCTTCTCCCAGGAGATGTTATCTCTCGACCCGGCGGGTTATTCGCTGCGCTGGTACGAGGATTTCTTTACCTCGCGGGCCTGGCTGCACGCGATCAAGAACAGCTTCATCATCGGCATCGCCTCGACGATCCTGGCGACCATTCTGGGCACCGTCGCGGCACTGGGGCTGTCGAGCCGCCACATGCCGGCGCGCAGTGTCATCATGGCGCTGCTGATCTCGCCGATGATCGTACCGCTGATCATCTCCGCTGCCGCCATGTTCTTCTTCTTCTCCAAGGTCAATCTGGCCCAGACCTATCTCGGCGTGATACTGGCGCATACCGCGCTTGGGATCCCCTTCGTCGTGATCACCGTGACGGCAACGCTGTCGAGCTTCGATACGACGTTGATCAAGGCGGCCCACAGCCTGGGGGCCAATCCCACGCGCACCTTCTTCAAGGTCGTGCTGCCGCTGGTCACTCCTGGGGTCGTGTCCGGTGCGCTGTTCGCCTTCATCACCTCCTTCGATGAGGTGGTGGTGGTGCTGTTCATTTCCGGCCCCGAGCAGCGCACCATGCCGATCCAGATGTGGTCCGGCATTCGCGAGCAGATCAGCCCGACCATCCTCGCCGTAGCCACACTGCTGGTACTGCTTTCCATGCTGCTGCTGACGACACTGGAGCTGCTGCGTCGACGCAGTGAGCGGCTACGGGGCGTCACACCGGAATAAATCCCACCCTCTCGCTTCGGCAAGAAAAAGGGTATACGGATTTAATGGTTGATGGGGCACCTTCACCCTCCAACTCGTGACGCCTCCGCCACGGCCAAAAACTTACTGATTAATGAGGCTTCTGCCCGGTCCTTGAGACAGATGACGTGCGCGTGTGTATAGAGCTCCAACCCTGCCACGGGTAAGGCCACCAATCGCTTACTGGGCGTAAAAGCCGTTTGCGCGACGACGCCCAACCCCAAGCCCTGAGCCACAGCTTCGCGAACGGCTTCCCGGCTGCCCATCTCCACGGATGTGCGCACTCTCACCCCCGCGGCGGCCAGGCCGAGCTCGAACACGGTGCGCGTGCGTGAACCATCTTCGCGCATCACAAATTCCTGATCCTGCAGGTCATGCAGAGTCAATGAACTTTTACGGGCCAGCGGATGGCCCACGGCGGCGAACACGACCAACAGTTGCCGCTTGAACGGCATACACCACACATTGGGGTCATCCACGTGATGCAACACCACACCCACATCATCTTCCTGATCCAGGACGCGTCGGGTGATCAGGCGCGAATCGCCCATGCAGACAGACACTCGCACCTGCGGGTACTGCTCGCGGAATCGTTTGATCATCGGCGTCACGTTGTAGGGCCCTATGGCCCCGACTTTCAAATGGCCCTGATACTGGCAACGGGCACTGAGCAGTAGCAACATGGCTTGCTGTTCGGTCTGATAAAGGCGGCTGGTGGTTTCGTGCAGCAGTTTGCCAAAGTCCGTCAGCTCGGCACCGCGCGGCGTGCGGTGCAATAACTCCACACCGTAGCGGGTTTCCAGGCGGCTCAAGTGGGCGGAAACCGTAGGCTGGCGCAATCCCAAAAAGCGGGCGGCGGCGGACAGGCTGCCACAGCGGGCAACCGCTTCGAAGGCTCGAAGTTCGGCGCTGGATGAATTTGTCATTACTCACTCCGCGAGACTATAGACTCCACCTATACCCTAAGCGGTAAATATGTCGATTTAATTAATAGGCACGTCATCAAGGCTCGGCATACTGTCGGCTCCAACCCCTGGAGAGGAGCCAAGATTATGTCGAGCACCAACACCGAGGCCGCCGCCCGGGATACTGCATCCCCGAGCCAACCGGCACAACTTCAAACCGAACAATTGAGTGTGACCTACAGCAACGGTCATCAAGCGTTACAGCCCAACTCCCTGGCCTTTGCGCAAGGCGAGTTTGTGGTTCTATTGGGCGCTTCCGGTGCCGGTAAGTCCACGTTGCTGCGTTGTTTGAACGGGCTCGTAAAGCCTTCACAAGGCAAAGTCCTGTCTTCGGCTTGTGGGGATATCGCTACGGCCGAAGCACGGCGAGCCCACCGCCGCCAAACGGGCATGATTTTTCAGCAACATCACCTGATTGGGCGGCTGTCCGTTTTGGACAATGTGTTGCTTGGGCGTATTGGCTACCACAACAGCTGGCGCACCCTGTTGCCCTGGTCCAAAGATGAGAAGCGCATGGCGCTGGCGGCCATTGATCGTGTGGGTCTGTTGGACTATGCCCTGCAGCGGGCCGACCAATTGTCCGGCGGGCAACAGCAGCGTGTTGGTGTGGCCCGGGCGCTGATTCAGCAGCCTTCCATTTTGCTGGCCGACGAACCTGTGGCCAGTCTCGACCCCGCCACGGCGGAGCAACTGCTGACCCTGATTCACAGCATCTGTAAGAGCGATGGACTGACCGCTATCGTCAGTTTGCACCAAGTGAATTTCGCCCGGCGTTTTGCCGACCGCATTGTCGGTCTGCGTAGCGGTGCCGTGGTATTCGACGGCCTGCCCGGCGCGCTCACCGAGGCCGCCGCCCATGGACTTTATCAACGACCGGACAAAGCCAAATCCACGCAAGAACAACCTCAACAGGCCTTGCGGAATGAGCCATTCCGCGATGCTCCACTTCCTTCAGCCCTGTAAATTACTCTCGGAGATTATTATGAAACTGCATTGGCTATTTGTTGCCTGCTTAAGCTTATTGACCCTGGTTTGCACACCGGCATTTGCCGAAGGGAAAGACCCTTCTCGCCTGCGTGTCGCCCTGCTTCCCGATGAAAACGCCTCCACTCTGATTCAAAACGCTCAGCCACTAAAACAATATTTGGAAAAAACCCTGGGCAAACGCATCGAAATTGTGGTCACCACGGATTACTCCTCCATGATTGAAGCCATGCGTTTCGGCCGTATTGAAGTGGCTTACTTTGGCCCCTTGTCCTATGTGTTAGCCAAGTCCCTCGCGCCCGGTCTGGAGCCGTTCGCTGTAGGCGTTGAAGACGGTACTCCCACCTACCACTCCGTCATCATCGCCAACGCCGCCGGCCCGGTGAAATCTTTGGCGGATGTACGCGGTCAGTCTTTTGGTTATGGTGACCAAGCGTCCACTTCCAGTCATTTGGTTCCGAGAGCACACCTGTTCAACCAAGTCGGACTGGATGGCGATAAAGACTATCGACCGGTACACCTGGGGACTCACGATGCGGTAGCCCGGGCGGTTCAGGCGGGGCAGATTCCGGCCGGCGCTCTGTCCAAACCCATCTACGATATGTTGGTGGCTCGCGGTACGGTGGACGCCAGCAAATTGGTAGAGCTGGAGCTAACTGCACCGATTCCCAACTATCCCATTGTCATGCAGGGCGACTTGGCTCCGGCGCTGAAGCAGTCCATTCGCGATGCGTTTTTGAACATGTCGAGCCCCGAAGTACTGGCGGCGTTTCGGGTTGAAGGCTTTGCCGCCACCGACGATTCGGCCTATGACGTGCTGCGTGATACCGCCCGCATTCTGAACATAAACCTGGGAGAAATGTAATGAGCTCGGTGGCAACACCATCCTACGACCACCTCCTGGGCCAAGCCCGGACCCAAGCGGTGCGCAAGGCACGTTTGGTGGCCGTGATTTTGGCGGTATGTCTGGCGGCTCTCGCAATCACCGGCTTTTTTGACCCGGCGCGCTTCATTGAGGGCGGCCCGGCCATCGCACAGCTGGCTTCGGAAATGGTGCCACCCAACTTTAGCCGTTGGCAGCACTGGCTTAAACCGCTATTGGATACTTTAGCCATGTCCATTGCGGGCACGGTGCTGGCGGTGCTGTTGTCACTGCCACTGGCATTGCTGGCGGCGGCGAACACCTCGCCCAACCCCTGGGTGTACCACAGTGCACGAACGCTGTTGGCGGCGCTGCGCTCCGTACCCGAAATCATATTGGGCATACTGTTCGTGGCTGCGGTGGGTTTTGGCGCATTGCCCGGTGTGCTGGCTCTGGCGCTGCACTCGGTGGGCATGGTGGGCAAGTTCTACGCCGAAGCCATAGAGCATGTAGACCCCAAACCCCTGGAGGCGGCCAGTGCCGCCGGGGCTAGCCGCATGCAGGTGATTACCCACTCGGTAATGCCCCAAGTGCTACCGCAATTGGCGGACATCACCATCTACCGCTGGGAATATCACTTCCGTGCCTCGGCGGTGTTGGGCATCGTCGGTGCCGGTGGTATCGGTTTTGAATTAATGGCCGCTCTGCGCCTGATTAACTACGCCGAAGTATCGGCCATATTGCTGGCAATTCTGGCCTGCGTTGTTGTGGTAGACGGCATAGGTGCCGCTTTGCGAAAAAGGCTTCGATAACTATGACAGACAAGATTTTGATCACCCACCCGGTACACGAGGATGTATACCACCGATTGGCTGCCGTAGCCGAGGTGGACATGAACCCCGATCTGGAACCCTGGCCCTACGCTGAAGTGTGCCGCCGCGCCGCCGACGCTACCGCCATCATGGGTTTTATGACGGACCGAGTGGACACCGAATTACTGACCAACGCACCGCGGTTAAAAATCATCGCCTGCGCGCTGAAAGGCTACGACAACTACGATGCCGAGGCCTGCGCCCAAGCCGGGGTGTGGCTCAGCATTGTGCCGGACCTGCTCACCGCCCCCACGGCTGAACTGGCCGTGGCGCTGGCGCTGGGTCTCGCCCGTCATGTGCGCGCAGGTGATGCCTTTGTCCGGCAAGGCAATTACCGTGGTTGGCGTCCGCACTTTTACGGCTACGGATTGCACAATTCCACCGTCGCCGTACTGGGGCTTGGCCGTTTGGGCAGCGCCCTGGTGGAGCGCTTGCAGGGGTTTGGGTGCGCCCGAATACTGGGTGTGGACACTCACGCCAGCTTACCGGGGGTGGTGAATTGCTCGCTTCAGGACGCGCTGGCGCAAGCGGACTTTGTGTTTTCTTTGTTGCCGTTGTCCGAAGAAACCTGGCACCTTCTGGATGCCGCGCACTTGCGTGCCTGTAAGCCGGGCCAACTGCTGATCAATGTGGGACGCGGCTCTGTGGTGGATGAATTGGCGGTAGCCGACGTGCTAGCGGAAGGCCGCCTGGGGGGCTACGCCGCCGACGTGTTCAGTTGCGAAGATTGGGCTTATCTGGAGCGTTTGCGAAAAATTCCGGACGCTTTGTTGCTGGCCGAAAACACCCTGTTCACTCCCCATTTGGGTTCGGCTGTACACAGTGCCCGACGCGCCATAGAACACCGGGCTGCGGACAACATTCTGGCCGTGCTCGCCGGACGCGCGCCCGAAGACGCGGTCGCCGAGGCTGAGATACGCCTAGCCGTCTGCCCATAACACCATCGTCAGCCGGGGAGGCGGGGCCAGGCCCAGTCTCCCAGCTTACCTCTCGCCCCAACCTGCTGATTTGGGGAGATCAACCAGCTATTCCGGATACCCAAGAAAAACAGGGAGACGTCGCGACGTCTCCCTGTTTGTCGTGGTCAGCCGGGTTTGGGCTGTGGCAAAGCTGCCCATGTGTCAGTTTGAGCCACCTTTCTTGCCGATTTTAGATCATCTCATCTCGCCGAATTTTTCTATAAGTAATTGTTTTTTATATATTATAAGAAATATCAGGAAGAGTGGCACGACCTGTGCTGCTATCAGGAAGAGAATGAATCAATCAGGGAGAGGAACCCAGATGAGCCATAGAACGCGTGCAAGCAAACCTGCCAGGCAGATGACCGCCTTGGCCTCGGCAGTGGCTCTGGCGCTAGGAACGCTGTCTCTTGCTGGTTGCGGCAATGACGATGACGTGCCGCCTGTCGAGGAAGAGCGTCCGGTCACGGAAGAGCAGACTTCCCCGATGCAGGACACCACGGCCGATCCGGGCATCGATCAGACCGATACGGCCGCTGGAGACGGCTCGGCGGAGCCGATCACCGGGGCCGAGGAGAGCCCTGAGGGCATGGGCGACGTAACGCCCGAGCAAGACCCGCTGCCCGAAGCCGAGCAAGAGCCGATTCCCGATGAGGACGAGCTCGAAGGCCAGCAGGACACAATGGACCAAGGACAGGTCGACGATCCCTTGGTTGAAGAGGAAGAAGAGCAAGGTGGTAACTGATCTGTCGATCTGACCCCTTTCGCTTCGTGCCGCCATCCGGACGATGGCGGCTCAGGGCAGGACGCCCATTACACTTCGCGCAAGGCGATACCGCAGGAGGTGGAATCATGATGTCCAAGGAATTTCTGAAGAAGCTAGGCATCGTTGGTGTGACCATGGGGCTGACCGCCAGCCCGTTCGCACTGGCCCAGCAGACCCAGACTCAGCAGGACGAGTTCCAGACTCAAGAACAAGCCCAGGATCCGGCTGAAGCCGTTCAAGGCGCTCCGGGGGCGGAGCCTACGCCGGGTACTGACGCCGCGCCGGGAACCGGCACAGGTCCGGGAGCCGACCCGGCTCCAATGGAGGATGGCGTGGCCCCGGGTGAAGCCGATCCGGCCTTCCCGGATACCGGCACCGATGCAGCGCCGGGCACCACTGCTCCGGGTACCGACCCGGGAATGCAGACCGATCCTGGGGCTGAGACCATGCCCGGTGCCGTTGACGGCGCGCCTGGCGCCGAGCCCACTCCGGGCACTGACGCCGCGCCCGGCACAGGGGCAGCTCCGGGTGCCGATCCCGCTCCGATGGAGGATGGCGTAGCACCGGGCACCGCTCCGGCTGATCCTGCCGCGCCTGGCGTCCAGCAGGATCCGACCCAGCCGGGTATGCAGCAGGAAGGTGAGGCTGGCTTCGGTGAAGGCACCGAGCCGATGCCGGGTAACGACGGTTACGATGCTACCTCTCCGGAGGAGGAAATCGGTCCGGGTGCCGCTGGCACTACCAGTAACCAGTAACTGAGCAGACGATGGCAGCGGATGAACAGGGAAGTAACCGGGTTCGCTGCCGAGGATGGAGAGGCAACGCAATGGAGGCCGAGCCTCTTCTCCGCCGAGCATGACGCGTCGCAATTCGCTGACGGCCCGCCACCCTCCCCCCTTGCACCGTCAGTCGAGTTGCATGGCGTACTTCGCCCCCGCGCTCCCACGGGGGCTTTTTTACGTTTCCGGTCGTAACGTCTGGATGATCGTCAATCCTCCTCCAGTCGCCGGTAGAGTGTACGCCTGGCTATGCCGAGGATGTCCGCCGTGCGCCGCTTGTTGCCGCCGGTGGCTTCCAGCACCTTCTGAATATAGCGTTTCTCGACTTCCTCGAGACTCGGCCAGCTCTGCTGGCTGCGCGCGACGAGGGCGTTGCCGGCTTCGATCTGACGCACCACGCCGCGCTGTTCCTGACCATGCTGACGTATGCGTTCCGGCAGGTCGGCGTGGCTGAGCAGCCCATCCTCGGCCAGGGTCACCGCCCGCATGATGGCATTTTCGAGCTCTCTCACGTTACCGGGGTAGGGGTAGTCGAGCAGGGTCTGGAGCGCCACTGGCTCCACGCTGTCGATGCGCTTGCCCTGGGCGGTGGCGTGCTTCTCGATCAGCGCCGAAACCAGGCGTTCGATGTCGCCCTGGCGTTCGCGCAGGGGCGGAATGCGCAGCGAGAAGGTCTCCAGCCGGTAGAACAGGTCGCTGCGAAAATTGCCGCTCTCGATCTCCTGTTCGAGGTCGCGGTGAGTGGCGGCGATGATGCGCACGTCAACCGCTTCCTCCTTCTCGGCACCCACGGCCTTGACCATCTTCTCCTGCAGCGCGCGCAGCAGTTTGGCCTGCAGGCCGGGCGACATTTCACCGATCTCATCGAGGAACAGGCTGCCGCCGTTGGCCGCCTGGAACAGACCCTGGCGCGAATCGCTGGCCCCGGTGAAGGCTCCCTTCACGTGGCCGAAAAACTCGCTCTCCATCAGCTCCGAAGGAATGCTGGCGCAGTTGATGGCGATGAAGGGCTCGGCGGCGCGGGGGCTTTCGGCATGAATGGCGCGCGCCAGCAGCTCCTTGCCGGTGCCGCTCTCGCCGAGGATCAGAATTGGTGCGTCGCTCTTGGCCAGGCGTGCCGCATCGTGGAACAGGGCCTGCATCGTCTCGCTCTCCCCGACGATGCCGTGAAAATGACCGGGGGCCTCTCCCTGCTGGAAGCGTTCGGCCAGACGCCTGTTTTCCAGCACGCGGTAGACCGCTTCGCCCACGCTCTCCAGATCGAGCGGTTTGGTCAGAAAGTCGTCGGCACCGATCTTCAGTGCTTCCACGGCCTGGTCGATGGTGCCGAAGGCGGTGATCACGATGAAACCGACGCGGCTGCCCTCCTGGCGAAGCTGTTCGAGCAGCTGCATGCCGCTCATGCCGGGCAAGCGCACGTCACTGATGATCATCGCCACTTCGCTGTGGCTCAAGGTGAGCATGGCTTCCTCTGCGCTGCCGACACCGAGCGTCTGGTAGCCGGTTTCCTGGAGCTCCTCCTCGAGCAGCTCCAGGATGGCGGCGTCATCCTCGACGACCAGTATCGGCAGATCGGATTGGGTGTGGCTTCCTGTCACGTGGCAGTCCCTCCTTCCTCGCTATCGTTCAGTGGCAGCCCGATCTCGAAGCCGGCTCCCCCCAGCTCGCTGTCGTAAACACCGACAGTGCCGCCATGATCGTTGATGATTCGATGTACCATGGATAATCCCAGGCCGCTGCCTTGACCCACGGGTTTGGTGGTGAAAAACGGGTCGAAGACTTTCTGCTTGTCCTGATCGGCGATGCCGGGGCCGTCATCCTCTATCCACAGGGTCAGCCAGCCCTCCTTGTCCTGTGCACGGATGCGCACGCGCTCGACGCCCTTGGCCTGCGCCGCGTTGCGCAGCAGGTTGGTCAGTACCTGTATCAGCTGCTGGCCGTTGGCCAGCAGCGGCGGTGTCGTCGCGGGAAGATCGAGTTCGAGCCGGATGTCGCTCTGTTCGAAATCCTCCTCGACCAGTTCGCGGGTGGTCTCGAGCAGTTCGGCGAGTTGCAGCGGCTCCTTCTCGACGTTGTGGCGCCGGCCCAGTTCCATCAACTGGCGCACGATCTCGACGATACGCTCCACCTCGCCGCGTATACGACCAAGCCTGGTGCGGTCCGCGTCGGTGAGCGTCTCGCGGCGGGAGAGGCGCTGCGCCTGGCCGTTGATCACCGTCAGCGGGGCGCCGATTTCATGGGCGACGCCCGCAGCCAGCACGCCGAGCTCGGCGAGCTTCTTCGATTTGCGCAGGCGCTTCTCGAGTTCTATCTCCTTGCGTCGACGCGTCTCGATATCGGCGTCCTTCTCGGCCATGGCGTCGAGCATGCCGTTCAAGGCCACTGCCAAGCGTTCATACTCCTGCGGCCCCTCGGCTTCGGCCCGCTGCTCCCGGTCGCCGGCCTCCACCCGCTGCATGACGGCCAGCAGTCGTTCCAGCGGACGCTCGATATGGCGCCGAAAGCCCCACCAGATACCCAGCACGATCCCGGCCGCGCCGACGACGAACGCCAGCAGCGCCAGCTGGCTGAGAAAACCGGTGTAGTTCTCGATCCCGGTATTGAGCCGGTTGACCTGCAGTACGCCCTGCACCTCGCCGGTATTGGATATCAGCGGCTTCAGAGCGGAGTAGTAATGCCAGCCGTCGTGCTCGCGATAGGCCGCGCGCATCTCGCCGTGCTCGGCGACCTCGCGAATGGTTTCCGGGCTGAACAGGGCCTGCCCCAGGCCGAGCCCGTAGATCTCGCGCCCGTTGGCGTCGAAGACATAGGCGCCATAGATGCGATGGAAGGAGAACGCGGAATAGAGCGACTCTTCGAGCGGCTCGGTGGCGTTGCGGCTGAGGGCGTGGCTCAGGGTCGTGCCGATGACGTTGGTGATGACCTGGACTTCCCGCTCGAGGCGAGTGCGCACGTTGTCCTCGAGCGACTTGATGGCCACCAGGCTGAATATCAGCAGCACGAGGAACAGCGGTGCTATGACGGTGATGAGGATGAGATTGCGTAGGCGCATGGCATCTCGCAGGCAGCATTAGACGAAGGCGGCACCGGCCCATGGACCGGCGCCGTGCTTGAATCACTCCACCGGCCTCAGCCGGTAGAGGCTGCCTTGCGCCTCGTCATTGACCAGGTAGATGGCACCATCGTGCCCCTGGTGCACGCCGCGGATGCGTCCGATCTGTCCGTCCAGCACCACTTCGCTGTCGGCCAGCTGCTCTCCCTCGATCGACAAGCGGTACAGCCGCTCGCCGCGCAGCCCGCCGGCCAGCAGGTCGCCCTGCCACTCGCCGAAGGTGACCGAGGACACCTGAGCCAGACCGGAGGGGGCGAAGGGAGCTTCGAAGACGTGGATCGGGTCCTGCATTCCCGGCAGGGAGTCCTCGCCGATGGGCTCGCGGGTGCCATAGTCGCGCCCCTGGCTGACCTCGGGCCAGCCGTAGTTTTCCCCCGCGACGATGAGATTGAGTTCATCGCCGCCGAAGGGGCCATGTTCGGTGGCCCAGATCTCGCCCTGCTCGGTCACCACCATACCCTGAATGTTGCGGTTACCGAGGCTGTAGATCTCGGTCAGGGTGGCATCATCGTCGGCGAAAGGGTTGTCGTCGGGAGCGCTGCCGTCGGCGGCTAGCCGCAGCACGCTGCCGGCATGATCGTCTGCCGCCTGGGCGCGCTCGGGCGTGCCGCGGTCGCCGATGGACATCAGCAGGGTTTCGTCGGGCAGCCAGGCGAGCCGTGAGCCATAGTGCCGCCCAGGGCCGGAGAAGCGGTCCTGTTCGAACAGCGTCTCGACGTCGCTCAGGGCGTCGTCGCTCAGTCTGGCGCGGCTCAAGGCCGTTGCCGTGCCGCCGTCGCCGGGCTTGCTCCAGGTGAAGTAGAGCCAGTCGTGCTCGCCGTCGCCGTAGCGCGGATGCAGTGTGACGTCGAGCAGGCCGCCCTGGCCCTGTGCGCTGACCTCGGGCACGCCCTCGAGATGCGTGATGCTGCCGTCTTCGTCGATCAGCGCCAGGCGCCCCGGGCGCTCGGTGACCAGAAAGCGTCCGTCGGGCAGCATGGCTACCGCCCAGGGGTTTTCGAGACCCTCGGCAATGCGCTCCAGGCGCAGCTCCATGTGTTCTGTGGAGATGCTCTCTTCGACGACTTCGACGCCGAGCGCTGCGGTGGACAGGGCGCTACCGCTTGCCGCGATGCCTGCCAGCAGAACGACGGACAATGGCTTGTTTGCTTCGTGCATGACTTCCTCCCTTGCATTTCTTTGCCGCCCCTTTCTCTTGCCACCCCAAAGGATAGAGACTGTGGTGCAGCCGGGGTGTTCCCTTCACCCCTCGGTCCCGCTTGCCGGCTACATCAGGATAGCCAGCAGAATGGGCAAGTAGAACAGCGCCAGCAATGTCGAGCAGAACACCAGGCTGGCGACGTATTCCGGTTCCCGCTTGGCGCGCTGAGCGAACAGGTAGTTGAACACCGCCACCGGCATGCACATCTGCAGTATCAGAATGCTAAGTGCCAGCGGCGGCAGGTTCAGCAGCGTGCCGATGCCCCAGGCCAACAGTGCGGCGATGGGGATGCGCAACAGGCTGAAACCGATGCCCGTCTTCAGGTTCTTCACCTTGATGCTGGCCAGCGACACGCCCAGCGTGATCAGCATCAGCGGCACCGTGAAACCCGAGATCAGATCGACGCTGTTGGCCAGCCACAGCGGCAGCCCGGTATCCGTCAGCAGCAGGAGCAGTGCTATCAGGATAGCGTAAACCGTAGGCGTCCTGAGCAGAGTCTTCAAAGGATTGTCGGCACTGGCGAAGATGGCGCCGATGGTGAACTGGAACAGCGAGACCGTGACCATCACCGTGATGCCGAAAGCGAAGCCCGCGCTGCCGAAGGCGTAGAGCACCACCGGCAGGCCCATGTTGCCGGTATTGGGGTACATCATCGGTGCCAGCAATACACGCCAATCCTGCTTCAGCAGACGCGCCATGACGAAGGTGGCGCCACCCATCAGCGTCATGACCAGGGCGGCGGCCAGCATGGTGCGCCCGAAGCTACCGGCATCGATGTCGGCACCCGTGAGCGAGGCAATGACCAGGGCCGGCGTGCCGATGTTGAAGACCAGGCGGGTGACGAAGTCGACGGGAAAGGGATGCCCCAGGCGGATCCACATGAAGCCCAGCCCGGCGCCGGCCAGTATAGGAGCCATGACGGCGAAGAGATCGGGGAGCATCGAGCATCCTTGGCGGTGAGAAAGCCCAGTATTGTCGTGAAGAGTGAGGTGGCGATGCAAGCTCAGCCGTGTGTTGCCGCCTTGGTGCAAGTGGCTAGAAACCGTTAAGCTGCGAATCTTGTTCGTCAGGAATCTCTCATGTCCGCCAACGCTACTGCCAACAGCTTCCATGCGCTGGTGCGTCTGCTGCGCTATGCGCGCGGTTACCGACGCCGCATCATTGCCGCCACCACCTGCTCGGTGATCAACAAGATCTTCGACATCGCACCGGAGATCCTCATCGGCGTGGCCATCGACGTGGTGGTCAACCAGGAGCGCAGCTTCGTCGCCCGGCTTGGCTTCACCACGCCCCAGGAGCAGATCCTGGTGCTCGCCGTGCTCACCTTCTTCATCTGGGCCGGCGAGTCCATCTTCGAATATCTCTACAAGATCCTGTGGCGCAACCTGGCCCAGCGGCTGCAGGCCGACATGCGCCTGGACACCTACGAGCACGCCCAGCGTCTCGACATGGCCTACTTCGAGTCGAAGAGCTCGGGCCAACTGGTGGCGACCATGAACGACGACGTCAACCAGCTCGAACGCTTCCTGGACGGCGGCGCCAACTCGCTGATCCAGGTCGGCGTCACCGTGGTGGCGGTGGGCGCGGTGTTCTTCGTCATCTCGCCCTTGATCGCGCTGCTCGCCTTCACACCGATCCCGATGATCATCTGGGGCGCCTTCTTCTTCCAGCGCAAGGCCGGCCCGCTCTACGCCGACGTGCGCGAGAAGGTGGGCGATCTCGCCAGCCGGCTCTCCAACAACCTGGCCGGCATCGCCACCATCAAGAGCTTCACCAGCGAGGCGCGTGAGGCCGAGCGGCTGCGCACGGTCAGTGAGGCCTACGTAGAAGCCAACCGCCGTGCCATCCGGGTCAGCTCCGCCTTCATCCCGGTGATCCGCATGGCGATCCTCGCCGGCTTTCTGGCCACTTTCACCGTGGGCGGCATGCTGGCGCTGCGCGGCGACCTCAACGTCGGCGCCTACGGCGTGCTGGTGTTTCTGACCCAGCGCCTGCTGTGGCCGCTCACGGGCCTCGCCGAGGTAATCGACCTGTTCGAACGCGCCATGGCCAGCACGCGGCGCATCCTCGACCTGCTGGCGGTGCCGATCACGGTGAAGGACAACGAAGGCCAGCCGCTGGCCGAGCCGGTGCGCGGCGAGGTGAGTTTCGATAACGTAAGCTTTCGCTACGCAGCGAGCGGTGTCGGCGTCGATGGCATCAGCCTGCACGTGCCTGCCGGCAACACCCTGGCCCTGGTGGGCGCCACCGGCTCCGGCAAGTCGACCCTGATGAAGCTGCTGCTGCGCTTCTACGACCCCTCGGCCGGCGAGGTGCGCATCGACGGCCAGCCGATCGACGAGGTGAGCCTTGCCTCGCTGCGCCAGGCCATCGGTCTGGTGAGTCAGGACGTCTATCTGTTCGAGGGTTCGATCCGCGACAACATCGCCTACGGCAAGCCCGATGCCAGCGAAGAGGCGGTGATCGAAGCGGCGCGCACTGCCGAAGCCTGGGAGTTCATTCAGGCGCTGCCCCAAGGGCTCGATACCGCCGTGGGCGAGCGCGGCGTGCGCCTCTCCGGTGGCCAGCGCCAGCGGCTTTCCCTGGCCCGGGCGCTGCTCAAGGACCCGCCGATCCTGGTGCTCGACGAAGCCACCAGCGCGGTGGACAACGAAACCGAGGCGGCTATCCAGCGCTCGCTGGCCAAGATCGGCCACGGCCGCACCGTGATCATGATCGCCCACCGGCTCTCCACCATCGTTCACGCCGACGAGATCGTGGTCGTCGACGGCGGGCGGGTGGTGGAGCAGGGCAGCCATGCCGAGCTGCTCCAGCGCGGCGGTCGCTACGCCGCGCAGTGGCGGGTGCAGACCGGGGCGCTGGAGGAGAGCGAGGTGCTGGGCTCTGCCTAGGCTGAGCGGTCGTCGCGCTAGGGAAGCACTGAGCAAATCGACGAGCGGGATGAAGCACAAGGCGCACGGAGCACAGGAACCGGAGCATATGGGGTATATGTGAGGATTCCGAGCACCGCGCAACGCAGTGATTCGCTCGCGCAGGCATTTGTGCAGTGTTTCCCTAGATGAACAGGGCCACCCAAATCACGGTGACCACCGCAAGCAGGCCGGCCAGCACGCGATAGTTCTTCCACAGCGGCTTGTCGGCCAGCTCGCGCGACTCTTCATGCCAGGCCTCGCGGGACCAGACGTATTCCTTGAGCGCTTCCCGCTCAGGCGGCTCGCTGAACAGGGTAATGCCGACGAACAGGGTAAGGCTCAGCAGCAGCATGACCCCGGCACCGTAAAGGAACTGCAGCTGATACAGCTCGAAGATCTCGCCGGCAAGGAAGCCGGCGAGGCCGATCGGCGCGGCAATCACCAGAGTCCAGAAAGCGGCTGTCGCCGTGGCCCGGTACCAGAACAGCCCGCCGAGGAAGATCACCACCACCGGCATGGTCACGTAGCCCAGGAACGACTGGAAGTACTCGACGATGCCGTCGAAGGTCAGGATCACCGGAGCCCACAGGCCGGCCGCCACCATGAACACACCCACCATGGACCGGCTGATCAGCAGGATCTGCTTTTCACTGCGCTGCTTGCCGTGGGTCTTGACGAAGTCGTTCACCACCAGCGAAGAGGCGCCGTTGAGCACCGAATCGAGGGTCGACATCAGCGCCGCCACCAGCGCTGCCAGCACCAGGCCGCGGATGCCGATGGGCAGGAAGTCGAAGGCCAGCATCGGCCAGATCAGATCCGAGTCGGACAGGTCAGGGTAGAGCGCCCGGCCCATGGTGCCGGGCAGAATCAGCAGGAACAGCAGCGGCAGCTGGAGAAAGCCGGCCATCAGCACGCCCCAGCGGCCATGGTCGATGCTCTTGGCCGAGAGCACCTTCTGCATGACGATGTGGTTCGTCGTCCAGTAGTAGAAACCCAGCCACAGCACCCCGGTGAGTACCCCGGGCCAGGGCAGGAAGTCGTCGTCTGCCGGCTTGAACACCGTGAAGCCATCTTCCGGCGCCGCTTCCCGAACGGCGCCCCAGGAGCCCAGTTCGCGAAACAGCATGAAGAAGATCACTGCGCCCGCCACGTACAGCAGCACGGCCTGAATGGTATCGGTGATCATCACCGCGCGCAGGCCGCCCAGGATGACGTAGATACCGCCGAGCAGCGCCATGGCGGTGATCAGCATGCCCAGCGGAACCTCGGGAAACAGCAGCTTCAGCACGATACCGCCGGCGAACAGCGCGCCGGCACTGTCGATGAACAGCGCGGTGAACACCGAGAAGATGGAGAAGGCGTAGCGCGAGCGCTTGTCGTAGCGGCAAGCCAGGAACTCCGGCATGGTGCTGACGCGGGAGCGCAGGTAGAACGGCAGGATGAAGAGTGCGAAGAACACCAGCACCAGCGTGGCCATCCACTCGTAGTTCCACACGGCGATGCCGTCTTCGTAGCCGGCCCCGGCCAGGCCGATGTAGGAAGTGCCGGAGAGGTTGGCGGAGACCAGGCTGAAGCCCACCAGCGGCCAGATCATGCCGCGACCGGCGAGAAAATAGCTCTCGGAATCCTTGCTCTTACGGCCTACCCAAAAGCCGATGGCAAGGATCATGCTCACGTACAGGCCCACGATCACCAGATCGATCGTCGCCAGCTCGAACTCGGGCACGGTCTCCCTCCTCTGCCCATGGTTCAGGATCGAAACGGCTCCGATGACCCTCCCGGTCGAGCCGTTTCGACGTCGGACTGCTTAACGAACCCTAGTCCAGTACAAATCTAGTTCAGAGGTGGCTGGGCGACAACGCAGCCGCCGATGCCCGTTACCTCACCAGCAGGGCATCGAGCCTGACCGGTACCTCATCGCCGATCTGCTCGTAACCGAGCAGCAGCATCACCGAGCGCAGGGTGGGGTCCGCCATCAGCGCCTGGCCATCCAGCGCCACCCGCTCGGCGTTGGTCACCTGCACCTCGGCACTGCTTTTCTTGGTGAAGCGTACCGGCAGCGACTCCTGGCGTACGTTGTTTCCTGAACGTACCGTCATCGTCAGGGTTTCCACCAGCGACTCACCCACCTCGAGCCGCTCCAGCCGCTCGGGAGGAAACTGGGTGGTCAGGGTGGCCATGGGCCGCTCGGTCAGGCCGGAGAGCCATGGCGGCAACGGCCCCAGCCGCTCCACCACGTCGCTCTGGTTGAGCCGCAGCGGCAGCTCCAGGGTGCCGTTCGTACTGGCACTGCCGCTCAGCCTGCGCACCTCGTGCTGGCGGGGAATGGGGCCGTCGGGGGCGATCTGCATCACGGTGGCCGACACCCGCGAGCGCTCCGGGTCGAGCTCCCAGGCGGAAAGCGGCAGGGCAAACAGCAGGGCGGTGGCGCCCAGCGGCAACAGCGAGAAAGAAGCGAAAAGGCGTTTCATGAGCGGTGCGTCTCCAGGAGCGAAAGGCTCACCCAGAAGACACGCCAAACGCCGGGAAGTGCCCGGCGCAGCGGCGCGAATTTGCCGCCGCCCAGGCTCTGGCCACGCCCACCAGCTTTCGCTATCATACGGCGGCGCAATGCAGGGCCTATAGCTCAGTTGGTTAGAGCAGGGGACTCATAATCCCTTGGTCGCTGGTTCGAGTCCAGCTGGGCCCACCATTCTTTGTTACCTTCCTCTATCCTCTGCGGCTTAACTTGCAGGCCCTGGTCAGTTAGCGCCTGATATGGCCTCGCTGAAATTGCTGACCGGACTTTTCTCCATCCGTATACCAGTAGGTGCGGTGTCGCAGCCTGACACTTTCAGCCATAGGCGTTGGTGAGTCGGCGGTGGCCTTGGTCTGCGCTCGCGGCCCGTTTGACCAGCGTTCAGCACCGTCCAATTGCGAGTTCATCTAGCGTCCAATTGCGGGTTCATCCGCCGTCTAATTGCGGGTTGTGTCAGCGTCCAATTGCGGGTTGGCGGCTCGCCCGAGCCGTTTCGCCATCACCTCACAGCTCGCCACCCGGAGGCGATCAGCTGTCGTCATTTTGATACTCAAGTGCCTGAAATTCTCAAAGAGTGTGGATCGTTACCCGATCCATGAACCGTCTTCCCCGCGGGGCTGTATAAGGGATACAGCGCAACGGCAACCAGTGGCTCCATGGCATGCGATCTGATGCTGCGCTGCGCGGTTTCGATGACTTGCGCTCCGGCCAAGGCGTCGAGTGGATACCGAAGCCGGGGCGGTTGCTTGGTTGCCAAAGAAATCAAACTGGATGATTGGTCGTAATTGACCCTGTTGAGAGGGAAATGCCATGCGAATGCTATCTATCGGACTGTTGAGCGGTGTGCTGGCCCTGGGACTTGCTGGCTGCGGTACCACCACCGGTGAGCGAGCGCTGAGTGGCGCCGGCCTGGGGGCAGCCGCCGGCGCCGGCACCGCCGCCATGACAGGCGGCAGCGTGACCAGAGGGGCGGTGATCGGTGGTGGCCTGGGCGCTGCCGCCGGGGCGGCCACCACCCGTGATGACATCGACCTGGGACGCCGGCGTCGCTGATTGACGACGAGAGAGCACTTCCCAGCAATCGAAAGCATCATTCCATCATTGCCGGATGCGTCAGCTGCCCTGTTTCTGCTAACGCCACTTCAGGTCCACCGCGATGGGATCATGGTCCGAGGAGCGGAAGGGGTCGGGGCGGAAGTGGGGCGCTGCGTTGTCCGGCCCATCGTAACCGAGGTAGGGCGGTTCATCGGCATTGATGGGCCACGGCCGCACCTCTGCCACTGCCGCGGCCAGTTCTGGGCTTGCCAGGGCATGGTCCAGGTAGCCCGATTCACCGCGGAACACGTAGCTGTAGCGGCGCTCCGGCGGTAGCTCGCGGGCCATCAGGTCTACGAGGCCTTCGCGGGTGAGGGTGAGGATCGGGTCCTCGGCGCCATAGGCGTTGAGGTCGCCGGTCAGCAACAGGCGCTGGTGCCCCTCGGCGGTTGCCAGGCGCTCGAGAAAGGCGTTCATGGCCTGCGACTGCTCCACCCGGCGCTGGTTCCAGCAGCCCTGGCCGCGGTCGATATCCCCCCGGGACGGACAGCCGGTCTTGGACTTGTAGTGGGCGGTAACGACGCCGAAGTCCGGGCCGCCGTCCACGCTGCGGAAGAAGGCCGCCAGCGGCGGGCGATGATGAGTGGAGGCGTTGTCGGCGTAGAGCTCGCTCATGGCCTCTACCCGGTCCGGCCGGTAGATCAAGGCGAGCTTGATGGCATCGCTGCCGCGGTCGGCATTCCCGCCCACCGCACGATAGCGGATGCCGGTTCGCTCGCTGAGCTGTTCGACCAGGTCGGCCAGGGCGCGCGGGTCATTCTCCACTTCCACCAGGGCCAGGATATCGGCCTGCAGCCCCTCGATGGCAGCGGCGAGCTTGGCCCGCTGGCGCTCCAGCTCCTCGGTGTTGGTGGCGCCGCGCTGGCCCAGGCTGATGAAATAGTTCTCGACGTTGAAGGTTGCCACCCGTAGCCGTTCTCCCGGCGCCGGCAGCGGTTCCGGGCGCGGGTTGGCGTCCTCGAAGCGTGGCTCGATGATCGGGTGCAGGCGGTAGGCGTCGAAGGCGTGGGTCAGGATGCCGGTCAGGCCCTGAACGGTGCTGCCGACACGACGAGTGCCATTCGCATCCAGGTAGGGAATGGGGTCCGGAAAGGCGCGGTAGCTGCCGTCGTCCAGCTCGAGGATGTCCCGCTGCTGGGCCTCGCCGGGCGAGTTCGTGGGGCGGAACAGGCGGTTGGCGGCCAGTCTCAAGGAGCCGTAGCGGGCAAGCTCGTAGTTGCCGGTGACGGTCAGCGTCTGCGGAAACGTCAGCAGCAGCCCTTCCTTGCGTGACAGCTGCTCCTCGCTGAGCGGCCATTCGACCGCAAGCGGCTCGGGCAGTCGATCGCGGGCACAGGTCTCGATCCGCTCGACCCGCTGCAGCTGGATCTGGCCGCGGTACTCGCCGGTACGGGCGTGGAGTTGCAGATGTGTGCCGGGTGCAATGAGCGCCCCATCGCTCGGCGTGGCGCCAGGCATGTAGACGAACAGGCCGACGGGGCCATGCTCCGTGTCCTGCTGCAAGTAGAAGCCATTCAGTCGCTCGCGGCCGAGAAACTCGCCGGTCACCACGCCGTCGACGATCACCTCACGGTCGGCGGGCAGGGCCGCGCGTTCACCCATCCCCTTGATGGCGGCAAGGTCGGCGCTGGATGTCTCGGGGCAGCTGGCTGCCGCCGGTAGGGCCACCAGCAGCAGGGCCAGCAACAGGCTGCAGGAGCCTGCACGGCGGGTCACGACAGGGTGTCGGCGCGTGCCGGTAGTACGCGGCTGGGCGGTGAGGGTCATGCGTTCTCCAAGGTAAAGGCTGTCTTGGCTAAATGAGAAGAGTAACAGCGCTCACCCGAGCAGCATCATCACCGCTCCATACGCCGCCACGCCCGCGGCCACCGGCCAGCCCAGGGTACGCTTGTACCACCACACGGCCAGGGTCGCCAGAACGCCGATGGCGGTGGCCAGCCAGGAGATGGCATCGGGGGTCACCGGCATCAACGACACGCCGAACAGGGCGGCGATCATCAGCGGGCCGAGTAGGCTCAGCCATTGGGGCATGGCCTCGAGGCGGTCGTCGCTGGCTTGCCGCGCGAGGCGGCGCTGCATCCACACCAGCGGCAGCAGGCGTATCAGCAGGGTGCCCGCCGCCGAGGCGAGCACGGCGATCCACAGGGCGTTACTCATGGCGCTCTCCTTGCGCGTCTTTTCTCTCCGCTGTGTGACCGAACTTGACGAGCTGGAAGCACAGCGCGCCGCAAACGGCGGCGAGGGGAATCGCCACGTTGGTCAGGCCGAGCAGCGTCAGCAGCAGGGCGCTGAGAATGGTCAGGCCCAGGGCCAGACTCCAGCGGCGGGAGGTGAAGCGCGGTGCCACCAGCACCAGGAAGAGCGCGGGCAGGGCGAAGGGCAGGATCTCGCCCATCATGGCCCAGCGCGCGACCAGCTCGCCGCCGACCAGGGCGCCCAGCGCCGTGCCGCCGATCCAGCTCAACCAGGCCAGCAGGGCGGCGCCGGTGTACCAGCCGAGGCGCTGGGCGGCGGGCAGTTGCGGCAGGCGGGCGTGGGCCAGGGCGAAGATCTGGTCGGTGAGGCCGTGCATCAACCAAGGCCACAGGCGGCTGGGTGTCAGCCAGGGGGCCAGGTTGGGGGCGTAGACCACATGGCGCAGGTTGATCAGCAGCGTCATGGCCACCACCAGCCACAGCGGCGCGCCGGCGGCGACCATGCCGACGAACAGGAACTGCGAGGCACCGGCATAGATCAGCGTCGAGATCGCTACGGCTTCCCAGGCGCTGAAGCCGGCCTGGGTGGCGATCAGCCCGAAGGAGATGGCCACCGGCACATAGCCGCCGAGCAGCGGGACGGCCTCGCTCATGCCGGTCAGGCAGGCACGGCTGGGTGAGGAGGCGGCTTGCAGGTTCATGAGCTCTGTTCCTCGTGATAGACGACGCTGAGCAGCAGCGTGGCCCAGCTATCTCCGGTGCGGTAAAGGTGGGGGCCGTCCGCGGCGAAGGTGAGGGACTCACCCGCCGAGAGCGTGCGGGTGTCGCCTTCCGGGCCGGCCTCCAGCGTACCGCTGATTAGGGTGAGCGTTTCACGGGCGCCGGGAGTATGAGGCTCGGCGCGGCGCAGGGTATGCGGTGCGCAGCGCATCCAGTAGGCATCGACCTGAGGGTGGTCCTTGCCCTGGTCGAGCAGGCGAACCTCCACGCCGTCCTCGCCCAGGGGCACGGCGATAGGCGCCACCAGCGTGCCGAAGGGCACCTTCAACTGCACCGCCAGGCGCCAGATGGTGTCCAGGGTGGGGTTGCCGTTGCCCTGCTCGAGGCGAGACAGGTTCGACTTGGCGATGCCGGCGGCGGCGGCCAGCTGCGACAGCGACAAGCCCTGCGCCTGACGCAGGGTCTGCAGATGCTGGCCCAGGGTGCCGAGGGAGAGCTTGTCCAAGCGGATGGCCTCAGATTGTTCCTTTTAACGAACGTTCTATAAAAGGAACGGATATCTGTCAACCTCATCGTGCAGCCAAGCCACAAAAAGATGTCGCGGCTCATCCGAGCCGCGACAAGCGTCACGTACTGCTATTCGAGCCTCTATTCGGACTTCAGGCCGTTGCCCATCCGGTCTGGTCCGTCAGCCTCGGCACATCGCTCGCATGGCCGGCTGGCAGGGCCGCCGCGGTATCCGCCGGCTCCTGAGCCATGTCAGCCAGCTTGAACCTGGCGACGGCTTCGTCGAGGCGTTGCGCTTCGGCCTGCAGCTGGCTGGCGGCCAGGCTGGCCTGCTGGACCAGAGCGGCGTTCTGCTGGGTAGTGTGATCCATGTCGCCGACCGCGGTGTTGACCTCGCCGATGCCACTGCGCTGCTCGTTGGAGGCCACGGCGATCTCGTTCATCAGTTCGTTCACGCGCTGCACCGAGGCCATGATCGAGGCCATGGTGCTGCTGGCGCTGTCGGCCTGCTGGGTGCCGGCTTCGACCTGACGCACGGAGGTCTCGATCAGCTGACGAATCTCGGTGGCGGCGTCGGCGCTGCGGGTGGCGAGCTGGCGCACTTCGCTGGCCACCACGGCAAAGCCGCGGCCGTGTTCGCCGGCTCGGGCCGCTTCCACCGAGGCGTTGAGGGCCAGGATGTTGGTCTGGAAGGCGATGGAGTCGATCAGGCCGATGATCTCCGTGACCTGCTGGGAGCTGTCGCGGATCTCCTGCATCCGTGTGACCACGTTGGCCACCACCTCGCCACCCTGCTGGGCCCGCTCGGCCGCCTCACGCGCCATGTCGCTGGCCAGCGAGGCGTTTTCGCTGTTGCGCTCCATGGTGGAGGTCATCTCCTCCATGCTCGAGGCGGTTTCGGTCAGCGAGGCGGACTGGCGCTCGGTACGGGCTGCCAGGTCGCGGTTGCCGCTGGCGATCTCACGTGAGTTGGCGAGAATCTCCGCGCTGCTGTCGCGCACCGTGGCGACGGTGGCCGAGAGGCCCTGCTGCATGGTGGCCAGCGCCGTGAAGAGCTTGCCGATCTCGTTCCTGCCGTGGGATTCGACTGGCGAAGAGAGGTCGCCGCTGGCCATGCGCTGGAAGTGCTGCACGATGCGGTCCAGCGGCCGGATCAGGTTGGCGCTCACCCCGCGGTAGACGATGCCGATCACCACCAGGGCGACGAGTAAGACGAAGACGATCACCCGCTGGGCGGTCGTTACCACCGAGCCGAAGTTCTCCGCCCGCGCAGCCCCTTCGGCCTCCACCCGATGGAAGAAGCCGACGGCGGCCTGATAGAAGCTGGCGTTCTCCGCGGCGGCCCGCTCGCGCAGCGCCTGGTAAGTGGCCAGATCGCCCCCGGCGAGCGCTTCGGCTTGCGGCCTCAGGCTGTTCTCCAGCAGGGCGTTGAAGCTGGCTTCGATGGGGCCCATCAGCTCCGCATGCTCGGCTCGTACCGGCAGTTCGAGAAAGAGCTCGAAGATACCGGCCATCTCGTCGAGCTGTGCGCTGAGATGCTGAGCTTGGGCCTGGATATCGGCGTCATGGGCGGTATCGAAAGTGCTGCTGGAGCGCTCGAGCAGTCCTTCGTAAACCTCGGCCATGTCGATGCGGGTGCTCAGCAGTACCGAGTTGGCCCGGTTGAGCGCGGCCTGCTGGGTGACGTTCACCGCGCTGAAGGTATCGAAGCTGCGCTGGCTGTGGTTGACCGCATAGAGCCCCATGGCACTCAAGGCGATCAGCAGGGAGAGAAAGGCGAGCAGGACCAGCGTCCAGCTCATTTTGACGGAAAGGTGGCTCAGGCTTTTCACGGTTGTCTCCTGGCGGCCCCGGGGCAGGGCTCGAATTGCATCGCGATGAAACGAGGGGCTCGGCCGCGACTAGTGTCTACAGTATCTAAAAAAATTGTATACAGGAAATGTTTTCCATAATTGAATCGGCCTCTTTCCCGGCGACTCGGCCCTGCCCCCGGCCGGCAACGCTGGTAGTATGTTGGCGGCGTGCCGATGAGGGCCGCTGCTTCCGCAACGACGCTGGCCAGTGGGTCGCAAGGCCGCAGGCGACCGAGCATCGCGGGGCCGAGGCGGTGGCGGGGCAGAGACCGATGGCGTATCTGGACTGGGCATGAAATGAGCATCGAAAAACTCAAGACGAAGACCGACGACCTGTCGCTCGAGCTGGCGCGCACGATCGCGGAGCTGGTGCCGGACGTGCTCACGGAAACGCGAGATCGGGATGGTCGCCTTCAGCAGACGATCGACTTCTCTCTGCTGCGCCAGGCGCTGGGTGACGCGGCAGCCGACGAGCAGCAGGAGCGCTATCAGCTCGACTGGCCGGGCAAGCGCGCCGCGCTGCGCGAAGCGAATGCCCCGATCCGCATGGCACTGCGCCCCGCGGAGCGCGAAAGCGTCGACTTCGCCCACACCCGCAATCTGTTCATCGAGGGCGACAACCTCGATGCCCTGAAGCTGCTCCGCGAGAGCTATTTGGGTCAGGTCGACGTCATCTACATCGACCCGCCCTACAATACCGGCAGCGACCTGATCTACAACGACCGCTTCATCACGGCCAAGGACGAGTACCTGGTGAGAAGCGGCCAGGTGGACGAGGCGGGCGGCAGGCTGGTCGCCAACCTGCAGAGCAACGGCCGCTTTCACTCCGACTGGCTGTCGATGATGTACCCGCGGCTGCGCCTGGCGCGCCAGCTGCTCGCCGAAAGCGGCATCCTCTTCATCTCCATCGACGACAACGAGCGCGCCAACCTCGAGAAGCTGTGCGAGGAGATCTTCGGTGGCGGCAACTTCCTCGGCTGCTTCGTCTGGAAGCGCCGCAGCGGCGCCATGGATGCCGTCACCAATCTGAGTGAAGACCACGAATACGTGCTGGTGTACGCCAAGGCGAAGGCGACACTGAAGGGCGTGGAGCGCACCTTCGAGAAGTACGCCAACCCCGACGACGACCCGCGGGGGCCGTGGATCTCGGACAACCTGAGCGCCGGCAAGCCGGGCGGCGACACCCATTACGCCATTCGCGACCCCGCCACCGGTAACGAGTTCTGGCCGCCCAAGGGGCGCTACTGGCCCTACAGCCGTACGACCATGGCCCAGAAGATCGCCGAAGGCCGCGTGATCTTCCCCAAGCAGGCCACCGGCACCCCCATGCTGAAGCGGTTCGCCGCGGAGGCGATGAAGCCGACCATTCCTGTCTCCTCGTGGATCGAGCGGCCCGGCGCCGGCAACGGCCAGAGCACTCTGGTCTCGCCGATGAACAGCGCCGCCACCCGGGCGCTCAAGGAACTGCTGGGCGAGAAGTTGTTCTCGTTCCCCAAGCCGGTGGATCTGATCAAGGCCCTGATCGAGCAGGGTGGTTCCCGCGATGCCCTGGTGCTGGACTTCTTCGCCGGCTCCGCCACCACCGCCCAGGCGGTGATGGAGTGCAACGCCAGCGACGGCGGCAACCGCCGTTACATCCTGGTGCAGCTGCCGGAGGCGCTCGACGAGCGCTCCGAGGCGGCCAAGCGCGGCTTTTACACCATCGCCGAGCTGTCCCGGGAGCGCATACGGCGAGCGGCGGCCAAGGTGCTGGAAGGGCCGTGCCATGACGAGTGGCGCCGCGACGTGGGCTTTCGCGTGCTGAAGGTGGACAGCACCAACATGAAGGAGCTGCGGCAACGCCCGGAGGCGCTCGCTCAGGGCGACCTGCTCGACGCCGTGGACAGCGTCAAACCCGGCCGCAGCGCCGAGGACCTGCTGTTCCAGGTGCTGGTGGACTGGGGGCTGGACCTGACGCTGCCCATCGCCAGAGCGCAGGTGCAGGGCAAGACGCTGTACCGCGTGGCGGACGATGCGCTGCTGGCCTGCTTCGACCTGGAGATAACGGAAGCCCTGATTGAGGAGCTGGCGGGCTACAAGCCGCGCAGGCTGGTACTGCGCGACAGCGCCTTCGATTCCGATGCCATGCGTATCAACGTGGAGCAGCAGCTGCGGCAGTTTTCTCCCGCCACGGAGCTGAGAGTGCTCTGATGCCCGTCGTGACCGAGATCCGCTACGACGCCAAGGCCGGGCGATACCGCCTCTTCGTCGACGGCGCCTACTGTACCAGCGTCAGGCAGCGCACCTTTCCCGCGCTGGGCATCGAGCTGGGCCAGCGGATCGACTGCGACGAGATCAAGCGTCGGGAGGCGTTTCACTGGAAGCACGCCTACGGCGAAGCGGCCTGGAAGAAGGAGAAGGTGCGCATCGCGCGGGTGAAGACGATCATCGAGGCGCGCTTCTCGGGCCTCGAGGTACTGGTGGAAGGCTTCGGCGCCGACTCCAACGACTTCATTCCCGAGCACCCGAAGGAGCCGGGCAAGCCCGATCTGAGCATTCGCGGCAAGCAGTCGGGGCAGACCTACTGCGCCCTGGAAGTGTCGGGCACCGAGGTGAGAAGAGGGGCGGACTACTGGGTCAGGCCCGACAAGCTGAGCTATGCCCAGCACCACCCGGAGCAGCACGTCTGGATCTGCCTGCACTACGCCCGCCCCAGCGAAAAGCTGGTGTTCATCCGGCCCGACCCGAACCAGTGCTACCAGCCCGTGCCGGTTCGGGTGGGCAAGGCCATCGAACATTACGTGCTGTTCGACGACGACTCCCGCGAGACCGGAAGCCTGGAAGATTTCTACGCCTTCCTTCTCTCACAGCGACCCGAGCACCTCCTGGCGAGCCGACATGAAGATCCGATTTAAAGTTCAGCCCTATCAGACCAGCGCCGTCGAGGCCGTGGTCGACTGCTTCGCCGGTCAACCCCGGGTCGATGAGCGGTTGCCCGGCTTCGAGCTGGGGCGTGGGGCTCGCTCACCGGCCTTCGACGAGGTCGTCGCCAATGCCGACTTCGCCATCGACGAGGCGCGCCTTCTGGCGAACGTGCAAGCGGTGGCGCGGCGCCAGAACCTGCCCGTGCCGTCGTCGCTCACCGATTTCACCACCCTGGATGCCAAGGGCGAGATCGTCCCCGTCAAGCCGGCCTACCGGCGCGATGCCCTGGCGGCCACCGGGGTGCACCTCGATGTCGAGATGGAAACCGGCACCGGCAAGACCTACTGCTACATCAAGACGATATTCGAGCTGAACAAGCGCTATGGCTGGTCCAAATTCATCGTCATGGTGCCCACCATCGCCATTCGCGAAGGGGTGGCCAAGTCGCTGGAGATCACCGCCGAACATTTCGCCGAGAGCTACGGCAAGAGGGCACGCTGCTTCGTCTACAACTCGAAGCTGCTGCACGAACTGGAGAGTTTCTCGTCGGACGCCGGCATCAACGTCATGGTCATGAACATCCAGGCGTTCAATGCGCGGGGCAAGGACAACCGCCGCATCTACGACGAGCTGGACGACTTCCAGTCGCGCAAGCCCATCGACGTGATCGCCGCCAACCGACCGATCCTGATTCTCGACGAGCCGCAGAAGATGGAAGGGGCGGCCACCCTGGAGGCGCTGCCGCAGTTCAAGCCGTTGATGATTCTGCGCTATTCGGCTACCCACCGAACCCGCTACAACCGGGTTTTCCGCCTCGATGCGCTAGATGCCTACCAGCAGAAACTGGTCAAGAAGATCGCCGTGCGTGGCATTCAGACCCGTGGCTTGGCGGGCACCCACGCCTATCTCTATCTCGAGGGCATCGAGGTCACCAGGTCGGCCCCGGTGGCGCGCATCGAGCTGGAGATGCTCCAGGAATCGGGCGCCATCGTGCGCAAGCTGCGGCGGCTGGCGCTGGGTGACGATCTGTTCGCGGCCTCTGGGGGGCTCGAACAGTATCGCGACGGCTTCACCATCAGCGAGATCGACTGTCATCGCGACACGGTCGAGTTCACCAACGGCCTGGTGGTGAAGGCCGGTGAGGCGCGGGGAGACGTCGCCGAGAGCGACATCCGCCGCATCCAGATTCGCGAGACCATCAAGGCGCACCTGGACAAGGAGAAGCAGCTCTTCGCCCAGGGTATCAAGGTGCTCTCGCTGTTCTTCATCGACGAGGTGGCGAAATACCGCGACTACGCCCGGGCCGACGAAAAGGGCGAGTACGCGCGCATCTTCGAAGAGGAGTACGCGCAGCTCAAGGACGAGTATCTCGCTGAGCTGGCCCTGGACAACACTGCCTATCGCCACTACCTGGCAGGCGTCGAGGTCGCCGCCACCCACAGCGGCTACTTCGCCATCGACAGGAAAACCCGCCGGCTGAAGGATCCCGCCGTCGGGGCGCGCAGCGTCGAATCCGACGACGTGGAAGCCTACGACCTGATCCTCAAGGACAAGGAGCGTCTGCTGTCGCTGACCGAGCCCACGCGGTTCATCTTCTCCCATTCGGCGCTGCGGGAGGGGTGGGACAACCCCAACGTCTTCGTCATGTGCATGCTCAAGCACAGCGACAACAGCATCTCCCGCCGTCAGGAAGTCGGCCGCGGCCTGCGCCTCTGCGTCGACCAGCAGGGCGAGCGGATCGACGCGCCGGCGGTGGTGCACGAGATCAACGTGCTCACCGTGGTCGCCAGCGAGAGCTATCAGGATTTCGTTACCGGATTGCAGCGGGAGATCGCCGATACCCTCACGGGGCGCCCCTGCGAGTTCGTCGAGGCGCAGCTGCCCAGGGTCGAGGATGGGCGCAAGCCGAAAGCCAATCCACTCAATGCCAACTTCGACACGGCGGAATTCCAGGCGCTGTGGCGGCGCATCGGGCGTCAGGCGGTCTATCGCGTCGAGTTCGACTCCGACGCCCTGATCCGCCAGTGCGCCGAGGCCCTCGACCGTCAGCTGCGGGTCACTTCCTTGCAGTACGGCGTGCGGCGGGGCGTTCAGCGGGACGACCTCAGCGACGAGACGCTGCGCCAGGGGGAAGGCTTCTCACTGATGGAGAGTGTGACGGAGTGGGCGCAGGCCGCGCCCGCCCAGGTCAGCTACGACCTGCTCGGCAGGCTGGCCGAGCGCGCTCGGCTCACGCGCCGAACCGTGGCCGGCATTCTGCAGCGGATTGCTCCCGCCGTCTTCGAGCAGTATCGGCTCAATCCCGAGCACTTCATCGCCGAGGCGGCGCGCCTGATTCACGAGCAGAAGGCGGCGATCACCGTCCGCCACCTCACCTATGCCGCCGTGGATGAACGCTATGACATGGGGATTTTCACCGCTGCCCAGAGCGGGCAGGACTTCTCCCGTGCCACGCCCCGGCTGAACAAGCACGTCTACGACTACGCCATCGTCGACTCCGAGGTGGAGCGCAGATTCGTCCAGGCGCTGGAGGCCAGCGCGGACGTGACGGTCTATGCCAAGCTTCCGCGCGGCTATCGCATCCCCACCCCGATGGGTGACTACAACCCCGACTGGGCGATCTGCTTGCGGGAAGGCAGCGGTGCCCATCGCCATGTCGTGGTCGAAACCAAGGGCAGCCCATCGCTGACGGCGCTGCGTGACATCGAGCGGGCAAAGGTCGAGTGCGCCCGGAAATTCTTCGATGCCATCGGCAGCGACAGCGACGAGGGTGAGCTCAGCTATCTGGTGGTGTCGGACTTCGATGAATTGATGGATGCGGTGAAACAGTTGGAGAGGGCGTGACGCCATCCAGCGGGGGCGCCAGATAAAAAAACCGGCCGGTATCGCCGCCGGCCGGTTCCCTTTCGCCTAGCGGCGTGCTCAGCCAGCCTTTCTGTTGATGTTCTGCTTGGCCAGTTTGCTCAGCTTGTCGTCGGTCGATTTCTCTTCCTTGAGCGTCTCGGCCAGGATCTCCTTGGCTTTGGTATGGCCCAGTTGCTCGGCCAGTTCGCACAGGGTGCCGTAGGCGGCAATCTCGAAGTGCTCCACCTTCTGGGCCGCGGCGATCAGGCCGGCATCGCGCACGGGGCCCTTCTCAGTGGAGTCGATCAGCTCTTCCCCTTCCTGAATCAGGCTCTCCATGGCATGGCTCTTGAGGCGCTTGATGCGGATATCGGGAATGGAGTCGGCGGCCTGCTCGAGACGCTCCAGTTGGCCCTGGGTCTCCTCGAGGTGGTGCTGAAAGGCTTCGACCAGCTTCTCGTCATCGGCGGCGCGGGCCATTTTCGGTAGCGCGCGGGTCATCTGCTTTTCGGCGCTGTTGGTTTCCGAAAGCAGGCGCATGAACAGTTCCTGTGCATCCTTGATCATCATGAGGCTCCTCCTCTGGATCGTTTCCGTGGCCGTCTTCCTTCACGGCCTTTCTAACGTAGCAGGTACGCAGACAAGGCTTTATTTCCATTCGGCGACGATATGTGAGGGTGTGCAAACCGGCCGATGGCCAGGCACGTCTTCGCCTCGGGCAGGTAGAACCCTTAGCGCTATTACGCCGGGGCTTCTATAACTGAGGGCAGAGTGCGAGTTGTCCACGAAAGGAGTCGTTATGGATGCGATATGGACGCTGGGAAGCCGCAACGTGGCCGAACACCCGCCGCTTGCCGGAGATATCGAGGTGGATGTCGTCATCGTCGGAGCCGGTATCACCGGGCTGACGACGGCGCAGGCGCTGGTCGAAGCCGGCCAGCGCGTCATGGTGCTGGAAGCGGGCAGGGTGGGAGCCGGTGTGACCGGCGGTTCCACCGGCAACCTGTATGCCACGCTGGCCTCCGGGCAGGCCGCGCTGCGGCGCAAGTGGGGCGATCAGGTCTCGGCCGACGTGGTACGGGCCCGCGCGGAGGCCCTCGATCACATCGAGGCGCTGGTCGAGCGCTACGCCATCGACTGCCAATTCCAGCGTCAGCCGGCCTACCGGCTGCTGACCGAGGATCGTCAGCATACCCAGCACAACCTGAACGACGAACTCGATGCGCTGGTCAGTGCCGGGCTGGATGCCGAAATGAGCGGCGGCCCCGGGCTGCCGTTCGATAGCTGGGGGCTGCGCATCGCCAACCAGGCCCAGTTCAACCCGCTGCATTATCTCCAGGGACTGGCCAATCGCCTCATCGGCGAAGGCGTGTTGATTCATCAGCACAGCCCGGTTCGCGAGATCGATGCCGGCAAGGGCCTGGTCAGGACCGAAGCGGCCAACGTCACCGCGAGGCAGATCGTGCAGGCCACCCACACCCCCAAAGGCATCAGCCTGGTTCAGGCCGGCATGCTGGTATACCGCGAATATGCGGTATGCGCCAAGCTGAGGAGCGGTGACTATCCCGAAGGCATCATCTGGCTGCTCGACCCGTTCCACTCGCTGCGTAGCTATCGCCATGGCGACGAGCAATACCTGCTGGTGATCGGCGAGAAGCACAAGACCGGCGAGCATCAGGGCGATCACTACCAGTTGCTGCGCGAGTACCTGCAGAGCCGGTTCGATATCGAGGCGTTCACTCATCAATGGTCGGCCCAGCAGTACGGCTCGCCCGATGGGCTGCCCTACATCGGGCGCATGCACGGCAGCGACAATCTCTACATGGCCACCGGCTTCGGTGCCGACGGCCTGATCTGGGGCACGCTGGCCGGCAGGATCATTGCCGATCGGATCCAGGGCAACGACAACCCCTGGCAGGCCCGCTTCGGCGCGCGTCGCATCACGCCGGGCAAATCGGCGCTGCAGTACGCCAAGGAGAACGTCACCGTCACCAAGCACATGCTCAAGGACTACCTGGGTACCGAGAAGCTGGCGGATTTCAGCGAGGTCAAGGCGGGAGAGGGGCGGGTGGCGACCGTCGACGGAGAGAAACTCGCCATCCACCGCAGTACGACCGGTGAACTCAAGGTGCTCTCGGCGATCTGCCCGCACATGAAATGCATCGTGCACTGGAATGCCGCCGAGGCCACCTGGGATTGCCCCTGTCACGGCAGCCGCTTCGATACCGACGGCGAGGTGATCGAAGGGCCAGCCTTCAGGCCGCTGGAGACAGTACAAGAGCAGCGCTGAGCTTTCGAGGAGTCTCCGCTCATTGCAGCGTCTTCGATCATCGCAGCGGAGCAGGCAGTAGGGCCTCGCGCCGCTCGACCGGGGTACGCAGCCACATGATCAGCAGGGCCACGGCCAGCAGCACCTCGGCCAGGTCGCCGCCGTAGTACATCATCTGCGCGGCGGCCTGGATCTCCGCCACGCTGTGGTCGGTGCCGCGTGGCCAGTGATAGCCGTACATCAGCTTGCCGAGCAGTGCGTGGGCGGCCATGGAGAGGAACAGCACCCCCAGACGAAAGCGCAGGCTCAGCCGGTGAGGCGAGGCGTCGGGTCCCGCCAGGATGGCCCAGCAGAACAGGTAGCCCGCCACCAGGAAGTGCAGGTGTACCCAGTAATGCAGGAAGGCGTTGTGCAGCGAGAGGGCATACAGCGGTGTGAGGTAGAGCAGGTACATGCCGCCAATGTTGAGCAGCAGGGCGCTCAGCGGGTGCGATACGACTCGCACCGGCCCGCTACTGAGGCACCCGGCGACACGGCGCGAAGCCGCCTGAGGCAGTGAGCGCAGCAGCAGCGTCACGGGAGACGCCAGCACCCAGGCCAGCGGGGCCAGCATGCCCATCACCAGATGCAGCGCCATGTGGCCGTTCAGATCATGGTGCGCCCAGGCCATCACGGGCGGCGCCACCGCCTGGGCGAGCAGGGCGCTGCCCAGTAGGAAGAAGGCGCTGCGCCAGCGGTTCCAGCCGTTGCCTCGCTGGCGCTGTCGCCTGGCGGCCAGCAGGTAGGCCAGGGTGATCAACCCGACCAGGGCGAGCGGTAGCCATGCCAGCAGCGTGATCTCGTCGGTATGCGCATGCATGGCTCAGCGCTCCAGCCGTCTGGCTCGTCGATAGAGCCACATGCCTACCAGCAGCAACGCCAGGGCGGAGAGGTTCCAGATCAGGTCGTAGTAGAACAGATCGACCCCGTAGCGAATCTGGTGGATGCGCAGCAGCTTGTGGCTGACGATGCCGTCGAAGAGCTGAAAGCCACCCATGCCGAGGAAAAAGCCGGCCCAGGCCCAATGCGTCGCCAGCCTGCGCCGCTGTGCCAGGTCGATCAGCAGAGAGGCCCCGATCACGATGGCGAGCAGCTCCGCTGCATGCAGCAGGCCATCGGAGACGATGCCGACGGTCGGCGTGGCGTGGTCGAAGAAGTGGTGCCACTGCAGCAACTGGTGGAAGACGATTTCGTCGATGCCGGCCATGACGCCAGCTCCGACCAGTGCGGCAGACCACAGCGAGCGGCGAGCGCCCCTCTCCTTGGGCGAGTGGAAAGACGGGGTCGTCATGGGCATCCTTGCGCTTGATGGCTTCTCTCAAGGTAGGTCAGCCCGGCCGCGGTGCAAGCGGGCGGCGGCGTTCACGGCAGACTTCTCTGCCTGGGAAAGTTGGTGTAACCCATCAGTATGGTTAAGCTGCATCATGTTTCATTGTCGGTAGCCGTAAGGCTCGCCGCCCCAATACGCTTTGCACAGGAAGCTACCCATGCTCGTGATGATCCTTGGCCTCGTGATTTTTCTCGGTGCCCACTCCGTTCGTATCTTTGCCGAGGACTGGCGCAGCGAGCAGATTCGCCGCCTGGGGGAGATGCGCTGGAAGGCGCTGTTCTCGGTCGTCTCCATCGTCGGTCTGGCGCTGGCGATCTGGGGGTTCGGGCGCATGCGGCTCGACCCCATCTGGGTGTGGTTTCCGCCGGTGGGCCTGCGGCATGCCGTGGCGCTGCTGATGATCCCCGCCTTCATCCTGCTGGTGGCGGCCTACGTGCCCAACAACCACATCAAGGCCAAGCTGGGGCACCCCATGGTGCTGGCGGTGAAGGTGTGGGCCTTGTCTCACCTGCTGGCCAACGGCCGCCTCGGCGACATCATCTTCTTCGGCGCCTTTCTGCTGTGGGCGGTACTCGACTTCCGTGCCGCCAGGCGCCGTCAGCCGGCGCCTGCGGTGACGCCGCGCCCCGTCGGCACTGCCATCACCGTGGTCGGCGGGGTGATTGCCTACTACCTGTTTGCCTTCCACCTGCACGTATGGGTGACCGGCGTGCCCGTCATGTAGTCAGCATTGATTTATATCAAGGCGGCATGCTCGTCCGTGGTCGAAGCTAGGGAGACTATCTACCTACTCCACGACCAGAGAGACAACCATGCCTGCCATGATGAAAGCTGCCATCTTCGTCGAGCCCGGCCGCATCGAGATCGACGACAAGCCGATACCCGACATCGGGCCCAATGACGCCCTGATTCGCGTCACCACCACCACGATCTGCGGTACCGACGTGCACATCCTCAAGGGCGAGTACCCGGTCGCGCGCGGGCTCACCATCGGGCATGAGCCGGTGGGTGTGATCGAGAAGCTGGGGGCCAACGTGAGGGGGTATCAGGAGGGGCAGCGGGTCATCGCCGGCGCCATCTGTCCCAGCTTCACTTCCTACGCCTGCCAGGACGGCTGCTGCGCCCAGGACGGCGGCCACCATGCCCACGGCTACAAGCCGATGGGCGGCTGGCGCTTCGGCAATACCATCGACGGCGCCCAGGCGGAGTATCTGCTGGTGCCGGACGCCCAGGCCAACCTCGCCCCGGTGCCCGATGGACTGACCGACGAGCAGGTGCTGATGTGTCCCGACATCATGTCGACCGGCTTTGCCGGTGCCGAGTCTGCGGGCATCAAGATCGGCGACAGCGTGGCGGTGTTCGCCCAAGGCCCCATCGGGCTGTGCGCCACGGCCGGTGCGAGGCTTCGCGGCGCCGGGCTGATCATCGCCGTGGATGGGGTCGATGAACGCCTGGCCATGGCGCGGCAGATGGGCGCGGACGTGACCCTGGACTTCCGCAAGGTCGACGTGGTCGAGGAGATCCTGCGCATCACCGGCGGGCGCGGCGTGGATGCTTCCATCGAGGCGCTGGGGCTGCAATCCACCTTCGAAGCCGCGCTACGGGTGGTCAAGCCGGGCGGCACCCTGTCGAGCCTGGGCGTCTATTCGAGCGATCTCACCATTCCGTTGGGCGCCTTCTGTGCCGGCCTGGGAGATCACAAGATCGTCACCTCGCTCTGCCCCGGCGGCAAGGAGCGTATGCGGCGGCTGATGCAGGTGATCGAAACCGGGCGCATCGACCTCGGCCCGATGGTCACGCACCGCTATGCGTTGGCGGACATCGTCGAGGCCTACGACCTGTTCTCGCATCAGCGCGATGGCGTCTTGAAGGTGGCGATACAAGCAAGCTGAATAGCGTTGAAACGGCATACGCTCTTTTCTGCACAGGCTGCTACTCTTCGTTACATGGGATTGAACGGTCATTCAATGTTCATCCTCTCGTCATGAAGTCACGCGATAAGGGGCGGGGGCAGAACCCCGCCTTTGTCACCTGTGCAAGTTCCTCATGGAGAGCTCGTCATGTCGTTCACTCGCCGCCGTTTCCTCAAAGGCACCCTGGCTGCCGGCGCGGTTGCCACCGTCCCTTCGTTCTACATCAACAAGGTGTTGGCTCAGGAGCAGACCCTGCGCATCTATGCCTGGGCGGGCTACTTCACCGATGAGATGCTGGCCGACTTCACCGAGAAGACCGGCATTCGCGCCACCTTCACTCCGTACGGTACCAACGACGAGCTGATGAACTCGCTGCGGGCCACCGACGGCACCGGCTTCGACGTGATCATGCCCACCGTGGACCGGGTACCGGGCTACCTGGACTACGACCTGGTGCAGCCGCTGGACGAGTCGCGCATCAACTGGTCCGGGGCGCTCGACAGCGCCATCGAGGGGTCCAGAGTCGGCGGCGTGGTCGACGGCAAGCGTTACTTCGCGCCCAGCGACTGGGGTACCGAGGCGATCACTTGGCATCGTCGCTACGCTGACATCGACCGCGCCAACCTCAGCTATGCCGACCTGTGGAACCCCGAGCACGGCCAGGGGGTGACGGTGCGTGGCCACTCAGCGCTGGTGGGCATCGGCCTGTGGCTGGAGCGTGAGGGCCGGCTGCCTTATCCGCTGCTCGACTCCTACCGGAGCGAGGAGGCCATGCGCGCCAACTTCGACGTGATCCTCGAGGAGGCGGTCAAGCACAAGCAGATGCTGGTGCAGTTCTGGAACACCGAGAACGAAGCCCAGGCGGCCTTCCGCACCAACGGCGCCGTCATCGGTCAGACCTGGGACTCCACCGCCTTCCGCCTGCAGCAGGAGGGCGAGGACATCGCCTACGGTGCGCCCAAGGAAGGTGCCCTGGCGTGGATGGAGGGCTTCGTGATCCCCAAGAACGCCCAGAATCCGGACGCCGTCTACGAACTGATCAACTGGTACTACACGCCGGAGGCGGGGGCCATGTTCGTCAAGGCCACCGGCTACAACTCCACCTCCAAGGGCGCCACCGAGCTGCTGCCCGAGGAAACGCGCCAGTTCTTCACCGACTCCTATACCGATGAGGACCTGGCCAACCTGTGGTGGTGGCCGATCCAGGAGCCGTGGTACGTGGCGCTGCGCAATGAGTACCAGGATCGCTATTTGAGCGCTTGAAGGGGTATGAAAGTGGCTGCGCTCGGCCATACGTCGTTAAAAATCAGCTTAAGATGCTCATTTACTACAGTAAACTCCGCTCTTTCGCTGATTTTTGCCTAGTCTGGCCATTGCTCGCCGACTTTCCGCAAGTAGCTCTGAAAGGCGGCTTCGATGTTTGAGGCCGCTTCTCGCATTATTGGAACAAGAATAGGCAGTCATTGAATGGACGGTAGCGTCAGACTGGACGAGGTGGTGATGCGCTTCGGCGATTTCACCGCCATCGAGAAGACCTCGCTTGCGATAGGTTCAGGCGAATTTTTCAGCTTTCTCGGCCCCTCGGGCTGCGGCAAGACCACCCTGCTCAACATCGTCAGCGGGTTTCTCGTACCCAGCGAAGGGCAGGTCTACATCGGCGACGAGCCCATGGCCGGGGTGCCGGTGAATCGCCGGCCCACGGCGATGATCTTTCAGAACCTGGCGCTCTTCCCCCTGATGACCGTGTTCGAGAACATCGAGTTCGGCCTCGAGGTGCGCGGGGTCGACAAGCGCAAGCGGCGTGAGGTGTCCGAGCGTCTGCTGGCGCTGGTGGCGCTGGAAGGCAGCGGCCCGAAGATGGTGACCGAGCTTTCCGGCGGGCAGAAGCAGCGCGTGGCCATCGCTCGTGCCCTGGCGGTGGAGCCCCGGGTGCTACTGCTCGACGAGCCGCTCTCGGCGCTCGACCTCAAGCTGCGTCAGCACATGCGCACCGAACTCAAGGCGATCCAGCGCAAGACCGGCATCACCTTCATCTACATCACCCACGACCAGGGCGAGGCGCTGAACATGTCCGACCGGGTGGCGGTGATGTCCGCCGGGCGCATTCAGCAGGTCGCCGACCCCATGACGCTCTATCGCCAGCCCGCCACCGGCTTCGTGGCTGCCTTCGTCGGCGAGAACAACCGCCTCCAGGCGCGGGTGATCGATTGCGAAGGCGAGCGGGTGCGCCTCGATGGCGGTGCCCTGGGCGAGCTGGCGGGGCGGGCGAGCGGTAGCGCGCGCCTGAGCAACGGCGAGGCGGCGGTGCTGTTCGTGCGCCCCGAGCATCTGCGTCCGGTGGAGCCCCAGGCCTCGGGGCCGAAGCTCGAGGGCGAGATCGAGGCGGTGCACTTTGAGGGCGCCTGGGTGATGCTCGAGACGCGCCTGGTCGCCTCGGGCGAGAAGCTGCGCGTGCAGCTCGGTCATGAGCTGTCGCGCAGCCAGGCCGATACCCTCTCGGTGGGCCAGCGGCTCGTCTTCGGCTTCGACCCGGCCGATGCCGTGGTGCTGCCCGACGACGGCAGCCCGGTGGTGGACGAGGAGACCGGCGAGGTGGTGGAAGGGCGCCCGGCGGCTGCGGGGGGTGCCCATGTTTAGGCAACTGCGGGCCCGCTTCGGTGGGCCGCTGGCGATGGCCATCGTCACTCTGCTGGGCATCTGGCTGATCGTGATGGTGACCCTGCCGCAGCTGCAGATGATCGAGTACTCGCTGCGGCCCAATCTGCTGCCGGCGCAGATCGGTGGGCCGGACGACCGTCTCACCCTGGCCAACTACGCCACCCTGTTCAACAACGACATCCACCGCACCATCTTCTTCAAGACCATCTGGTCGAGCGTGCTGGTCACGCTGCTGACGCTGGCGGTGAGCTATCCGCTGGCCTGGTACCTGGCCAAGGTGGCGACCCCGCGGCAGGCGGCGCTGTGCATCCTGCTGCTGATCATTCCATTCTGGATCAACGAGATCCTGCGCACCTACTCGTGGTTCATCATCCTGGCGTTTCGCGGCCCGCTCAACGAGGTGCTGATGATGCTGGGACTGATCGATCGACCCATCCGCTTCCTCAGCGGCAACGGCGGGGTGATGGTGGGCATGGTCTACGCCTATATCCTGTTCATGGTGTTCCCGGTCTACAACGCCATCGAGAGCCTCGACGACAACCAGGTGCGTGCCGCCCGGGATCTCGGTGCCGGCACCGTGCGTACTCATCGCCGTATCGTCATTCCCCACGCCAAGCCGGGCATCGCCACCGGTTGCATCATGACCTTCATGCTGGCGGCGGGCAGCTACGCGGTGCCGGCGCTGCTCGGCTCGCCGGGCAGCCGCTGGTTCACCCAGATCATCTACAACTGGTTCTTCGAGGGCGGCAACTGGAACCAGGGCGCGGCCTACGCCTTCCTGCTGCTGGTGCTGTGTATCGGCTTCATGTCGTTGATCATGAAAGTGTTTAAAGTGGGTCTGGGGGATATAGGAAAATGAGTTCGCAACGCTTCCTCGCCTTCGGCCTGCGCTTCTACGTGGTGATCTTCTTCATCTACCTGTTCCTGCCGCTGATCATCATGGCGGCAGCCACTTTCAACGACAGCCGCTTCCCCACGGTGACGCCCTGGGACGGCACCACGCTGCGCTGGTTCGGCGAGCTGGCCGCCGACCGCGGCATGTGGCAGGCGCTGCGCAACAGCCTGATCGTGGCCGCCGGGGTGCTGGTCGTGGCGGTGCCCATCGGCATCGCCACGGCGCTGTTCCTCAATACCGTGACCAGTCGTGCCAAGCCGTTCCTGTACGCCCTGATCCTCTCGCCGCTACTCACGCCCGGTGTGATCATCGGCATCTCCACACTGATCTTCTGGCGTCAGTTCGGCGTCAGCGGCGGCATCTTCCTCACCGTGCTGGGTCAGGCCACCTTCATTGCCGCCTACGTGATGCTGATGGTCACCGCCCGCTTGCAGCGCTTCGACCGCACCATGGAGCGCGCGGCGCTGGACCTCGGCGCCAGCCAGTGGCAGATGTTCCGGCGCATCCTGCTGCCGTACCTCAAGCCGGCGCTCTACTCGGCGGCGGTGATCGCCTTCCTGCAATCCTTCGAGAACTACAACACCACGCTGTTCGTGGTGGGTTACGACACCACCCTGACGGTCTACATCGCCTCCAAGGTGCGCACCGGTTTGACGCCGGCGGTCAACGCTCTGGGGCTGATCCTGATTCTGGTGACGGTACTGTTTGCTGCCATCTACGAGCTCAAGCGGCGGCGCGAGGCGGCACGCGCAGTGCAAGGGGTGTAACGGGTTGACTAACAGGGGCGGCCGTAAGGCCGCCCCTGTCCTCGTGTAACGCTTCCTCGTTTTCTCATCGAACGTCGAATTTCCGGACTCGACCAAAGTCTAGTCGGGCGAGCCTTTCTGTTTTCTAGACTAACTACCATACTAGTTGTGTCAGGTGGCGGCAGCGCCTCTTCGCATGCGATTCGGGATAGATACATGAACAAGACCCTACAAACGCTATGGCAGGAGACCCGCGAGAGCGACTCGGTCCGCCAGCGGCTCTATCAGGTACTGCGCCAGTCGATCATCCGTATGGTGCTGGAGCCCGGCCAGGCGCTCTCCGAGAAGGAGCTCGCCGATGCCTTTTCCGTCAGTCGTCAGCCGGTGCGGGAAGCCTTCATCCGGCTCTCCGAGGCGGGGCTGGTGGAAGTGCGCCCACAGCGAGGTACCTATGTGGTGCGAATCTCGCGCCAGGCCGTGCTGGAAGCGCGCTTTCTTCGTGAGGCGGTGGAAGTGGCAATCGCCCGGGCGGCGGCCGAGAAGGGGCTGGCGCCCCCGGTGCTGAGGGAGCTGAACGAGCTGATCGAGCGCCAGCGTGGCTGCATCGAACCCGCCGACCACGACCGCTTCTACCTGCTTGATGAAGCCTTTCACCGCACCATGGCGCTGGAGGTAGGCAACACCATGGCGTGGCGAGTGATCGAGGACGTCAAGGCGCAGTTGGACCGGGTGCGTTACCTGAGCATCCCGGACTCGACGCCCATCGCCAAGCTCACCGATCAGCACCAGGCCGTGGTAACGGCCATTGCCGCACGCCAACCGGAGCAGGCCGCCCAGGCCATGGCCATACACCAGCGCGAAATCCTGCTCTCCCTGCCGGAGCTGGAGCGGCGTTTCCCGACGATGTTCGAGGCGAGCACCGTCTCGGCCACCCTGGCCGAAGCCTGAACCAGGCATGGGACGCCGCAGCGCCATCATGGCCGGCGCTGCGGCGTTCGAACTCGGCCGTTGCAGTGGCCAATCCACAGTAATAACAAGACTCAGGAGCCCGTCATGAAAGTCCAGATCCTCGTTCCCGCGCTGGCACTGCTGCTGGCCGGCAATGCCGCCCAGGCGGCCTACCAGCTCAATCTCTCTTCCGCACTCAGTTCCCAGGACCCCATCGTGCAGGCCATGGAGAGTGCCAGTGAGGCGATTGCAGAGCGCTCGGAAGGCGAGCTGACCGTGCGCGTCTTCCCCAACAGCCAGCTCGGTTCCGACGAGGACGTGGTCGAGCAGATCCGCAGCGGCGCCAACATCGCCATTCTGATCGATGCCGGCCGACTCTCCGAGTACCAGCCGGAGTTGGGCATTCTCAGCGCGCCCTACCTGGTCGAAGACCATGCCGACTACGACCGGATTACCTCGTCCGAGCTCTACCAGGAGTGGGTCGAAGGGCTGGCCGTCAACAGCGGCCTGCGCCTGCTCAACTACAACTGGTTCCAGGGCTCGCGTCACATGCTGACCAAGAAGCTCGTGGAAACGCCCGATGACCTGCGTGGTGTGCGTGTGCGCACCATCAACTCGCCGGTGTGGCTGCGTACCATCGAGTCGATGGGCGCCACGCCCACGCCGCTGCCCTGGTCGGAGGTCTACTCCGCGCTGCAACTGGGGGCAATCGACGGCGCCGAGGCGCAGCTCACCGCTGCCGAGGGCCAGAATCTGCATGAGGTGATCACCCACATTGCGCTGACCGGCCATATCCACCTGATGACCGGCATCGCCACCTCCGAGCAGTGGTATCAGTCGCTGCCGGAGGAGTTGCGCACCATTCTCGACGAGGAACTGCAGCGCGCGGGCGAGGAGGCCAGCCAGGCCACCGCCGCAGCCCAGGACGCCGTGCGCGAGCGCATGGAGGCGGAGGGGGTGACCTTCACCGAGGTGGACGTCGAGCTGTTCCGCGAGCGCGTCGGCGGCGTCTACGACGAACTCGGTTACGGCCAGTATCGCGACCAGTTGACCGCGGGAGAGTGAGCCTGAAGGCCCTTGTCGCCTCGGCGGCAGGGGCCGGTCGACTCGCACGCATTCCATGGCACCGGCCGGAGGCGCTCCGGCACCGAGGATCTTCGACATGTGGTACTGGTACGACCGACTCGAGGCCTGGCTCGCCGTTGTGCTGCTGGGCGCGACGTCCCTGACGCTGCTGGCGAGCTCCACGGCGCGGGCCATCGGCCAGCCCTTCGCCGGCGGCGCCGAGCTGGCCCAACTGCTGTTCATCTGGACCGCCGTGCTGGGCGCCGACATCACCCTGCGCCACGGCGGCCAGGTGCGCATCGACGCCCTGGCGATCCGCCTGCCGCTGCCCTTGCAGCGCCTGGTCACCGGGCTGTGCCTGGTGCTGATGCTGGGCTTTCTGGCTCTGCTGGTGCGCTACGGCTTCCCCCTGGCGTTTTCCAACTGGCAGCGCCCGATGGGTGTGGCCGGACTGAGCTACGGCTACATCACCCTGGCGCTGCCGGTGGGGGCCAGCCTGATGATCGTCTCCCTGCTGCGCCGCGTGGCGGCCAAGGGCATCGTGATGAGCCTGGCGCCGGACACCGAGATCGTGGAGAAACACTCATGACCGCCGCGCTGCTGCTGGGCCTGGGGTTGGTGCTGATGGCCATCGGCATGCCCGTGGCTTTCGCCATCGGCATTGCCGGGTTCACCTACTTCTTCCTGCCCGACACCTTCCTGCCGACCAACATCGGCGTGCAGCGCATCGTCTCGGCGACCCAGTCGTTCCCGCTGCTGGCGGTGCCGCTGTTCATCTTCATCGGCCACCTGATGAACGCCAGCGGCATCACCCCGCGCCTGATCCGGCTCTCCACGCTGCTGGCCGGCTGGATGAGTGGCGGCCTGGCCCAGGCCAGTATCGTGCTCAGCACGCTGATGGGCGGGGTGTCGGGCTCGGCGGTGGCCGACGCCGCCATGCAGTCGCGGGTGCTGGGGAAGGGCATGATCCAGCAGGGCTACACCCCTGGCTTCTCCGGTGCGGTGCTGGCCATCGGCGGGCTGATCACTGCCACCATTCCGCCGAGCATCGGGCTGATCCTCTACGGCTATCTCGGCGAGGTCTCCATCGGCAGGCTGTTCATCGCCGGCGTGGTGCCCGGCTTCCTGTCGATGGTGGCACTGATGGTGACGACCTTCTTCGTCGCCAAGCGCCGCGGCTATGCGCCGGTGCGCGAAACGCTGCCGTCGGGTCGCGAGGTGCTCGCCGCCGCGCGCAGCAGCATCTGGGCGCTGCTGTTCCCGGTGTGGCTGCTGGTGGGCATCCGCTATGGCCTGTTCACCCCCACCGAGGCGGGCGCCTTCGCCGTGGCCTATGCGCTGCTGGTGGGCTGCGTGATCCACCGCGAGATGGGCCTGCGCGAGATCCTCGCGGCGATGCACGCCAGCGTGCGCGACATCGGCATGATCATGCTGATCATCATGTTCTCGGGAATCATCGGCTACGTGGTCTCCTTCGAGCGGGTGCCGCAGACCATCGCCGAGCTGACCCTGGGTGTCTTCTCCAGTCCCACTACGCTGCTGCTCACGCTCGCCGTGCTGCTGGTGCTGCTCGGCATGCTGCTCGAGGCCACCGTGGTGGTGATGCTGCTGACGCCGATCCTGGTGCCGGTGATCAAGGCCGCCGGCATCGATCCGGTGCACTTCGGCCTGCTGATGATGACCCTGGTGACCTTCGGCGGCATGACGCCACCGGTGGGCATCTCGATGTACACCGTGTGCGGCATCCTGCGCTGCTCCTTCTTCGACTACAGCCGCGAGCTGCTGCCCTTCGCCCTGGCGGTGTTCGCGGTGGTACTCGGCATCATCTTCTTCCCCGACATCGTGCTGTTCCTGCCCAACTGGCTGATGGGCTGAGCATGAACCAGCGATAACTATGGAGGGTTCAATGGCCTTCACCGACAAGATCACCTTCATGGGGCCGGACTTCCTGCTCGAGAACGAGCCGGCGCGTCGGCTCTACCACGAGCATGCCGCCGCCATGCCGATCTGCGACTACCACTCGCACCTGAGCCCGCAAGAGATCGCCGGCGACATGCGCTTCGACAATCTCACCGAGCTGTGGCTCAAGGGCGACCATTACAAGTGGCGGGCGATGCGCATCGCCGGCATCGAGGAGCGGCGCATTACCGGCGAGGCGAGCGACCGCGAGCGCTTCCAGGCCTGGGCCGAAACGGTGCCGCACTGCCTCGGCAACCCGCTCTACCACTGGACCCACCTGGAGCTGCGCCATCCGCTGGGCATCGAGAACATGCTGCTCTCGCCGGCCACCGCCGAGGAGATCTGGGCGACCGCACGCGAGCGCCTGGCCACGCCGCAGCTGAGCGCACAGGGAATTCTCGAGCGCTTCGCCGTGCGCACCGTCTGCACCACCGACGATCCGGTGGACGATCTCGCGCTGCACCGGCGCCATGTCGAAAGCGGGGCGTCGCCTGCCATGCTGCCGACCTTCCGCGCCGACACCGTGCTCAAGATCGAGCAGGCCGGTTTCGTCGACTATCTCGGCGAGCTGGAGCGCGCCAGCGGGGTGACTATTCGCGGCTACGACGACCTGCTGGCGGCTCTCTACCAGCGCCTCGAGCACTTCGCCGCCCACGGCTGCTGTCTCTCCGACCACAGCCTGGAGAAGCCGGCGTTCGTCGCGCCGCCGAGCACGGCCGAGCTCGACCGGCTGATCGAGCGCCGCCGTCAGGGCAGAGCGCTCGGCAGCGACGAGAGCGCTTCCTTCACCACCGCGGTGCTGCTGTGGCTGGGGCGCGAGTACGCCCGCCGCGGCTGGGTGATGCAGCTGCACCTGGGCGCGCTGCGCAGCCTGAGCCAGCGTGGCCTGGCCGAGATCGGTGCCAACAGTGGTTTCGATGCGATAGGGGACGTGACCTACGCCGAGCCGCTGGCGGCGATTCTCGATGCGCTGGACCGCGAGCGGGCGCTGCCTCGCACCGTGGTCTACAACCTCAACCCCCGCGACAACGAGATGCTGGCGAGCCTGGTCGGCTCGTTCGCCAGCGACGGCATCCCCGGAAAGCTGCAGTTCGGCGCCGCCTGGTGGTTCAACGACCAGCGCGACGGCATCGAACGCCAGCTCGTCACGCAGATGAACTTCGGCCTGCTGCGCCACTTCGTCGGCATGCTCACCGATTCGCGCAGCCTGCTGTCGTTCTCCCGTCACGACTACTTCCGCCGCATCTTCTGCCAGATGCTCGGCGCGCAGATCCAGCGCGGCGAGCTGCCGGACGATCTCGACCGTATCGGCGAGCTGGTGCGGGCGGTGTGCTACGACAACGTGCAGCGTTATCTCTTCGAGCGATGAGCCGAGCCCCTGATGCCAAGCCCTTATCCCCATGACTGCGACGGAACACTCATGAAAATCAGCGACGCCTATGTGATCGTCACCTCGCCGGGGCGCAACTTCGTCACCCTCAAGATCGTCACCGAGTCGGGCACCTACGGCATCGGCGACGCCACCCTGAATGGCCGTGAGATGGCGGTGGTGGCCTACCTCGAGGAGCACGTGATTCCCGCCCTGATCGGGCGCGACGCCAGCCGTATCGAGGACATCTGGCACTACCTCTACCGCGGCGCCTACTGGCGCCGGGGGCCGGTGACCATGGCGGCGGTGTCGGCGGTGGACCTGGCGCTGTGGGACATCAAGGCCAAGGCAGCGGGCATGCCGCTGTACCAGTTGCTCGGCGGCAAGAGCCGCGAGCGGGTGATGACCTATGCCCACTGCACCGGCAAGGACATCGAGGGCTGCCTGGCCGAGGTGGAAAAGCACGTCAAGCTCGGCTATCGCGCCGTGCGCGTGCAGGCCGGCGTGCCCGGCATCCCGACGATCTACGGTGTCGCCAAGCGCGAGGGCGAGCGCTACGAGCCGGCGGATTCCGACTTGCCCGCCGAACACGTGTGGAGCACCGAGAAGTACCTCAACCACGTGCCCAAGCTGTTCGCCGCGGTGCGCGAGCGCTTCGGCGAGGAGCTGCACGTGCTGCACGACGTGCACCACCGGCTCACCCCCATCGAGGCGGCGCGGCTGGGCAAGGCGGTGGAGCCCTACCACCTGTTCTGGCTCGAGGACTGCGTACCGGCCGAGAACCAGGAGAGCTTCCGCCTGATTCGCCAGCACACCACCACGCCGCTGGCGGTAGGGGAGGTGTTCAACTCGATCCACGACTACCGCGAGCTGCTCGAGAACCAGTGGATCGACTACGTGCGCACGCCGCTCTCTCACGGTGGCGGCATCACTCACGTGCGGCGCATCGCCGACCTGGCCGCGCTCTATCACGTGCGCACCGGTTTCCACGGGCCGACGGACCTGTCGCCGGTGTGCCTGGGCGCGGCGGTGCACTTCGACACCTGGGTGCCCAACTTCGGCATTCAGGAGCACATGCCCCATACCGCGGAGACCGACGCCGTGTTCCCCCACGACTACCGCTTCGAGGACGGTCACTTCCTGGTCGGCGAGGCGCCGGGGCACGGCGTCGACATCGACGAGACCCTGGCCAAGCAGTACCCCTACAAGCGCGCCAGCCTGCCGGTCAACCGGCTGGAAGACGGCACGCTGTGGCACTGGTGAGGAGAGCGCAGCGATGAAAGCCTTTCAGGTCAACGCACCGCTGGACTATGCCGTCGTCGAGACCGAGGCGCCCCGTGCCGCTGCCGGCGAGGTGCTGGTGAAGGTGGCCTTCGCCGGAATCTGCGGGTCCGACATGCACATCATCCACGGCGACAATGCCTTCGTGCGCTTCCCGCGCATCACCGGGCACGAGTTCGCCGGCACGGTCGCGGCGCTGGGAGAGGGCGTCGAGGGCATCGAGATCGGCGCCCGGGTGTGCATCGACCCAGTGGTCAGCTGCGGGCGCTGCTACCCGTGTCGCATCGGCCGCCCCAACGTGTGCAGTGCGCTGCAGGTGATCGGTGTGCACCGCGACGGCGGCTTCGAGGAGTGGGTCAACGTGCCGGCGGCCAACGTCCACCTGCTGCCCGAGGGCCTGGGGCTGGAAGCCGGCGCGCTGGTGGAGCCCTATTCCATCGCCGCCAACGTGCTGGAGCGGATGCAGCCGCTGCGCGGCGACCGCCTGCTGATCTACGGCGCCGGGGTGATCGGTCTGACCATCTTGCAGATGGCTCGCGCCCTGGGCCTTGAGGACATCACCGTCATCGATCTGATCGAGGAGCGCCTGGCCACGGCCCGGGAGCTCGGCGCCACGCGCACCTGGCACGGCAAGGAGGACGTCGAGGCCGCCGCCCACGAGCTGACCGGCGGCGAGGGCATGCCGCTGATCGCCGATGCCGCCTGCGTGCCGGCGTTGCTGCCGCAGATGCTGCGCATCGCCTCGCCGGCGGGGCGTATCGGCCTGCTTGGCTTCAACCCTACCCCCAGCGATCTGGTGCAGTTGGAGGTGATCAAGAAGGAGCTGACCCTGGTCGGCTCGCGGCTCAACAACCGCAAGTTTCCGGAGGTGCTCGAGCGCATGGCCTCGGGGCGTCTCGATCCGCTGGCGCTGGTCAGCCATCGCCTGCCTTTCGACGACATGCCCGGCGCCATCCACATGCTCGATCACCATCCCGAAAGGGCTCGCAAGGTGCTGATCGGCATTGGTGCCGACACCGGCACCTGAGCCAGCTCGAGGCGACAGCGGCATCGCAATCTCGCGATGCCCCATAACAGCAACAACAGGAGCTAACGCCATGTTCAAACGACTCGTCACCGGCGCCGTCCTCGGGGCGGCTCTCATCGGCAGCCAATCCCTTCTGGCTGCCGATGTCACGCTGCGCTTCGGCCACCTGGCCAATGAGCAGAACATCTGGCATCAGGCCGCCGAACGCTTCAAGCAGCTGGTCGAGGAGAATTCCGACGGCCGTATCGAGGTGCTGCTCTATCCCAACGAGCAGCTCGGCAACGAGATGGATCTCATCAACAGCATCCAGCTCGGCACCGCCGACATGACCATCACCGGCGAGAGCCTGCAGAACTGGGCGCCCAAGGCGGCCATGATGGCGGTGCCCTATGCCTTCCGCGACGCCGAGCATCTGCGCCAGGCGGTGGAGAGCGAGATCGGCGAGCAGATCGAGGCGCAGATCGCCGAGCGCGCCAACCTGGTGCCGTTGGCCTGGTTCGAGCGCGGTCCGCGGGAGCTGACCTCCAACCGACCGATCCGCCATCCCGACGACCTCGACGGCATTCGCCTGCGGGTGCCCAACGTGCCGCTGTTCGTCAGCACCTGGGAGGCGTTGGGTGCGCGCCCCACGCCGATGGCCTTCAGCGAGGTGTTCACCGCTCTGCAGCAGAACACCATTCAGGCCCAGGAGAACCCGCTCAGCCTGATCGAGAGCGCCAGCTTCAACGAAGTGCAGGACTACGTGAACCTGACCGGCCACGTGCGCAGTTGGATCTACGTGGTGATCGGCCGCAACCGGCTCGAGAGCATGCCGGAGGAGCTGCAGCAGATCGTGCGTGAGGCAGCCCAGGAGATGCAGGTCTATCAGGCCGAGCTGTTCGAGGAGGACCAGCAGCGCCTGGAGCAGGCCCTGCAGGAGCGCGGCATGGAGTTCGTCGAGGTCGACACCGAGGCCTTCGCCGAGAAGGCGCGACCGGCGGTGGAAGCGGCCCTCAATGACGAGCAGCGTGAGCTGTTCGACGCCATCCAGAACCTGTGAACCGAACGGGCGGGCCATGCCCGCCCATTCCTCCCGATTTGGCGAACCCCCAGCGAGGAGCGTCTATGGATGTTTCCCCACAGCGCAGCGAGGACGAAGTAGCGCGTGACGGTCAGGAGGTCGTGGCCAGTCTCGAGGCGCTGTCCGCCGTGCCCGGTTTTCAGGGGCTTCTGGGTCGTGTCATCGGCTGGGTGGATCGTCTGTTCATGCTGCTCGCCAATCTGGCACTCATCGCCATCGCCGTGACCGTGGTGCTGCAGATTTCGGGCCGGCTGTTTCTGCCGTTCGCCCTGTCCTGGACCGAGGAGCTGTCGCGCTACCTGTTCATCTACATGGTGGCGCTGGCGGCCGGGGTGGCGATACGCCGCCATCGGCACGTCAACGTCGAGCTGTTCCATCACCTGCTGGGGCTGCGTGCACGCGCCGTCTATCAGGCGCTGATCTGCCTGCTGATCGGCGGCTTCGCCCTGATGGTGCTGCCAGCGGCGTGGCAGTTCGCCCAGAACGGCGCCTGGCAGACCTCGCCCACCCTGAGGGTGCCCATGCTCTATATCTTCTTCTCCACCGTGGTGCTGTTCGCCCTGGTGCTGTTCTACAGTTTCCTCGGCTTCTGCGAAGGCCTGCTGGCGGCGTGGCGCCCACACGTTGATAGCGACCGCGAGGAGGCGTCATGGAAGTGATGGTGCTGTTCGGCGTGTTCCTGCTGCTGCTGGTGCTGGGCCTGCCCATCGCCTTCGCGCTGGGCATCTCGTCGCTCGCCTACCTGCTGCTGGAAGGCATCTCGCTGACCATCGTGCCGCAGCGCATGTACTCGGGTATCGATACCTTCGTGCTGCTGTGCATTCCCGGCTTCGTGCTGGCCGGCAACCTGATGAACGTGGGCAACATCACCGAGCACATCGTGCGCTTCTCCAACGCCGTGGTCGGCCATATCCGCGGCGGACTGGGTCTGGCCAACGTGGGCGGCTCGATGATCTTCGGCGGCATCTCCGGCACCGCGGTGGCCGATGCCGCCAGCATCGGCTCGGTGATGATCCCCGGCATGGCGCGCTCCGGCTACGACAAGCCCTTTGCCGCCGCCGTTACCGCCGCCTCGTCGACTATCGGCCCGATCATTCCGCCCAGCGTGCCGATGATCATCGTCGGCTCGCTGGCGGGCGTCTCGGTGGGACGCATGTTCCTGGCCGGGGCCGTGCCCGGCCTGCTGCTGGGCGTGGCGATGATGATCACCGTCTATCTACTGGCGGTGAAGCGCGGCTACCCCAAGGGGCGCCGTGCCACCCTGCGTGAGCTGCTGCGCGAGGGGCGAACCGCCTTCTGGGCGCTGCTGATGACGGTGATCATCCTCTACGGCATCATCGGCGGCTTCTTCACGCCCACCGAGGCTTCCATCGTCGCCAGCCTCTATGCGCTGGTGGTGGGCATGTATGTCTACAAGGGGCTGACCTGGCGCAAGCTGCCGTCCATTCTCACCGACACCGTGCTGACCTCGTCGGCGCTGCTGCTGCTGGTGGGCCTGGCCAACCTGTTCGGCTGGATCCTCACCAGTCAGCAGATCCCCCAGACCATCGCCGCCCTGATCATGGCGATCAGCGACAACCCCATCGTGGTTATCCTGATCCTCAACCTGATCCTGCTGTTCGTCGGCGCCTTCATGGAGACCATCGCCGCGCTGATCATCCTGTTCCCGGCGCTGCTGGGAGTGGCCACCGGGATCGGCATGGACCCGGTGCACTTCGCGGTGATGGCGGTGCTCAACCTGATGATCGGCCTGACCACGCCGCCAGTGGGGGTGTGTCTGTTCGTGGTCTCGGGCATCGGCAAGCTGCAGATGCTCACCGTGGCCCGCGCCATCCTGCCGTTTCTGGTCTGCAATATTCTGGTACTGCTATTGGTGGCCTACGTGCCGGCCATCTCGCTGTGGCTTCCCGACCTGTTGATGGGGACAAGATGAACGACGTGAAACGTATCGCCGCCGCCGCGCCGACCGGCCGCATAGGCATCGTCCACCTGGGGCTGGGGGCATTCCACCGCGCCCACCAGGCGGTCTACCTGGAGCGCTATCGGCAGCGCAGCGGCGACGGTGCCTGGGGAGTTTGCAGCGCCAACCTGCGCGGCGGCGTGGCGCTGGTGGATGCCCTGCGCGACGCCGGCTGCCGCTACCACGTGGCCGAATATGCCGACAGCGATACCGTCACCCTGCGCGAGATCGGCGTGATCGAGCAGGCCCTGTTCACCGGCCGGGACCTGGCGGGGGAGTGGGGGCGCGATCTCGCGTCGCTGCTGGCGCGCATGGCCTCGCCCGAGACGCGTATCGTCACCCTGACGGTGACCGAGAAGGGCTATTTCCTGAGCCCCGCCGAGGGCAACCTGCTGCGTGACGACCCGCTGATCGCCCATGACATCGACCAGCCCCAGGCACCGCGCACCGCGCCGGGCATCCTGGTCGAGGCCCTGGCTCGGCGGCGCAGTGCGGGCGTCCCGCCGTTCACGGTGCTGTGCTGCGACAACATGCCGAACAACGGCCAGCGCACGCGGGCGGCGGTGGTACAGCTCGCCGCCTGTCGCGACGCCGAGCTTGCCGCCTGGATCGAGCGCGAGGTGGCGTTTCCGTGCAGCATGGTCGACCGCATCGTGCCGGCCATGACCGCGGCCGACTTCGCCCGCCTGGCCGAGCTGGGCGTCGAGGACCTCAACGCCGTGGTGGGCGAGGCCTTCTCGCAGTGGGTGGTGGAGGACGATTTCCCCCTCGGCCGACCCGACTGGGAAGCCGAAGGGGTGGAGATGGTCACCGATGTGGCACCGTTCGAGACCATGAAGCTACGCATGCTCAACGGCAGCCACTCGCTGCTTGCCTACCTGGGCGCGCTGGACGACATCGAGACGGTGTTCGATGCGGTTAGCCGCGACGACCTGGTGGCGCTGCTGCGTCGCTACATGCTGTGCGAGGCGGAGCCGACCCTGGCGATGCCCGAGGGCACCGACCTGGTGGCCTATGCGGACTCCCTGCTGGTGCGCTTCGGCAACGACAGCCTGCGCCACCGTCTGCAGCAGATCGCCATGGACGGCTCGCAGAAGCTGCCCCAGCGCTGGCTGCATGGCGCCCTGGCGCGGCTCGAAGCGGGGGGTGAGGTACCGTGCACCGCGCTCGGTTTGGCGGCCTGGATCCGCTATACCGCCGGAAGCAATCTGCACGGCAATGACCATGTCGTCGACGACCCCATGGCGGGCACCTTCAGGCTGCTGCACGAAACCCACGGTGAGAATGTCGAGGCGCTAGTGCCGGCCTTTCTCGAGCTCGATGCCGTGGTGCCACCGGCGCTGGCCGAGCACGCCGGCTTTACGGCGGCGGTAGTGGCGGCCTATTGCTGCCTGACGACGTATGGCCTCGCTGCCGCGCTTGCACGGCTCGATGCCCCCACCTGATAGGGAGAGGTTCGTCATGGAATATACCTGGCGCTGGTTCGGCCCCGGCGATCCGATCACCCTCAACGAGATTCGCCAGACCGGTGCCACCGGCATCGTCACGGCGCTCCACGAGATACCCAACGGCACGGCCTGGCCGGTGGATGCCATCGCCGGGCGCAAGGCGGAGATCGAGGCCGCGGGGCTGACCTGGTCGGTGGTGGAGAGCGTGCCGGTGCACGAGGCGATCAAGCAGGGCACACCCGAGCGCGAGCGCTACATTGCCGCCTACCGGGAGACCCTGCGCAATCTGGCGGCCTGCGGCATCGACATCGTCTGCTACAACTTCATGCCGGTGCTGGACTGGACCCGCACCGACCTGGCCTGGCGCCTGCCGGACGGCGGCCTGGCGCTGCGCTTCGACCAGACGGCTTTTGCCGCCTTCGATCTCTACCTGCTGCAGCGCCCCGGCGCCGAGGCCGAGTACAGCGAGGCCGAACGAACCGAGGCCAGGCGCTACCTCGAGAGCCTCGATGCCGCCGGGCGCGAAGCGCTGATCGATACCATCATCGCCGGCCTGCCGGGGGCCGAGGAGCACTATACCCTGGCGCGTTTCCAAGAGGCGCTGGACGGCTATGCCGATATCGATGCCGAGCGCCTGCGCGAGAATCTCGGCCACTTCCTGCGCGCCATCGTGCCGGTGGCCGAGGAGGCCGGCGTGCGGCTGGCGATCCATCCCGACGACCCGCCGCGGCCGCTGTTCGGTCTGCCAAGGGTGGTCTCCACCCCGGACGATGCCCAGTGGCTGCTCGATGCCGCCCCGAGCGAGGCCAACGGCCTGACCCTGTGCACCGGCTCCTACGGCGTGCGCGAGGACATCGACCTGGCCGCCATGGCGCGCCGCTTCGGCCCGCGCATCTACTTTGCCCATCTGCGCTCGACCCGGCGCGAGGCCGATCCGCTTACCTTCCACGAGGCGCATCATCTCGGTGGCGACGTCGACATGGTGGCGGTGATCGCCGCGCTGGTGGCGGAGGAGCGGCGCCGCGAGCGCGAGGGCGGCCCGCGGCTGCCGCTGAGACCGGATCACGGCCACCACATCCTCGACGACCAGCGCCGCGACACGCGCCCCGGCTACCCGCTCTATGGCCGCTTGAAGGGGCTTGCCGAACTACGCGGCGTGGAGCTGGCGGTGCGCCGCTTGCTGAGCTGAGCGCAGCCGCCCAATCCAAGGCGCTAGCGGGCGCCCTTATCCAGCTCGGCCTCGAGCGCGGTCAGCTGCTCGCGGCTCGGCAGGCCTTCCATGTCGCCCACCACCTGCACTGCCAGCGAGCCGATCAGGTTGCCGCGGCGTACCGCTTCCCGCGGGGAGCGACCGTCGAGCAGGGCGCTGACCGCTCCCACGGCGAAGCCGTCGCCGGCGCCCACCGTGTCCACCACCTCGTCCACCGCGAAGCCGGGCACGCTGAAGGTCTCGAGCTTCCCACCCAGGCTGCCGCGGTAGAAGCTGCCTTCCGGGCCGAGCTTGATGATCACCGCCGATGCGCCGCGTTCGAGATAGAAATCGGCGATGGCCTCGGGCGTGTTCTGACCGGTCAGCAGACGCCCCTCGGCGAGCCCCGGCAGCACCCAGTCGGAGAGGGCGGCAAGGGCGTTGAGGGTGTCGCGCATCTCGGCCTCGCTCTTCCACAGGCTGGGGCGCAGGTTGGGGTCGAACGAGATGCTGGCGCCGACTTGGTGGGCCTGGGCCAGCATGTGCCGGGAGAGATCGCGGGCGCTGGGCGACAGCGCCGGGGGAATGCCGGTGGCATGCAGGTGGCGCAGGGCAGTGAAGTCCACCTCGGCGGCGTCCTTCGGCGAGAGGTGGCTGGCGGCGCTGCCGCGGCGAAAGTACTCCACCCGTGGGTCGGCGCCGCCCAGGGCGCGCTCCTTGAACAGCAGGCCGGTGGGGTGGTCGGGGTCTACGCCGAGATGACGGCAGTTCAACCCCTCGGCTTCGAGTGTATGGCGAATGAAGGTGCCGAAGCTGTCGGCCCCCACGCGGCTCAGCCAACCGACATGAAAACCCAGCCGGGCGAGACCGATGGCCACGTTGGTGTCGGCGCCGGCAATCCGGCGCTGGAAATGCTCCACCTCGGCCAGGTGGCCGGGCGCATCGGCAACGAACAGGGTCATCGCCTCGCCGAAGGTGAGGATCTCCGGGCTCGGCGCCTTTCTTGAATCAGGGTTTGAGTGGCTCATGGTCATCTCGCTCGTTGTTGGGAACGTTACCATTCGAATGGGCGATGATTGTCAGTCTGGAACACTTGGTTTGGGAGTTCAGCCGGTGAGGCGCGTGGAGCCCCGCGCTATCAGTCTGGGCTCGAAGCGGTGCTGTCTGGGCTCGGCGGCGGCCTGGCTGACGGAATTGGCCAGCAGGCTGGCGACGGCCTGCCGGCCAATCGTTTCGGTGGGCTGCGCCAGGGTGGTGATACCCGGGTCGATCAGCGCACACCAGTCGAGCTCGTCGATGCCCATCAGTCCCGTCTTGCCGAGTCGCGCGCCGAGACGCTGCAGGGCACGGGTGGCGGCCAGGGTGACCGCACCGTTGGCGCATAGCAGGGCGCGCGGCAGGTCACCCGAGCCCTTGGGGGCTGAACGCGTGAGAAAGGCCTCGATAGCGCGCGCCAGCTCATCGTCACTGGCGCTCATGGTGTAAGCCTCGCCGGCCAGCCGGCGAGCCGCCAGGCCCGCTTGAAAGCGTGTCAGGCGCTCTCGGCGCGGGCTGGCCCGCTCGGGCGGTTCGCTGAGATAGAGCAGCTCGCGGTAACCCTGCTCGGCGAGGTGGTCGAGGGCCAGATCGATGGCCTTTGCGTTGTCGAGCCCCACCAGATCGGCCTGTACCGCGCCCAGTTCGCGGTCGAGCAGCACCAGCGGCAGGCCCTGACCGGTCAACGCCTGAAGCTCTGTGTCGGGGCTGCCGGATGCATTGATGATCAATCCTTCCACCTGATAGGAGGACATCAGTGCCAGATGCGTGCGCTCCAGCTCAGGGTCGTTGTCGGTATTGCAGACGAGCAGGGAAAGGCCCTGCTCGCGGCAGGCGCGCTCCACGCCGTGCAACACCGCCACCGAGAAGGGGTTGCGAATGTCCGCCACCAGCATACCGATCAGACGTGAGCGGCCCGCCTTGAGGCCCCGTGCCATCTGGTTGGGGCGATAATCGAGGCGCAGCGCGGCCGCGGCGATGCGCTCGCACAGCGCCGGCGAGAGCTTGTCGCGCTCGCCGGCAAAGTAGCGCGACACGCTGGTCTTGGAGGCGCCGGCTTCAAGGGCGACTTCGATGATGGTGGCGCGACGGGGCATGAGGCATCTCGGTGCGTGGGAACGTTCCCATCATAGGTCGAGACTTTGCTAGCGACAACCGCACGACTACGGCCTGAGGTGGTACTAACTCTCGCCCCACACGCTGCCCAGCACCTCCAGCGCCGCGGCAACCGCAGGCTCCTCGCTGCGCTCGCGGCGCCAGATGAAACACAGCGCGCAGGGCAGGCGCACTCCCTCGACCACCACCAGGCCGCGCTCCTGGCGCTCGGCCATGGCCAGGGCGTCGCGGGCCAGGCTCAGTCCCACGCCGGCTCGCACCAGGTCCAGCATGCACGCTTCCTGATCCACCTGGGCCACGCCGTGTGGTGTCACCCCGAGCGGGTCGAGGACGCCGCGCAGCAGGCGGTGGTGGGCCGAAAGCGTCGGCGTGACGATCCAGGGCTGAGCGGCCAGGCTCTTCCAGTCGCTGCTGGCCACCCGGCTGCCCCAGCCGGGCGGAGCCACCACATGGTAGTGAAAGTGGGTCAGCTCACGATGGGCGATTTCCGGCGCATCCGGCCCGGGACCTTCGCCGGGCGGCGCGAGGAAAAAGCCGACGTCGAGCTCGTCTCGGCGAATCCACTCCAGCACGCTGCCGCTCATGCCGTGCTGCAGCTCGGTTTCCAGCTGCGGCGCGCGTTCCACCAAGCGATGCAGAAAGGCCCCGAGGCGAATGAACTCCGGGTCGACGATGGTGCCGATGCGCAGCCGGCCGCGCAGGGTACCGTGAAGGGCACGGGCACTCTGCTCGAAGGCGGCCATGGCGGCCAGCGCCCGCTCCGCCGCGGGCAGCAGAGCGTGGCCGTCGGCGGTCAGCGCCAGGCCCTGGGGGCGACGGCGAAACAGCGTCAGCCCCAGCGCTTCCTGTAGCTGCTTGAGCTTGAGGCTGACCGCCGGCTGGGTCAGGTGCAGGCGCTCGGCAGCGCGTGAGACGCTGCCTTCACGGGCCACGGTGACGAAGGCGCGGAGCGTGGGTAAATCAGGCATGGTGGGCAGTCGGCAAGGATATAAAGGAAGCTTATATCTGGCTTTTGAATTACTCAATTGATCCTTGCCCTCGACGCGGTAGGCTAGACAGTCACAGCCGTGTGCCTGTTCGCTGGACGCACCGAAAGACGTGCCGTCCAACCGAGGGCAGCCTACGACAAGAGGGAGCACCCCATGACGCAGAACACCATTGCCCATTATATCGCCGGACAAATGACGAGCGGCGAGTCTGGCCGCCATCAGAGCGTCTACAACCCGGCCACCGGCCAGGTCACGGGCCAAGTGGCGCTGGCCTCCCGCGCCGATGTGGCGACCGCCGTGGCCGCCGCCAAGGCCGCCTTCCCGGCCTGGGCCGACACCCCGCCGATCCGCCGCGCGCGGGTGCTGTTCAAGTTCCTCGAGCTGCTCAACGCCAACAAGGACGAGCTGGCCCGCGCCATCACCCTGGAGCATGGCAAGGTCTTCACCGATGCCCAGGGTGAAGTGGCCCGCGGCATCGACATCGTCGAGTTCGCCTGCGGCATTCCGCAGCTGCTCAAGGGCGACTTCACCGAACAGGTGAGCAACGGCATCGACAACTGGACCGTGCGTCAGCCGCTGGGCGTGGTGGCCGGCATCACGCCGTTCAACTTCCCGGCCATGGTGCCGATGTGGATGTTCCCGGTGGCCATCGCCGCCGGTAATACCTTCATCCTCAAGCCCAGCCCCACCGACCCCAGCGCCTCGTTGCTGATTGCCGAGCTGCTCAAGCAGGCCGGCCTGCCCGACGGCGTATTCAACGTGGTGCAGGGCGACAAGGAGTCGGTCGATGCGCTGATCGAGCATCCCGACGTGCAGGCGCTCTCCTTCGTCGGCTCCACGCCCATCGCCAACCTGATCTACGAGAACGGCGCGCGCCACGGCAAGCGTGTCCAGGCCTTGGGCGGGGCCAAGAACCACATGGTCGTCATGCCCGACGCCGACCTCGACAAGGCCGTCGACGCCCTGATCGGCGCCGCCTACGGCAGCGCCGGCGAGCGCTGCATGGCGATCAGCGTGGCGGTGCTGGTGGGCGACGTGGGCGACAAGATCGTGCCGCGCCTGGCCGAGCGCGCCCGCGCACTGAAGGTCAAGAACGGCCTCGAGCTCGACGCCGAGATGGGCCCCATCGTCACCGCCCAGGCCCACCAGCGCATTACCGGCTACATCGAGAAGGGCGTTGCCGAGGGTGCCGAGCTGGTGGTCGACGGCCGTGAGTTCGATGCCGCCACCACTGGCGACGGCTGCGGCGAAGGCTTCTGGATGGGCGGCTCGCTGTTCGACCACGTCACCCCGGAGATGACCATCTACAAGGAAGAGATCTTCGGCCCGGTGCTGGCCTGCGTGCGAGTACCCGACGTAGCTACTGCCATCCAGCTGATCAACGACCACGAGTTCGGTAACGGCGTGAGCTGCTTCACCGAGAGCGGCAGCGTGGCCCGTGAGTTCGGCCGCCGCATCCAGGTCGGCATGGTCGGCATCAACGTGCCGATTCCGGTGCCCATGGCGTGGCACGGCTTCGGCGGCTGGAAGCGCTCGCTGTTCGGTGACACCCACGCCTACGGCGAAGAGGGCGTGCGCTTCTATACCAAGCAGAAATCGATCATGCAGCGCTGGTCAGACTCGATCAATGCGGGCGCAGAGTTCGCCATGCCGACCCATAAGTGAGTCCTGCTGACGGATAAGAACGGAGTCAGTGAGAGGCGCCGAGGGGAGACCGAAGAGGAGGTCATTTGCCAGGGAAGGCAAATGTAGCGCCCAGGGATGGGTTCACAGCGCCTCCTCGCAGGTCTTCCCCTCGGATCAGCCTCGAACGGGCATCAACTGCCGTACATGAGAGAGAGGCTTTGCTGTCGGCTAAGGGCGCCGGTGGCATGCCGAGAGAGAGCACGCCATGGCAGAGCAGGAATTCGACTACATCGTGGTGGGGGCCGGCACCGCCGGCTGCCTGCTGGCCAACCGCCTCAGCGCCGACCCGGCCAACCGGGTGCTGCTGATCGAGGCGGGCGGTCGCGACAACTACCACTGGGTGCATATCCCGGTGGGCTATCTCTACTGCATCAACAACCCGCGTACCGACTGGTGCTTCAAGACCGAGCCGGACAAGGGGCTCAACGGCCGCTCGCTGATCTATCCGCGCGGCAAGACCCTGGGCGGCTGCTCCAGCATCAACGGCATGCTCTATCTGCGCGGCCAGGCCCGCGACTACGACGGCTGGGCCGAGCTGGTGGGCGACGACGACTGGCGCTGGGAGAACTGCCTGCCCGACTTCATGAAGCACGAAGACCACTACCGCCTGGACGAGGGCGGCGATGCCGATGCCGCCCACCGCGACTATCACGGCCACGGTGGCGAGTGGCGGATCGAGAAGCAGCGCCTCAAATGGGAGGTACTCGACGACTTCGCCGAAGCGGCGGTGCAGGCGGGCATCCCGCGCACGCGGGACTTCAATCGCGGCGACAACGAGGGCGTCGACTACTTCGAGGTCAACCAGCGCGACGGCTGGCGCTGGAACGCCGCCAAGGCCTTCCTGCGTCCGGTATGCGAGAAACGCAGCAACTTCACCCTGTGGCACTCCACCCAGGTGCACCGCCTGCTGTTCGACACCGCGGAGGGCAAGCCCCGTGCCAGTGGCGTCGAGCTCGAGCGCAACGGCACGATCAGCCGGGTCAGCGCCAAACGCGAGGTGATCCTGGCCGCCGGCGCCATCGGTTCGCCGCAGTTGCTGCAGCTCTCCGGCATCGGCCCGGCCGCACTTCTGGCCGAGCATGGCATTCCGCTGGTTCACGAGCTGCCCGGGGTAGGGGAGAACCTGCAGGACCACCTGCAGATCCGCTCGGTGTACAAGGTCACCGGCGCCAAGACCCTCAACACCCTGGCCGCCTCCTGGCTGGGCAAGGCGAAAATCGGCATGGAGTATCTGCTGCGTCGCACCGGGCCGATGAGCATGGCCCCCTCGCAGCTGTGCATCTTCACCCGCAGCAGCGACGAGTACGAGCACCCCAACATCGAATACCACGTCCAGCCGCTCAGCCTCGAGGCCTTCGGCCAGCCGCTGCACGACTACCCGGCAATCACCGCCAGCGTGTGCAACCTCAACCCCACCAGCCGCGGCAGCGTGCGCATCAAGAGCCGCGACCCGCGTCACGCCCCGGCCATCGCACCCAACTATCTCAGCACCGAAGAGGATCGCCGCGTGGCAGCGGATTCGCTGCGGGTCACCCGGCGAATCGCCGAGCAACCGGCGTTCGCCAAGTACCGTCCCGAAGAGGTCAAGCCTGGTGTGCAGTACCAGAGCGACGAAGACCTGGCGCGTCTGGCGGGCGACATCGGCACCACCATCTTCCATCCGGTGGGCACGGCCAAGATGGGCGGCGACGACGACCCCATGGCAGTGGTGGATTCGCGCCTGCGGGTGCGCGGCGTCGAGGGACTGCGGGTGGTGGACGCCAGCGTGATGCCCACCATCACCAGCGGCAACACAAATTCACCGACGCTGATGATCGCCGAGAAGGCGGCTGCCTGGATTCTCGAATCGAGGTAACATTAACGTCACCTACACAAAATAGTGTTTGACGTGTGGGGACGAAGAGCGCAAGATGCGTGCAGTTGGTTAGCAAGTCGAACATCGCAAGTGGTTATCGAAACGCTCATGGCGTCTTGATTTCCCGGTGAAAAGTTTCTTGTTTTACCCACTGCAACTCGGGTATTTCCCGGAAAATCAATGCTATTAGAGGAATTCGATAATGGCTACCGGTACTGTCAAGTGGTTCAACGACACCAAGGGCTTCGGCTTCATCTCTCCGGACGACAATGGCGACGACCTGTTCGCTCATTTCTCCGAGATCCAGGCTGACGGCTTCAAGACTCTGCAGGACGGTCAGAAGGTCTCCTTCGACGTCACTCAGGGCAAGAAAGGCCTCCAGGCTTCCAACATCAAGGTCATCGGCTAAGCTTCGGCTTACCATGAACTGATGTGCCACCTCGGTGGCGACGAAAGGCCCGCGCAAGCGGGCCTTTTGCGTTGCTGTGAGCATGTTTCCCGTGTCCAAGGTATATGCATTTTGGGTATTAGTGAATTTCTAAAAATAACTTTTTAGAATATGCGGCTGCCGTCACAATGGCTCAGCACCTCTGTGAACGGAACCCTTGCACATGCCGCTGGATGCCTGGATCTCATTGGCCGTGGTCATGGCCGTTTTTCCCCTCATGGCTTTTTCGCGCCTCGGTCCAGACATCGTTCTGCTGGGGGCGGTCATCCTGCTGCTGACCTTTGGCATCATCGACCCGGCCCAGGCCCTGGGCGGCTTCTCCAGCACCGGGCTGTTCACCGTGGCCTTCATGTACGTGCTGGTAGCCAGCATCCGCGAGACCGGCGGTATCGACCTGATCATTCGTCATGTGCTGGGTCGCCCCCGCCGAGAAGGCGGTGCCCTGGTACGGTTGGTGCTGCCGGTCGCCACCCTCAGCGCCTTTCTCAACAACACTCCGGTCGTCGCTACCTACATTCCCGCCGTGCTCAGCTGGAGCCAGCGCCTGAAGCTGCCGGCGCACCGGCTGCTGATGCCGCTCAGCTTCGCCTCGATACTGGGCGGCACCATCACGCTGATTGGCACCAGTACCAATCTGGTAGTGCATGGTCTGCTGGTGGAGCGCTATCCGGAGCTGGCAATGGGGCTGTTCGATCTTGCCTGGGTAGGGTTGCCGGTAGCCCTGATCGGGGCGCTCTATCTGATCGTCATTGCGCCGCGGCTACTGCCGGAGCGTCGTGGCACGGCGTCGGCGTTCGAGAATCCCCGCGAGTTCACCATCGAGATGGAAGTCGACCCGAACGGCCCCTTGGTAGACCGTACCGTGGAAGAAGCCGGCCTGCGTCATCTCTGCGAGCTGTTTCTGGTGGAGATCGAGCGCGAGGGCAACGTGGTCAGCGTGGTGGGGCCGGGCGAGCGGCTGAAGGGCGGTGACCGGCTGGTGTTTGCCGGTACCTCCGACGGCGCCGTGGAGCTGCAGCAGATTCGCGGTCTAATGCCGTCGCGCCACGGCGAGTCGAGCCTGGAGAAGGACTTCAAGGAGCGGCGGCTGGTGGAGGCGGTGGTCTCCGACCAGTGCCAGTTCGTCGGCAAGCGCATTCGTGACGGCCACTTCCGCACGCTGTATGGCGCCGCGGTACTGGCGGTGTGCCGAGGCGGCGAGCGAGTGGCGGGCAACCTCGGCCAGGTGCGCCTGCAGCCTGCCGACGTGTTGCTGCTGGAGGCGCGCCCGCCTTTCATCGAGCGGCACCGCCAGTCGCGCGACTTCCTGCTGATCAGTCAGGTCAACGGCCAGGCGCGTCCCAAGCACGAGAAAGCCTGGCTGGCCTGGAGCATTCTGGCGGGTGTGGTGGCGCTTGCCACCTTCGGTGTGATGAGCATGATGAACGCCGCCATGCTGGGCGCAGTGTTGGTGCTGGTCACCGGCTGCTGCTCGGTGGGGGCGGCCAAACGTGGGCTCGATACCCAGGTGCTGCTCACCATCGCCGCCTCCTTCGGCCTGGGCGCGGCGCTGGAGAGCTCGGGGGCGGCGTCCACCCTGGCGGGGCTGGCACTGGGGCTGGCCGACGGCAATCCCTGGCTGCTGTTGATCGGCAGCTACCTGCTGGTAGCGCTGCTGACCGAGCTGGTCACCAACAACGCGGCGGCGGTGATCACCTTCCCGGTGGTCATGGCGAGTGCCGAGAGTCTGGGCGTCAACCCCATGCCCTTCGTGGTGGCGGTGATGTTTGCCGCCTCGGCCAGCTTCCTCACACCCATCGGCTATCAAACCAACCTGATGGTGCACGGGCCTGGCGGTTATCGCTTCGGCGACTTCCTGCGCGTGGGCGGCCTGCTCAACCTGCTGACGGCGATCGTTGCCCTGGCACTGATTCCTCTGGTGTGGCCGTTCTGAGCCGCCCGACGCTCGCCGTGGTGATGGCTTTGCGGTAGGGTGTCGGGTTGATACGGACCACGACGAAGGAACCCGCCATGAGCCATCCCGGCGAATTGATCATCGAGCCCAGGAGCGGTCGTCCGGCCGATGCCTGCGTCTTCATTCTTCACGGCCTAGGCGCCGACGGCCACGACTTCGAGCCCCTGGTGCCGGCGCTGACGCTGAAAGAGGGGCTCGACGTTCGCTTCATCCTGCCCCATGCGCCGCGCCTGCCTGTGACCATCAACGGCGGCATGGTGATGCCGGCGTGGTACGACATCCATGAGATGAGCCTCGACCGTCGAGTCGATACCCGCCAGCTGGTGGCCTCGGCCGAGCGCATCCAGGCGCTGGTGCAGGAGCAGATCGACCACGGCATCGACAGCCGGCGTATCATCCTGGCCGGTTTCTCCCAGGGCGGGGCAGTGGCCTACCAGGCGGCGCTCTCCTTCCCGGCCCCGCTTGGCGGCCTGCTGGCCATGTCGACCTACTTCGCCACCGCCGAGACCATCGAACTGAACGAGGCCAACCGCGGGCTGCCCATCGAGATTCACCACGGCTCCTTCGACCCGGTGGTGCCCGAAGCCCTGGGCAAGGCCGCTCAACAGCGCCTGCAATCGCTGGACTACCCGGTCAATTACCGCAGTTACCCCATGGCCCATGCGGTCTGCCCGCAGCAGGTCGGCGACATCGCTGCCTGGCTCAACGCCCGCCTGGGTTGAGCCCGTGAGCGACATGGTGGTGCCACCGCCGTCCGCTTTAGGGGCCTGCCTACGCAGCAGCCGGCCGAACTTCCTCGTGCTGGCACCGCTGTGTGCAGGCCTGGCGATCACCGCGGCCTGGGCCGACGGCCACTCGGTGGCCACGTTCGATGCCCTGATGGTGCTGCTCGGGGCGCTGCTGGCCCACGCCGCGGTCAACCTGTTCAACGAGCATCACGACTTCCGCTCCGGGCTGGACTCGCTGACCGAACGCACGCCGTTCTCCGGCGGCAGCGGAGCTCTGTCTGCCCGGCCCGAGGCTGCCGGTGCGGTGCGCAATGCGGCCATGCTGTGCCTGGCCGGCGTGGTAGCGATAGGCTTCTGGTTCCTGTGGCGAGCTGGCCCGGTGATGCTGATCTACGGCTTGCTGGGTATCGGCCTGGTGGTGGCCTACACCGCCTGGCTGACCCGCCGTCCCTGGCTCTGCCTGTTGGCGCCCGGCGTCGGCTTCGGCCTGCTGATGGTGTTGGGCGCCTACCAGGCGCTGACCGGCACGCTCAGCGCCACGGCGGTCGCGGCTGCGCTCATCCCTACGCTGATGGTCAGCGCGCTGCTGCTGATCAATCAGCTACCCGACATCGACGCCGACCGGCAGGTCGGGCGCGACCACCTGGCGATCCGCCTGGGGCCGCTGCGCTCGGCACGGCTGGTGGCGCTGCTGCTGGTGGCCGCCTTCGCCGTGGTGCCGGTGGCCTGGCTGGTCGGTGCGCTACCCGGCGCGGCCTGGCTGACGTGGCTGGCGTTGCCGGCCCTGGTCTGGCTGGTGCGTGGCCTGTGGTCGCTGCCGGCGGAGGTCGAGCAGGGGAAACTCGCAGCACTGCTGCCGTTGATGGGGCTCAACGTCGCGCTGCTGCTGACAAGCTTGACGCTGCTCAACGTTGGGCTCGTTATCGCATCCTGAGCCCCGTCGCACCCAAGGTATACCTCGACATGGCTGATGGCGCTGGGCAAGATGTTTCGAGGTCTTGTCCGCCGCTCTTCGTAGCGGCTTTCTTCTGCCATTTGCCATTCAGGATCGCCCCATGAGCACTTCGCATTTCGCCAACCTGCCCGACGCCCAAGGTTTCTTCGGTCGCTTCGGCGGCCAGCTCATACCGCCCGAACTCAAGCGGGTGATGGACGAGATCGACGCCGCCTATGAAGAGATCCGCGTGCGCGACGACTTCCAGCGGGAGCTGGCCGAGCTGTTTGCCGATTACGTGGGCCGCCCCAGTCCGATCTTCCATGCCCGGCGTCTGTCCGAAAGGCTCGGCGGGGCGCAGATCCACCTCAAGCGCGAGGATCTGAACCACACCGGTGCACACAAGATCAACCATTGCCTGGGCGAGGCGCTGCTGGCCAAGTTCATGGGCAAGACCAAGGTGATCGCCGAGACCGGCGCCGGACAGCACGGCGTGGCGCTGGCCACTGCCTGCGCCCTGGTAGGCATCCCCTGCGAGATCCACATGGGCCAGGTGGACATCGAGAAGGAGCATCCCAACGTCACCAAGATGAAGATTCTCGGCTGCAAGCTGGTGGCGGTCACCCGCGGCACGGCGACACTCAAGGACGCCGTGGACAGCGCCTTCGAGGAGTACCTCAAGGATCCGCAGAATTTCCTCTACGCCATCGGCTCGGTGGTGGGGCCGCATCCCTTCCCCAAGATGGTGCGCGACTTCCAGTCGATCATCGGTCGCGAGGCGCGCGAGCAGTTCCTTGCGCGCCACGGCCGCCTGCCCGATCACGTCACCGCCTGCGTCGGCGGCGGCTCCAATGCCATCGGCATGTTCACCGCCTTCCTCGATGACGAGGCCGTGCACCTGGTGGGCGTGGAGCCCGCCGGCGAGGGCCTCGATACCCAGCGCCACTCGGCCACCCTGACCTTGGGCAAGCCCGGCGAGATTCACGGCATGGCCTGCTACGTGCTGGAAGACGAACAGGGCAACCCGATGCCGGTTCACTCCATCGCCTCGGGACTCGACTACCCCGGCGTCGGGCCGCAGCACAGCTACCTCAAGGAACTGGGGCGGGTCGACTACGAGACCGCCACCGACGCCGAATGCCTCGATGCCTTCCTCACCCTGTCGCGGGTAGAGGGCATCATCCCGGCGCTGGAGAGCGCCCACGCCGTGGCCTGGGCGATGCGTGTCGCGCCGACGCTGCCGAAGAGCCAGCACATCCTGGTCAATCTCTCCGGGCGCGGCGACAAGGATGCCGACTACGTGGCAGACAAGCTTGGACTCTGACAGGCTTAAGGGGGAATGCCCTGCCTGAATTGGCCTTCCAGGGTTGAGTCAGGCAGGATGAGTCCCAAGGTATTGAAAAGAGTGCTGGTCATAAAGGTCATTGAACACAAGGAGACTGTGATGATGCCCGATACGTCCGAAGACATTCGCTTGCCGGTGGCCTGCCCTTCGTGCGGCAGCCATCTCTATCGTGTCAATCAGGTGCGCAACCCCACAGATGAGGTCCACTGCGCCTCCTGCAAACGCTATCTCTGCGACTACCACGAAGCGGTCGATATGCTCGAAAAAGGCCCTGGCAGCGAAGCCGAGGCCTTGATCGAGAAGGTGGTCAACCGGCGGCATCACTGAGGCCTAGGCCCATGCCGCCATTCCTGGATGCGCTACTCGCACTGGCCATGGTGGCATTGGCCGCACTGGTGTTGCTCGACCGTCACCTGGTGCGGGCTTGTGCCTGGTTCGTTGCCTTCGCCGTGAGCGTGGCACTGACTTGGTGGCGCGTGGGCTTTGCCTGGCTGGCACTGCTCGAGCTGCTGCTGGGAGCTCTGCTCACCGGTGCCTTTCTGTTTTATGCCCTGGATGTGAAGCTCTGGGCCGGCGCACCCCAGGTGCGTCTGGCACGCTGTCGTGACCCGGTTCCGCTGACCTGGCGCCGCGGGCTGCTGCGCCTGCTGCCGGCGTTGGCCGTCTTGGCGATGCTCGGCATGGCGCTGGCAAGCCTTGCCGATACCTCCGGACCGCTGCGGGCCGGCGGCTTGGGCCTGATCGGCCTGGGCCTGTGGGCCTTCGCGCTGCATCGGCATCTGCTGCGTCGGCTGCTGGCGTTCAACGTCATCGGAACCGGCATCTTTCTGATCCTGATGGGGTTGGTGGGTGACAGACATCCGGCGGCAGGCCATGGGCTGGTAGTGACCGGGCTGCTGGTCGCCTTGCTGGGCACTGCCCTGGGGGCGTTGCTGATCAGGCGGCTCAGCGGGCTCGAAGTTCGCAGCGTGCGCAGCGCTGCCAGGGCAGGGCGGGGCGGCGCATGATAGACAGGCTGGGTCTCCTGGCGCCTTACGCAACTCACCTCAGCGATTTCAGTGCCGTGATGCTGGTGCTGGGACTGCCTGTGCTGTTGGGAGTACTGGCAGCTTGCTGGCAGCCTCGGCGCAGTTGGCCGATCGTGGCGTTCTCCTTGCTGCCGTTGATGGCGCTGGCATGGCTCTCTTTCCGAGTACTTCCCCAGGGCGGACAGACCTGGCTCATCGAGCTTGGCTCCCTGACGCTGCAGTGGCGTGCCAATGGCCTGACCTTGCTGCTGCTCTTGCTGACTCAGGTCATAGTGCTCTCCAGCGCTGCCTATGCGCCGGCGTACTTGAGGGAGGAGATCGGCAGCAAGGGTCAACAGATCTGGCTATGGCCGCTGCAAGGCATCCTGGCCGCTAGCCTGTCCCTGATCTGGCTGGCCGGCGATCTTCTCACCCTCTATATCGGCCTGGAACTGATGGGGCTGGCCGCCGTGGGTCTGATGCTGTTGCCCGGGAGGGTGGACGCGCTGGCCGCCGGCATGCGCTATCTGCTGCTGGCGCTGGTGGGGTCGCTGGCCTTTCTGCTGGGCATAGCACTGCTGCTCGGTGCCTGGGGCCGGCTGGATCTGGTGGGTCTGGCACTGGCTGCAAAGCCGGGTGTGCTTCTGTGGGTGGCCGTGGCCCTGCTCAGTGCCGGGCTACTGCTCAAGGCGGCCGCCTTCCCGCTGCACGCTTGGCTGGCGCCGGTGCACGCTTCGGCCTGGACGCCGGTGAGCGCCCTTCATGCGGCCCTGGTGGTCAAGGGCTCGTTCTTCATCGTGCTGCAGCTGTGGCTAGTATTGGTACCCGAGGCCCGAGTCGCCGCCTGGCTGGTGGGCGGGCTGGGTGGCGCGGCCGTGATATGGGGCGGGTTGCTGGCCTGGCGGGCGGCCAAGCTCAAGGACGTGGTGGCCTGGTCTACGGTCTCTCAGCTCGGCTACCTGTTGCTGGGCTTCTCGCTGCTGATCGGCACTGCCCCCTCGGTGGCGGAGGTGGCCTGGGAGGGTACCTGGCTGCAGCTGGCGGCGCATAGTCTGGCCAAGGCCGGCATGTTCCTGGCTACCGGCAACCTGATCTACTCCACCGGGGAGTCCCATGTGCGGGGCCTGGCCGGTGCCAGCCGGCGCATGCCGCTCTCGCTGCTCAGTTTCGGTATTGCCGCCATCAGCCTGATCGGGCTGCCGCCCAGCGCCGGTTTCACAGCCAAATGGCTGCTGCTGCATGCCTCGCTGGAGGCGGGTTACTGGCCTTGGATCGCGGCGCTGGCGCTGGGTACGCTGCTCAGTGCCGCCTACATATTCCGCGTGTTCCGCTACTCCTTCGTCGAGGATGCCGAGCCGCTGGATTATCGCCGGGTGCCTTGGAGCATGGAGCTCTTCGCACTGGCATTGGCGCTGGCATCGTTGCTGCTGGGGCTGGTGGCGGAGTGGCCGCTGATGCTGCTACGTGCAGCGGGAGGTGGGGCATGAGCCAGGCCTGGCTGCCGCTGGCCACACTGGCCACCTCGCTGCTGGTGGTACCGCTGATCTTTGCCCTGCCGGAGCGGGCGTGGCGCATGCGCACCGCGCTCAACCTCAGCGCTGCGCTGCTCAAGGTGGTACTGGTGGCGCTGATGGTATGGGGGCTCTACCAGGGAGAGAGCTATCGTTTCAGCTTTACCGTGGTGCAGGGGGTCACCTTCCTGTTCCAGGTGGATGCGCTGGGCTTGATGTTCGCCGGCCTCTCCTCGCTGCTGTGGCTGGCCACCACGGTCTACGCCATCGGCTATCTGGAAGACTCCCCCAACCGTAAGCGTTTCTTCGGTTTTTTCAGTCTGTGCGTGGCCAGCACCATCGGTATTGCGCTGGCGGGCAATCTGTTCACCTTCCTGCTGTTCTACGAGCTGCTCACCCTCTCCACCTATCCGCTGGTGGTGCACCGAGGGCATGCCAAGGCGCTGGATGCCGGCACCACCTATCTGCGCTACACCCTCACCGGTGGCTTGGTGGTACTGCTGGGCGTGGTGGCGCTGCACGTCATGGTGGGCGACGTGACCTTCGGCGAACGCGAGATGCTGGCCGACCTCGGTCCCGAGGCACATGGGCTGCTGACCGTGCTGTTCCTGATCCTGCTGCTGGGGCTGGGGGTCAAGGCGGCGCTGGTGCCTCTGCACGGCTGGCTGCCCCGGGCCATGGTGGCCCCGGCGCCAGTGAGTGCGCTGCTGCATGCGGTAGCGGTGGTGAAGGCCGGGGCCTTCGGCATCGTGCGACTGGTGTACGACGTCTACGGTATCGGTCTGACCTATCAGCTGGGGCTGCTCACGCTGCTGGCGGTCATTGCCACCATCACCATCCTGTACGGCTCGATGCGCGCCCTGGCACAGCAGGAGCTCAAGCCGCGGCTGGCCTTCTCCACGGTCAGCCAGGTCTCCTACATCGTGCTCGGCATCAGCCTGTTCGGGCCCTTCGGCACCGTTGCCGGGCTCGTGCACCTGATGCACCAGGGGCTGATGAAGGTCACGCTGTTCTACTGTGCCGGCAACTATGCCGAGGAGCTCGGTATCCATCGTATCGATCAGCTCAACGGCGCCGGGAGGCGCATGCCGCTGACCAGCATCGCTTTCACCGTGGGGGCGCTGGGCATGATCGGGCTGCCACCGGTGGCCGGTTTCATCAGCAAATGGTACCTGGGCATGGGAGCGGTGCAGGCGAACATGCCGTGGGTGATCCTCGTCCTGGTGGCCAGCAGCTTGCTCAACGCGGCCTACTTCCTGCCCATTCTGTATCGCCTGTGGTTCCGCCCGGGGCCGGCGCACGGCGTCGGCGAGTGGCCGCAGGAGCGGCGCCTGGGGCGTTTCGAAACCAGTGGCTGGCTGCTGTGGCCGACGGTCTCCACGGCCGTGCTGAGTATCCTGGCGGGCCTGCTCGCGGGGCTGCCGTTCAGTCCGCTTGACCTGGCCACCTTCGTGACGGCCGAGGAGTACACGCCATGATGCCGAGCCTGCTGTTGGCAGTGACGCTGCTGTGGCCGCTGATGCTGGGGCTGCGCAACGTGCTGCGGCTGGTCATGCAGGGCGGCGCTCTGAGCCGTCCCGGTCCGCGACCCGAGCTGCTCGATTACTGGTGGGTTTGCGCTCCCGTGCCTGCCTTGCTGCTGTCGCTGTGGCCGGGGGAAGCGCAGCTGCTGATGGAAGGATGGCTGCTGGGAGGACAATGGCAGCTCGACGATGGCCGCCGCCCTTGGCTTCTGTTCAGCGCTCTGCTGTGGGCGCTGGCCGGTCTCTATGCGCGGGGCTACCTGATCGTGGAACAGCAGGCGGCTGAGGCCGGTGATGGAGACGCTTTCCGCCGACTGCTGGGGTTTGCCCTGCTGTGGCCGCTGACGCTCGCCGGCAACCTGCTGCTGATCGTGGCCGAAGACATCCCCAGTTTCTATCTGGGCTTTGCGCTGATGACCTTTGCCGCGTACGGCCTGGTGGTACACGCCGGCAACCGCGACTCGCATCTGGGCGGGCGCGCCTACCTGATCATGGCGGTGCTCGGCGAGGGATTGATACTCGGCGGACTGCTGTGGTCGGCGGGCACGGCACAGGTGCTCACCCTGACCGAGCTGCGCGCAGGCATCGCCACGGCCGAGCAGGGCGCCTGGATGGCGATGCTGCTGTGGCTGGGGTTCGGCGTCAAGGCCGGGGTGATCGGGCTGCACGTATGGCTGCCCCTGGCTCATCCGGTGGCACCGACGCCGGCCAGTGCCGTGCTCAGCGGGGTGATGATCAAGGCCGGCTTGATCGGCTGGCTCAGCACGCTGCCGCTGGGGGCGGCCGGGCTCGAGACGCTGGGCAGGCTCGTCATCGCGCTGGGTCTGGCGGGGGCGTTGGGCGCGGCGCTATATGGCGCGATACAGCGTCATCCCAAGGCGGTGCTGGCCTACTCCAGCGTCAGTCAGATGGGCATGATCACGACGCTGGTCGGGGTCGGTATGGTCTCACCGCCGCTGTGGCCCGGGCTGCTGGTCGCCATCACGCTGTTCGCCGCCCATCATGGCCTGACCAAGGGCGCCCTGTTCCTCGGCGTCGGCATCAGCGAGCATCCGCCTCGGCTGCCGGGCTGGCTGCTCTGGCTGCTGCTCATGCTGCCGGCGCTGTCGCTGGCGGGAGCCATGACCTCTGGCCTGGCGACGAAGTGGACCTTCAAGGAACTGCTCTACGACGCCGGCCATGGGACGTTGGTCGCCTGGCTCAGCGTGGCTGCTGTCGGCACCACGCTGCTGATGTCGCGCGCCCTGTGGCGGCAGTGGCAGGAGCGAGGCAGCTATGGCATCCCCCTGCACGCCCCCATGCCGCTGGCCTGGCTGACCTGTGTCGTGGCTGCCCTGAGCGTGCCGCTGTGGGTGCCGCTCGCGGGCGAACACCCGAACTGGCCGCCGCTGACCGAATGGCCTGGCCTGCTGTGGCCCGTATCGCTGGGGGTGGTGGTCGCGGCGCTGGTGCTCCTGGCGGCCCTGCGCAGCCAGCGCAAGTGGCGCCGTGCCCAGCGGCTCATGCCGGGCGATCTCTGGTGGTGGTATGCGCAGTCGTCGAACCGGTTGCTGCGCCTGCTCCGTGTTCTGGGGAACGCGGGGGAGAGTAGTGGCTCGCGGCTGCGCGGTCGCCTGCAAACGTGGGAGACGCGAGCCACCGCGGCGATCAGCGAACTGCCGCGCTTCGAGCGCAGCTTTCGCCGCCTGGCCGTGCCGCTGATGGTGGGGGTGGCCGTGCTGCTGCTGGTGGGGTTGTGGCTGGGTTAATCACTGTGACCGGGCCAACCAAAGGCATCGGGCCCGGCGATGCCGAGCCCGATGCCGTACTCCTCCGATACTGCATTTCTCGAGACTACAACAGCTCCTCGCCGGCCAGGGCCAGGCGCGAGCGTTCCACGCTGCGCAGCGTCACGTGGCCGGCATGGGCCCAATTGCTGAAGCGTTGCACCACCGCCGCCATGCCACAGGTGTTGGCGGTGAGATAGGGCGTGTCGATCTGGCCGACGTTGCCCAGGCAGACGATCTTGGTGTTGCGTCCGGCACGGGTGAGCAGAGTCTTGAGCTGTTTCGGGGTGAAGTTCTGCGCTTCGTCGATAATCAGGAAAGTGTCGTTGAGGGTTCGGCCGCGCATGAAGCCGGGGGCGCGGATCTGTACCCGTGAGCCGATCAGGCTGCGGGTGGCATCCTGGCTCCAACTGGTGCTGCCGTCATGCTCGTCGCGCAGCAGGTTGTCCATGTTGTCATGGAAGGCGCCCATCCACGGCGACATCTTCTCCTCCTCGGTGCCGGGCAGGAAGCCGATGTCCTCGCTCATCGAGATCGGCGCGCGGGTGAAGACGATACGCTCGAAACGCTTGGCGTCCAGCGTTTGCTGGAAGGCCGCGGCGAGGGTCATGAAGGTCTTGCCGGTGCCGGCACTGCCGGCGATGGTCACCAGGTCGATGTCATCGTCCATCAACAGGTTGAGGGCGAAGTTCTGGCGGCTGTCGTGAGCGTGCACACCCCACACGCCATCCTTGTGACGGTAGTTGGTCAGCAGCTGCAGTCGCGCCTGGTTGGGACCCAGTTCGCGCACGATGGCTTCGAAGCTGGCGCCGTTCTCGCTGTCGGACACCAGCATGCCCAGGTGCCAGTCGCTCGGTATCCGCCCCTCGAGGCGATAGAAGGTATGGTGGTCGACTCGTTCGACCTCGACTTCGACCTCCATCTGATCCCAGGGGCCGCTGCTGCCTTCGGCCTCGGGATAGATCCGCACCCCTTCGAGCATCACGTCGCTGTCGCTGAAGGCGCGGTCGGTCAGGTAGTCCTCCACCGGCACGTGCAGGGCGGCGGCCTTGACCCGCAGGTTGATGTCCTTGGAAACGAGAATGACCGAGGCATCGGGGCGCTCGTCACGCAGCCGGCAGGTCTCGGCCAGCAGCACGTTGTCGGGGCTCTCCTCCAGATGCTCCAGCGGCTTCAGTTCCGGGTAGCAGAGAAAGCGGAGCTTGCCGAGGGTGGTGCCACCGGCACGGGGAATCGGGATGCCCCGTTGAATTTCATCGAAGGTGACCTGATTGGTCAGGTCGGAGAGGGTGCGGCTGACCTGGCGGGCGGTGCGGGCAATCTCACGCAGGCCGTTCTTGAGCTTGTCGAGTTCTTCGAGCACGGTCATGGGGATGACCACCTCGTGTTCCTCGAACTGGTACAAGGCAGCGGGGTCGTGCAGAAGAACGTTGGTATCCAGCACGTACAACCGCTTGGCTTTCTTGTCGAGTCGTACCATCGGGGTAGCACTCCTGAGTTGACGGCACCAACAACACTGGCCTTCACATCATTCCATGGCGTGACAGTTCGGCTACTGGCGACCAGTGTCACGTGAATGGCAGGGCTCCTCTTTTGCTCAAGTTACCCTTAGCATGGAGTCTCTCGCTTCGCGCTGCCATCGAAATGCTTCAACGCAGCGTAATGCGTTTCATATGGTAAAGTCGTGAGCTCGCTTTGGCCGGCCGCCAGCGTTGAGAAGTCGGCATGCGCGACGTGGCAAAAAGGCGTAGCATTACGCAAAATAACAATGGCTACACGTTTGCCCATCAGGGTGCGAGCAGGTGGCAGGGGTAACATCGTGGGCCAGTGAAGGTCGAGGTATGCAGGATGGATCCGGTCGTAAGTGTTTTGATCGTGGCAGGTGTCGCGCTGTTGCTGGCGCTATTGTGTCTGGTAGCGTTCATCAAGAGCCGACGTCAACGTGAAGATGCCGAACTCGCTCCGCGGGTTCAGGCCCGAGTCGTCGATACTCAGCCAGCGCCGTCTCAACCCGTGCCGCCTGCTCAGCCCACCGAGCCGGAGCCGGCCCCCGAGCCGATGCGCCGTTTTCAGGTCGTGTCGAGCAAGGACATCAAGCAGTGCCTGTTCGTGATTCTCGACTGGCCGGGCCTGGACACCAATCGGCGTCTTGCCCGCCTGCTCAAAGAGTACAACGCGCACTATGACGCCAAGCTTGGCGTCTACACCATCCGCGACCAGCTCGCCGGTTACAAGCTGACCATCGCCAACTCGTCGCCGCCGGGCACGCTGCCGCCCATTCACGATGGCGATGACCAGCCCACCGTGGCCGGGGTCTCCATCCTGATTCACTTCATCAGCAAGCGCAGCGTGGCGCGCAATCCCGAAACGCTGATTCAGATCACTCAGGCCATTGCCGACATTGGCGGCCATATTCTCGATGCCGAGCGCAATGCCGTCAGCGCAGAGGAGTTCGAAGCGCTGAGGCAGCAGGCCCAGAGGATGGCTCGCTAGAGAGCGTTCAGCCCATGCCCCCCGATCCCTTCACCCTGACCCAACTAAATCCCGATGACACGGCGTTGATGCACGAGCTGCTCACGGTTTTCGGCGAGGCCTTCAATGAGGTGGAAACCTATGGCGCCGCGCGCCCGGGGCAGGCCTACATGGAGCGGCTACTGGGCAGCGACACATTCATTGCTCTGGTGGCGCGCATGGGCGATGAAATAGTGGGTGGTCTGGCCGCCTATGTGCTGCACAAGTTCGAGCAGGAGCGCAGCGAGATCTATATTTATGATCTAGCCGTAAGAGAAGCGCATCGTCGGCAGGGCATCGCTACCGCCTTGATCGAGCAGCTGCAGGGCATCGCCGCTCAGCACGGTGCCTACGTGGTCTACGTTCAGGCGGATCATGGCGATACCCCGGCCATTGAGCTCTACACTAAGCTGGGCAAGCGTGAAGACGTGCTGCACTTCGATATTGCCGTACCCGTGACAACAGGGCCGTCTAGCCGACACCGATAAACGAGCCGCTGCCAGGGAGGGTGTCATGTTCGAATTGGAAACGCCGCGTTTACGGCTGCGGCCGCTAGCCACAGCCGACGTGCCCGCGCTTGCCGATATGCTGGCCGACCCGGAGGTGATGCGTCATTCGCTGCACGGCGTTTGCGACGAATCGGCGACCCGCCTGTTCCTGGATTGGTGCTTCGATTGCTACATCCAGTACCGCACCGGCCCTCTGGCCATGCTGAGTAGTGAAAACGACGAGTTCGTCGGCTTCTGCGGTGTCTCGCCCGAGCAGGTGAAGGGCTCTACCGAGTGGAACCTGGGCTATCGGCTCGCCAGGCCCTTCTGGGGGTTGGGTCTTGCTACCGAAGCAGCGGCTGCCGCTCTCGACCACGCCTTCGAAGAGCGGCGTTTCGATTCGATCATCGTGCTGGTGGAGCCGGATCATGCGGCGTCGCTGCGGGTGGCCGAAAAGATAGGGTTTGGCCGTTTCGAGATGCTGAGCCTCAACCAGCAGCCGGTGCGCCTCTACCGCATGCGTCGTAGTCAGTGGCAACAGAAGTGCCTGGCTGCTCGAGCCGAGGCCGAAATGTCGGCTGTAAGCAAATAGCGATCTTGGACCGTACAGGAGGCAACATGAAGCCAAGGATCAGCATGATCACGCTTGGCGTAAGCGATCTTGCGGCGTCGATTCGGTTCTACGAAGAGGGATTGGGCTTACCGCGCATGGAGTCGCCGCCGGAGGTGGCCTTCTTCACCCTCAACGGTACCTGGCTGGGGCTCTACGGCCGCGAGGCATTGGCTGAGGATGCCGGTGTATCTCCCGAGGGCAGCGGCTTTTCCGGCATCGCTCTGGCCCACAATCTGGCATCGGAAGAGGAGGTGGACGAGCTGCTGGAGCAGGCGGTCGCTGCCGGCGCCAGGCTGATCAAGCCGGGCCAGAAGGTGTTCTGGGGCGGTTATTCGGGGTATTTCGCCGACCCGGATGGGTATCTGTGGGAAGTTGCCCACAACCCCTTCGCCTGGGTCGGGCCCAAGGACGAGTAGCTTGCGGTAGACCTGAGTCGCTGATGGCAGTGTTTTCCAGAGCTTGCCTGTAAACTAGGCGGCTGCTCCTTGATGGATCCCACTCCATGATACAACGACGCCTCGCCCCTCTTTTCGGTACGGTGGGTAACCTCCTGCGCGAAGCCGCCAAGGTGTACTGGACCCTGCTCAAGGTGATGGTGCCGGCGCTGCTGATCGTGAAAGCGCTCGAGATGCTGGGCATGACCGAACTGCTCAGCCAGTGGCTGTCTCCGCTGATGTCGCCTCTGGGGCTGCCGGAGCCGCTCAGCGTGGTGTGGGCCGCCACGCTGCTGACCAACATCTACACCGGCCTGGTGATCTTCTTCGAAGTCACGCGGGATACGCCGCTGACCGTGGCGCAAGTCACGGTGCTGGGTGTGCTGATGGCCGTAGGGCACTCGTTGCCGATTGAGGGTGCGGTGGCGCGCATGGCCGGCGTGCCCTGGTGGCTGACCGTGCTGCTGCGTGCAGGCGGTGCCTGGCTATTGGGCTGGCTGTTGCATCTGAGCTATTCGTGGGGCGGCTGGCTGCAGCATGCCAACCAAGTAGTGTGGGAACCCGCGGTCCAGGATGCGACGCTGACGGCCTGGCTGCAGGGGCAGGCGGTGACGTTGGCGACCATCTTCGTGGTGATCTTCGCGCTGATGAGCCTGCTCAAACTGCTGCGCTGGCTGGGCGTGGAGCGGCTGATCCACAAGCTGCTCTACCCGCTGCTGCGGCTGCTGGGCATCGGCCCGGCAGCAGCCAACATCACCGTCATTGGCATTACCCTGGGACTCACCTTCGGTGCCGGCCTGCTGCTGCGTGAGGCGCGCTCGGGCCGACTGACCCCACGGGATATCGTCCTCACGCTCTGTTTCCTCGGCCTGTGCCACAGCCTGATCGAAGACACGCTGCTGATCATGCTAATGGGAGCGGACCTCTCCGGCCTGCTATGGGCGCGACTTGCTTTCGCTCTGTTGATTATCGCCGTTCTGGCAAGGCTGCCTTGGTTGAAGCGGGCCAGCATGCCCGCCTGGTTGTATATCGAGAGAGCTTCGAGCCGCCCCACGCCGGGGTAGGCCCTGGCAGAACTACTGGGCCTACCCGGCGCTTGGCTAAACGAGAATCAAGGCCGACGCGTGACCAGCCAGTGCGTAATGCCCAAGGCGAGCACAACGGCGGCAATGGCCATGATTTCCATTGCGGTAATGTAATCGGTGTCCATGATGATGACCTTACGGGCGATGGCCATCAATGCCGTAGCTATCACCAGTTGGATGGGCAGCATGTTGGTGCCCAGGTAAAGCCGAATGTTGATGAAGATCTCGATGGCGATCAGCACCACCATGAAGGCGCTGAAGATGGCAAAGATATCGCTCACCTCGAACAGCATGAACGGTGGAGTCATGAGTCGGGTATAGAGCATGTAGACCACATCGATCACACCCCAGATGATCACGATGACCATCAGAACCGATAGAACCTTGACGGCATAGCGAATAATCCGATGCAAGTGACCGATGAGCGGATCTTCATGTTCCTGGGGGAGTTCGTCATGGTACAGGCGGTGTTTCATGGGCCGCTTTGGGGCTTCTTTCTGCGTCGATTCCATGGGTTTCGTCCTTAACTCCACCAGGCCACGTTGCCTGCCGGTTTGACTCTGGCTTTAGACGAAAGGTTTACTGGGGGCGTTCACGCTCCTGCGGACGCTTTAGCTGCCACCTGATTTAGTATAAGCATGCTAATCTTTGTCGCGGGCTCCGAGCCGGCAGTCACTTCGCCGTGGAATCGCTCGGGGCGCTCTCTTTTCAGGGTGTGGAGATGGCATGAAGCTGTTGCGCGGTTTCCTCTGGCTACTTGGCTTTCAACTGCTGGGTCATGCCTTCGTCGACCTGCTTTCGCTGCCGGTTTCCCATGCCATGGCGGGGCTTTTGCTGCTACTGGCGTGGCTGCTGGTCAAGCGACGCCTGAACGAGAGCGTGGCCACCGCGAGCCAGGCGCTGATTCCCCTGCTCGCCATGCTGATCATGCCCGGGGTGGTGGGGGTATTCTTCGTCATCGACGAGTTCGCCGGCCACTGGACGGCGGTAATGATCGCGCTGGGAGTGGGCACCTTCCTCAGCGTGCTCACCACGCTATGGCTGATGCTGCGGTTCATGCCCAAGGAAGCCGACAGCGGCGACGAACAGGAGCGCCTGTCTTGAACGCGCTATACGACTCGCTGCTCGACACACCCACGCTCGCCGTGGCGCTGACCCTGGCCGCCTATCTCAGCGGCGTTACCCTGTTCGAGCGCATGGGCCGACCGAGCTGGTGCCCGGCGGTACTGATCGGCGCCGTATTCACGGCAGCCGGCCTGTGGCTACTGCGCTACGACTTCGCCGACTATCAGCGCAACGTCGCCTGGCTCACCCTGCTGCTGGGCCCGGCCACCGTGGCTTTGGCAGTACCGCTCTATCAGCAGCGGCAGCACATCTTCGCTCTGTGGAAGCCGATTCTCTGCAGTCTACCGCTCGCCGCCGTGCTGGCGGCCTTCTATGCCGTGCTCATCGCCTGGCTGCTGGGCGCCCCACCCGCGGTGCTGGCCTCGCTGGCGCCCAAATCGGTCACCGCACCGCTGGCCATGGGCATTCAAGAGCAGATTGGCGGCTCGCTCTCGCTGATGCTGGGCGGTCTGCTTATCACCGGAGTGCTCACCACCATTTTCGTCTCTCTGCTGGCGCGTCTGCTCAACATCACCGACCAGCGCATACTCGGCTTCGCGCTGGGTGCGAACGGCCACGCCATCGGCATCGTGCGCGCCTTCGAACTCGGCCCCAAGGCTGGCGCTTTCGCCTCTCTCGGCATGAGCCTGGTCGGCGTATTCAGCGCATTGTTCCTGCCGCTGGCGTGGAAGCTCTTTGGCGGCTGATTGTCGATAGCTGTCATTCCGCCAATAACAAGGAGACCGCATGATCGAAAAAGAGAAAATGCTGGCCGGTGAGCTCTACGACCCCCGCGACCCGCAGCTGCTTCGTGAGCGCCATCGTGCCCGCCTGTTGACCAAGGCCTTCAACGACACCAGCGACGCACAGGGAAAGGAGCGCAAGCGGCTGCTGAGTGAGCTGTTCGGTGCCATGGGCAAGGGCACCTTCATCGAGCCACCTTTCCACTGCGACTACGGCGGCAACATAACGCTGGGCGAAAAGGTCTTCTTCAATTTCAACTGCGTGATCCTCGACGTGGCGGAAGTCACCATCGGCAAATACACCATGTTCGGCCCGGGCGTACAGGTCTATACCGCCACCCACCCGCTCGATGCCAAAGAGCGCCGCAGCGGCCTGGAAGCCGCCAAGCCGATCACCATCGGCGACGACGTATGGATCGGCGGTGGGGCGATTCTGTGCCCCGGCGTCACCATCGGCTCCCGCACTGTCATCGGTGCCGGCAGCGTGGTGACCAAGGACATCCCCGAGGACGTGTTCGCCGCCGGCAACCCTTGCCGGGTGGTACGCCCGCTCAAGGAAGAAACCCCTGACCGAGGCTGACTGAGGAGAGGGGCATGATCACCGGCATCAACCACCTGACGCTTGCAGTTCGCGATCTCGAACGCTCCTTCGACTTCTACACCCGGGTGGTGGGGCTCCAGCCGGTGGTGAAATGGGCTCGGGGCGCCTATCTTCATGCTGGTGATGACTGGATCTGCCTGTCGCTCGACGCTGAGACGCGCACCGGCCCGCTGCCTGAATATACTCACATCGCCTTCAGCGTCGGCGCAGAGGCCTTCGCTCGCTGTACCAATGTCATTCGCGAGCAGGGCGTAGCGATCTGGAAGGAGAATCGCAGCGAAGGCGACTCCCTCTATTTTCTCGATCCGGACGGCCACAAGCTGGAGGTTCACACCGGCGATCTGCAAAGCCGACTGGCGGCACTGCGAGAAACTCCCTATGAAGGGTTGGAGTGGTATAGCTAGAGGGCTCAGGAGGGAGCCATGTCGCTTAATCTGAAAGCAGTCGATGGAATACCCATCGAGAAGAAGCACAGGGCCACATGCCATTGTGGCTCGGTGGTGCTCGAGCTCGATCTGCCGGAAGGGCTCATCGATTTACGTCGCTGTGATTGTTCTATGTGTAGGCGTCGTGGAGCGATAGTCGCTTCTGTACCTCTGAAGGGGATTACGGTTATCCGCGGACAAGATAAGCTCAGGCTTTATCAGTTCAATACCAAAACGGCCAAACACTATTTTTGCGAAATCTGCGGAATCTATACTCACCATCAGCGGCGATCTAACCCTAACCAGTACGGCTTCAACGTGGCTTGCCTGGAGGGAATCAACCCACTGAAGATACCGAACATCCCGACAAGAGATGGTGTCAACCACCAGGCTGATGAGCAATGATGAGAAGAAGCCTTTATATATGGGGCCTGATGGGTTAGTGAGTACTGACTGGGTGGCCTCATCGCCAATAACGAGAACAAAGAAGATGAACGATACCAACCGGAAAGTGGAAGCCTTGCTGAGCCAGCCGCAATGGCATGACGAACGCAAGAGACTGCGAGCGATAGCACTCCCATGCCAACTGTCCGAAAGCGTGAAGTGGGGCAAGCTTTGCTACTCGGCGCAGAGCGGCAACGTAGCCATAATCTTCAGTATGAAAGACTACTGCGCGCTCGGCTTTTTCAAGGGTAGCCTGTTGAAGGACCCCGAAAGAATCCTCGTTGCCCCCGGCGAGCATTCCCAGGCAATGCGCCAGGCCCGCTTCACACAACTGAGCGAGATCGAATCGCAGGCCGCCGTACTTGAAGCCTATCTCCTCGAGGCCATCGCGCTGGAGAAGGCCGGCGCCAAGGTGGACTTCAGCGAGAAACATGAGCTGGCGTATCCGGCAGAACTTCAGACCGCGCTGGATGGAAACACTGCCCTGAAAACCGCCTTCGAAGCGCTCACCCCTGGCCGCCAGAGAGGCTACATTCTGCACTTTTCCGGCGCCAAGCAATCCAGCACGCGTGCGTCACGAATCGAGAAGTGCATGCCTGACATTCTAGCCGGAAAGGGGCTGAACGGTCGCTGAAACCGGGCGTGATGGGTTAGTGAGTACTGACTGGGGTTGGTTGCTCCATTAGGAGGTGTCATGGTCGATCTCGAACAGCGACGCGCAGAATTTGCCAGACTTCATGAGTCCGGTTGCTTCGTGATTCCCAATCCCTGGGATATCGGTACGGCGCGCTTTCTCCAGCACTGCGGTTTTCGCGCGCTGGCAACCACCAGCGCAGGATTTCAATTCAGCCAGGGCCAGGCCGACAGCGTGCTGGGGCTCTCTTGCGAAGCGGCGCTCGCGCATATTGCCGAGATGGTGAACGCCACCGACTTGCCGGTGAATGCGGACTTCCAGTCCGGCTATGCACAAGAGCCCGAAGGCGTGGCGGCCAATGTCGCCCGCTGTGTCGGTACCGGGGTAGCCGGACTCTCCATCGAAGACGCCACCGGTGAGCCCGGGCAGCTATACGACCTGGCGCTCGCCGTGGAGCGCATTCGGGCTGCCCGCGCCGCGATAGACGCGACGGGAGCCCAGGTGCTGCTCACCGCACGGGCGGAAAGCTATCTGGTGGGCCAGCCGGAGCCGCTCAAGGACGTGCTGCAACGCCTGATGGCATACGCGGAGGCGGGTGCAGACGTGCTCTTCGCACCCGGGCCGCGAACGCGGGAGGAACTGAGCGCCATCGTCAGCGCCGTCGCGCCCAAGCCGGTCAATGCCATCGTGATGGGCAATATGGGACTGACGGTGCAGCACCTGGCCGAACTCGGCGTGCGGCGTATCAGCGTCGGCTCGGCGCTCGCACGCACCGCCTGGGGTGCCTTCATGCGGGCCGCCAGAATGATGGCAGAGGAAGGGAGTTTCGAAGGCCTGGGCAATGCGGCAAGCTTCGATGAGCTGAACGCCATTTTTGAAGCCCCGAAGCAGTAAGGTTGTAACGGGAGACAGAGTGCATCAGGAAGCCATCAAATGGATCGCAGGTTTGCTGAGGAACAGAAACATACCCTTTCTGATCTGTGGCGGGCTGGCAGCAAAGGGGTACGGTTCCGAGCGCGACCTGAACGACGTCGACTTGTTCGTTCCCGGTGAGCGCTTCTCAGAAGTGGTGGAGGCAGGCCAGGAATTCATAACCAAGCCTGCTGCTCACTATCGTGAGGAAGGCTGGGACCTGACCTACGTACAGTTCAAATATGAAGACATCAAGATCGAAGTAGGGTGTGCCGCTGGAGCGAGCATCTTCGATAAGGAAAGCCAGACATGGATTCCGCTTGATATCGATTTCTCGCGCTATGAAACCAGGTACCTCCTCGGCGTGGAGCTTCCGCTGATGCTCAAAGAGGATCTGGTTCGCTATAAGCTGGCATTGTCACGACCGGTGGACCTAGAAGACGTCCGGGCGATGCGTGGGAGAGGGTAGGCGGCGTGCTTATATTGCCTCGAATGATTCCGGCAGCACCTGCCCGCCATCCACTACCAGTGTCTGGCCGGTGATATAACGTGCTTCGGGAGAGGCGAGGAAGCAGGCGGCATGGCCGATGTCCTCAGGTTCGCCCAGGATCTTGGCTGGCACCGATTCGGCCATCTGGCGCAGGTACTCCTCTCCTTGGGCTTTTAGCCCCTCGGTTAGTACGTTACCGGGCATCACCGCGTTGATGGTGATGCCGTCGCGGGCGCACTCCAGGGCCGCCGACCGCATGAAGCCGAGTTGACCAGCCTTGCTGGCGCCATAGTGCGCCCAACCGGGAAAGCCGGTGATCGGACCAGTAATAGATGAAGTAATGACGACGCGACCATACCGCTGAGCTCGCATGGCCGGCAGTGCGGCCTGCACCATGAAGAAGGTACCTCGTAGGTTGATCGACATCACCTGCTCCCAGTCGGCCTCGCTCATGCTGTCCAGCGTGGCCTGGGGGAAGATGCCGGTATTGGAACAGAGGATGTCGAGTTGTTGGTGGCGGTCCAGCACCGCCTTGACCGCCGCCTGGCAACTGGCCAGGTCGCCGACATCGAGATGCTCGAACTCCGCGCCCAGCGCCTCGGCCGTGGCCTTGCCCGCTTGCTCGTCGATATCGGCAATGATCACCCTAGCGCCGGCCTTCACCAGCACCGTGGCGATCCCTTTGCCGATGCCCTTGGCGGCACCCGTTACCAGTGCTACCTGATTCTCGAGAGTGAACATTCGCCTTTCCTCATCCAGGGTGAGTTTGCAGTCAGTGTAGTCAGAGTGATTCATGAATTCTTGATTTAGCTCAAGCAAAGCCTTGGCCATGCTACCCTTCAAGGAAGCAGGGCAGTGGATCATGATCGGGGTCAGTGGGCGCCCGGACGCGTTAGCTGAATAGGCGCGAGGAGAGCAACAAAGCCGGTTTGATGCCCAGAGCGACTCTCTCTGGGTTAGTAAGCACTGACTGGAGGGGCTGGCTGCGCCTCGCTATGCTGGGGCGAAACACAACGCCAGGGAATACCGATGCTGATCGAGATAATAACAAACACGCCGCTATGGGTATGGCCGCTGCTGCTGTTTCTGCTCTATCGGGGCTATCAGCAGAGTCAGGATCGAACCATCGGTCTTTCCAAGCTGGGTATCATTCCGGCGATTTTCCTCTTCCTCGGGCTCTATGGCTTGATCAATGCATTCGGCGCCGAGCCAGTAAGTTTCACCCTCTGGTCGCTCGGTATCGGCCTTGCCGTACTGCTCCATCTCAAGCTCGAGCTGCCCCGAGGCGTGTGCTTCTCACCGCAGGACCAAACCTTCCACGTGCCGGGCAGCTGGCTTCCGCTTGCACTCATGCTGACGATCTTCTGTGCCAAGTTTGCCGTTGGCGTGATTATCGGCATGCAGCTTCCCATCGCTGATACGGCCGCCTTCGCCGCCACTGTCAGCCTCGTTTACGGTCTGCTTGGCGGCATGTTCCTGGGTAGAGCGGTGGTGATATGGCGCGCCTCGCAACCCACCTCTCATGGCGCCAACACATAGCTTCCCGGCGCGTCGGTCAGGGGAGGGTGCTGTTGGCTACCCATGCCTGGCGGCGGTACCTGCCCGGAGGAATGGGCCGCTAGCCACTGATGCCAGGCCGGCCACCAGGAGCCGTCCTGCTCGGGCGTGATGTGCTGCCAGGTTTCCGGATCCAGGTACGTCTGCTCATGCTGTGGCTCAGACATCCGAAAGCGGCGGCCCGGATGCCCCGGCTCACTGACGATACCCGCGTTGTGCCCACCGCTGGTCAGCACGAAGGTGACCTCGTCGGTATCCGCCAGCAGATGGATCTTGTAGACGGACTTCCAGGGAGCCACGTGATCGGTGGTGGTACTGACGACGAACAGTGGCGCCCGAATGTCCTGAATCACGACCGGTCGGCCATCCACCCGATAGTGCCCATTGGCCAGATCGTTGTTCAGAAACAGCTGGCGAAGATATTCGGAATGCATGCGGTAGGGCATGCGAGTCAGGTCTGCATTCCAGGCCATCAGAGCATTCATGGGCTGGCGTCCGCCCAGGAGGTAGTCATGCACGATGCGCGACCAGATCAGATCGTTGGAGCGCAGGATCTGGAAAGCGCCGGCCATCTGGTAGCCGTCGAGATAGCCCTGATCCCACATCATGTTCTCCAGGTACGAGACCTGGCTTTCGCCGATGAACAGCATCAGTTCGCCGGCTTCGGTGAAGTCCACCTGAGTGGCCAGGGTGGTCAGGGAAGCCAGCCTCTCGTCGCCATCCCGCGCCATGGCGGCCGCCGCGATGGAGAGCAGCGTACCACCCAGACAGTAACCCACCCCATGGACCTTGTGGTTGCCAGTGATGGCACAGATTGCATCCAGCGCCGCCATCGGTCCCAGGCGACGATAATCCTCCATGCCGAGGTCGTGATCCTCCGAGCTCGGGTTGCGCCAGGAGATCATGAAGACGGTATGGCCTTGGTCCACCAAGTATTTGACCAATGACTGGGAGGGAGAAAGGTCGAGAATGTAGAACTTCATGATCCAGGCGGGCACGATCAGCACCGGTTCCGCGTAAACCTGCTTCGTCGTTGGTGAGTACTGGATCAGCTCGATCAGGTGATTCCGGTACACCACCTTTCCGGGAGTGATCGCCAGGTTCTTGCCTACGCGGAACGCCTCGGCACCGACCGGTGGCTTGCCGGACACGGCCCGCTCCCAGTCCTCGATGAAGTGCTGCCAACCCACCGCCAGATTCTGCCCACCGGTCGCCATAGTGGTAGCAACCACTTCAGGGTTCAGCCACGGAGAGTTGGATGGCGAGTACCGGTCGAGTATCTGGCGGGTGATGAAGTTCACCACCCGCTCGCTCTCCGGCGACAGGCCGTCGATCTCGCTGGTGGCGTTGTGCCACCACTGCTGGGTCAGCAGAAAGGATTGGTAGATCAGGTTGTAGGGCCAGCGCTGCCACTCCTCGCCACTGAAGCGGCGGTCCTGTTCCAGGGGCTCGATGCAGGCACCCGGGCAGGGCTCGAGCGCCTGGCGACCGAGGTACTGCCCGAATCGCGTCAGCTTGCGAGTGAACTTCTCGCCCAGCTCCAGTTGCTTGCCCGGGGAGAGCATCAGGTGGACCAGCCACTCGAAATAGACGCTGGCCAGGCCGGCCGGGGTAATGCCGGCGGTCAGCCTGGCCAGGTTGGCCTTGAAGGCCCGATCCAGGGCATGGGTGGAGTAGAACCCTGGGTTGGGGCGCTCCGCGGTAGCGGGTAGTCGTTCACAGGGGGCGGCCTGGGGAGTGACATCAGGGTCGGACGGGTTGGGTGAATCGGGCGACATGACATGGCCTCCATGATCGAGGCGGGTTGGCCGCGGGCAATCGCCGTCGCGGTGGTCCGTTAAGCTCAAGCACCAGTATTGCAGGCTTCGTCACTTCGGCCATTGATATTCATCAAACTTGCCTGGGATCAAGACCCTCTGCCTACCCCCGTTCTATTCTGGCTGCGTGGGCTATGATCAGGTGAATCTCATTGAGCGCTTGGGCGGTAACATGAGATGGACAAGAAGCAGCGGCGCAACGGGGCTTTCTTCCTGACTTCGTGCGATGGATGGCGGCAGTACGTGAGATGCCCATGAGCCGATGGATCGTTCTCCTCGTTGTGGTTGTCGCCATGGTGGCCGCAGGGCTCGTCTACTGGCGGATACCTGTTGCTGCCACGGCGTATGAAGTGAAAGAGGGCGCGTTGACCCAGCAGGTGGTGGCCAGCGGCCGGGTGGTGGCTTCGTCGCGGGCACAGATCGGCAGCGAGATCGTGGGGCGGGTGACCGAGCGCCTGGTACGCGAAGGGCAGCAGGTCGAGCCCGGCGACGTCCTGGTGGTGCTCGATTCATCGGAACTTGCCGAGCGCGTGCAGGAGACTCGAGCGGCACTTCGCCAGTTGGAGAGCGCGCGGCGGCCCCAGGCCGAGGCCGGACTTGCCGACGCCAGGGTGCATTTCGAGCAGGCTCAGCGGGAACATGAGCGAGTACGCCGCCTGTTGGCAAGCAACATGGTCTCGCGCCAGGCGGTAGAGCAGGCCGAAGAGCGTGAGGCCGCGGCCCGGGCCGCCCTGGAGCGTTCGCGCCTCGACGTGGAAGCGTTGGCACCGGGCGGTGCGGAGGAGGCGCTGCTGCGAGCACGGCTGGCCGCCGCTGAGGCCGCCCTGGAGCGTGCCGTCATCCACTCCCCGGTCACCGGCACGGTACTGACCCGTAACGTGGAGCCAGGGGATGTGGTGCAACCCGGCAGGGTACTGTTGGAGATCGCTCGCACCGGGCAGCGCGAACTGCGGGTGCCGTTCGACGAGCGACACCTCGGCCAGCTCGCGGTGGGGCAGCGTGCCCGCTGCGTCACCGACGCCTATCCCGACCAACCGTTCGACGCCACGATCAGCCTGATTGCACCGATCGTCGACGCCGCCCGCGGCACCGTGGACGTAAGGCTGGTCATGGATGAGGAGCCCTGGTTTCTGCGTGAGGACATGACCGTCTCGGTCAATGTGGAAACGGCGCGCCTTGAACGGGCGCTGGTCGTGCCCAACGATGCCCTATTCGGGGTCGAGGGCGCCTCTGCCCGGGTGTACGGGGTCGAAGCAGGCCGTGTTTCACCTCGCAGCGTGACCCTGGGGCTGAGGGGGCTGCTCCACACCGAGATCACTGCAGGGTTGACGGCGGGAGAGATCGTGCTGGCCGATCCTGGCCTCAGCCCGGGGCAGCGCATCCGGCCCCGCATCACCGACCACCCGGAGCAGGGGGCGCCCGCCCCGTCCCGGGAGCCTTTTTCCTTCATTCGGTGACGATCATGTGGATCGAAGGGTTCATCGCCTGGAGCCTGCTGCGTGATGGACGCGCCCAGACTGCCCTGATGCTGGTCGGTATCATGGTGGGGGCGGCCGTGGTGGTTTTCATAAGTGCCCTCATCTCCGGTCTCCAAGCCAATATCATCGAGCGCACCCTGGGCACTCAGGCCCACATTCGCCTGCTGCCGCCCGAGGAGTTCAATCGCGTACTGCCGTTGCAGGACCCGGCGCCGATCGCCCTGGTGCTGGAGGACCGCAGACCGCAGCGCCTGCGCTCCATCGACAACTGGCAGGCGCTGGTGCCCGTGCTCGATCGCTGGCCGGGCGTGACCGCGGTATCGCCGACGATCAGCGGTCCGGCCCTGGCGGTGCGCGGCAGCGCCAATCGCTCGGTCTCGATCATCGGGGCCGACACGGAGCGGCTGCGGGCCATCCTGCCCATTGCCGACCATATGGTCGAAGGCGTGTTCCGGCTGCGTCCCGGAGAGATCCTGATCGGCCGGGAGCTGGCTGATGACCTGGGGCTTCAGAGCGGTGACCGGATGCGTCTCGACACTGCCGGGGAGCGCACCGTGGTCATGACCGTGGCGGGTGTCTTCGAGCTGGGGGTTCGCGAGATCGACAATCGACTCATGTATCTCGACCTGGACGAGGCTCGCAGCCTCCTTGACCTGCCCGGGGGAGTGACGGCGCTCGAACTCACCGTAGCGGAGGTGTTCGCTGCCGACCGGCTGGCGCTTCGCCTTGAGGCGCTAACCGGACAGCGCGTGGAGAGTTGGATGGAGACGAATGCGCAGCTACTCAATGCGCTGCGCTCCCAGACCCTCTCCACGACCATGATTCGTAGCTTCGTCAGCCTTTCGGTGGCATTCGGCATCGCCAGCGTGCTGGCGGTCAGCGTGGTGCAGCGCACCCGCGAGATCGGCATTTTGCGGGCAATGGGCCTTGACCGGGGGCGAATCCTGCGTGTGTTTCTGATCCAGGGGGCACTGCTGGGGCTGGCCGGTGGGGGATTGGGGGCACTGTTCGGCTCGCTGCTGGTGCTGGCCTTCGACGTGTTCGGCCCCCGCCTGTTCGTGATCGGTTTCAACCCGTGGCTCATTCCGGCGGCCATGGCGCTGGCTAGTATGGCGGGCCTCGCTGCTGCCGCATGGCCCGCCAGCCGGGCGGCCCGACTCGACCCCGCGGTGGCCATTCGCCATGTCTAGGAGCCATGAGATTGAGAGCCACGAGGTTCAGGGCAACGAAGTGCTGCGGCTGGCCGGCGTGTGCAAGGCCTATGACGTAGGCACCCCGGTGGAGAACGAAGTGCTGCATGCGATCGACCTACGCCTCGATCGCGGTACCTTTGCCAGCCTCACCGGACCCTCCGGCTCGGGCAAGAGTACGCTGCTCAACCTTATCGGCCTGCTCGACACACCAACATCAGGAGAGCTGTTCGTTCTCGAGCGGCCGACCCGTGCCATGGACGACCAGGAGCGCACCGACCTGCGCGGTGGCACGATCGGCCTGGTCTTCCAGTTCCATCACCTGATCCAGGCCTTCAGCGTGCTGGACAACGTGCTGATGCCGTTGATGATTCGGCAAGGTCGGCCAACCGCCGCGATGATCGACAGGGCCAGGGGATTGCTGGCCGCGGTAGGGCTGGCTGCCCTTGCGTCCCGACGGCCCAATGAACTCTCGGGCGGCCAGCAGCAACGCGTGGCGATTGCGCGGGCCCTGGTCAGCGAGCCGGTGCTGCTGCTGGCGGATGAACCCACCGGCAACCTCGATACCGTCAGTGCCGAAGAAGTGTTCGAGCTGTTTCGTCGCTTCAATGCCGAACACGATTGCGCGGTGCTGATCGTCACTCATGACCCGCGGATTTCGGCACGCTGCGACCGGGTCATCGAACTGGTGGATGGACATATCGTTCGCGACGAAGCGAAGCGATGAACAGCCGGGGATTCCACCGTCGCTCCCGGGTGAGACGGTTGTTTTAAGCACTTAGGCTGCATGATGCGAGAGCTTCAACTGCCCTACATGAGTCGTATCAGTTCGCTTCAACAGGCTCGATCATCACATTGAGTAGCTCAAGCCTGCGGATGAACATCAGCCTGACAGCTATTCCTGGCTTGTGCTCCGCCAACGACCGTTGCAGATCGTCGACGCTGAACAGGGGTTTTTCATCGATGGCGACGACGAGGTCGCCCTCTTTGAGGCCGGCCTTGCTAGCCGGGCCTTGCGGATCCACCATCATTATTTCGGCGGCTGTGTCTTGCTCCAAACGGTGCAAACGGGCTAAGCGCCGATCCAATTTTCGGTTACGGGCGTGGATACCCAAGTAACTGCGCTTTACCCGACCGTGCCTGATCAGGTGAGACACCACCCACTTGGCCGTGTTAGCAGGTATGGCGAAGCCGATCCCTTGGGCAGCGGCAATGATGGCGGTGTTGATGCCAATTACGCGCCCCCTCGAGTCCAGCAGCGGACCACCAGAGTTTCCGGGGTTCAGGGGGGCGGTATGCTGGATGACGTTTTCGATAAGTCGTCCATTCTGGCTCCGGAAGGTGCGTCCGAGGGCGCTAATGACACCGGTGGAAACTGTCGACTCGAAACCCAGCGGATTGCCCATGGCAATAACCAACTGCCCAACACGAAGTTGGCTGGAGTCTCCCAGCGTGGCGTAGGGCAGAGCGGTGGCCTCGGTCCGCAGAACAGCCAAATCGGTGTCGGGGTCTCGACCCACCACTGCAGCTGTGGTTTTTTGTCCGCTGGTGAAAATCGTCCTCAGTTGCTTGCTTTTGCCGACCACGTGGCTGTTGGTCAGCAGATAGCCATCCGGAGCAAGGATGAAGCCCGAGCCTGCGCCTTGTTGCTCGACACCGCCATGGCTCGGGTTACCACTAGTGAAGAGGCTGACCACAGCGGGACCCACCGCGTCCACCACGGCTATGACGGCTCGCGAGTAGGCGTCGAGCATCTCGACCTCGGGAGTCGTCTGCGGGCTCACTTCATGACAAGCGTGGCCCTTTTCTTCGCCTAGCTCCTCGTCGGGTAGCATGATTGACGCTGCCTCACTCCCAGTGCCTGTTCTGGTTCACGTATTTGGCTTGCCTCCTTCTCCTTGCGGACATACATATTGATGTAGCGCTTCTCGTCATCCTCGTCGAGTGCAGGACACGAATCTAAGTCGTCAGGTGAGCTTGGTTGTGCGATTCAGACTTGAATCGCCAGTTCCTGGGAGGCCGGATGATCGTGCATCATGGATTCGCAGCAGCCCCATTTCCGTCTTCCTGCATACGGACTCCGGCCTATCCACGGGATCGACAGGCGCCATGACCAGGCGACTGTTCACGAACGGTAGCGCCAGCCTGCGGCGTACCGTTATCGCTTTCCTGAAGCGGCACCAGCGTTCCTGGTATGTCGGGCTGGTGCTGTTGTTGAGCCCGATGCTCGTAGTTACCCATCTCGGCGAACTGGAAAGCTTTGCTCGCTTGGCACGCAATGCCGAGCCACGCTGGCTGTTCGTGCCCCTGCAAGGGAGTCTGCTGGCGTTCATGCTCATGCTGCTCGCCGCTTACCTGGTATGCACCGAGATGACCAAGAGGCGTTTCTTTCGTTGAAGCAAGCATTGCAGTAGTGCCGCGGTTTCAAGCGCGCGGCTCCCGCCGCCACAGGCCCAGGCGTACCAGCAGGGCGGCGAGCAGCCCGCCGCCCAATACCAGTAGCCAATCTTCCAGGTGCAGCGGTTGCAGATGCAGCAATGTGCCCAGCCCGGGCGTTTGAACGAGCAGGGCCGACAGGGCAGGGGAAACAACCACCATGAGCCATGCCGCGATGTTGCGCAGGCGGCTCAACGCTGCCGTGATACCGGCCCCGGCGAAGATCAGCGAGAGCAGCGCCACGGTCCTGGCATGGTCGACGGCGTAGTCGGCTCCGAGGCTATTCAAGTACGTGCTCGTGACCACCAGGGTCACTACTGCGCCCACTGCCAGGATGACCCACCACTCGCGCCGATCGAAGAAGCGCGGCTGAGTTCCTTTCGCTGGGGGTGGCCCCATGGCATGAGCCGACGGCAGGTTCTGAAACACCAGCAGCGCGGTGGGGTGAATGATCAGTTCCAGCCATACGATGTGGATCGGCAGGTAGAGCAGGGGATAGCCCAGCATCGGGATCAAAGCGGCGGTGATCACCAGCGGAATGTGCACCATCAGCAGGTACTGGAAGCTCAGCTGCAGATTGGTGAACAGGCGGCGCCCCTCGGCGATGGCCCCGACGATGCTGCCGAAGTCGTCGTCAAGCAGCACGATGGCCGACACCTCTCGGGCGCTGCGGGTACCTCGCTCCCCCATGGCGATGCCGATGTCGGCCGCCTGCAGGGCGGGTACGTCGTTGACCCCATCGCCGGTCACCGCAACGATTTCGCCACCGGCCTGTAGGGTGCGCACCAGGGCGAGCTTCTGTGCCGGCAGGGTTCGCGCGACGATGTCGATCTCGCTGGCGATGGGCTCGCCGCGCGCTATTTGTGCCGCGAGTTCGTCTCCCGTGATCAGCTGCGGTTGTTCACCGCCAAGCCCCAGCTCACGCGCGATGGCGATAGCCGTACCGGGATGGTCTCCGGTGACCATGATGACGCGGATGCCTGCCGCCCGGCAGGCCGCAATGGCCTCCGGAACCCCCTGGCGCACCGGGTCCTCGAAGGCCAGCAGTCCGGCGAAGCTCAGCCCCCGGTCAGGTTCGCCCCCTGTCCAGCTCTCTCTGGCGAGGGTGCGGTAGGCGCAGCCGATCACCTTGTGGCCGTCATTGCTGTAGGCTTCCACCGCTGCCAGCCAGTCGCGCCGTTCGGCCACCGGCAGCTCGCAGAGACCCAGCACCACTTCTGGCGCACCCTTGACCGCGACCAGCAGGCCATCTGGCTGCTCGCTCACCATGGTCGCCTTGCGCCGATCTTCGGTGAATGGAAAACGAGCCAGTATGTGCTGCTCCACCGGCGGCGGGCAGTTCGATAATACCGCCTCGTCCAGCGGGTCGCCGCTGTCGGCCTGGGAAGCGGCCGCCGCCAGCGTTCGTAAGCGTTGCTCGCTGATATTCGACATCGGGAGCAGGTGCGTCAGCCTCAGCCGTCCTTCGGTGAGAGTGCCAGTCTTGTCCGAGCAGACACAGCTCACGCGGCCGATGTTTTCCACCACCAGGCTGCGCCGCACCAGGGCGCGTCGCCGGGCGAGGCGATAGACGCCCACGCCGAGAAAGAAGGTGAGCACCACGGGAAACTCTTCGGGCAGAGCGGCGATGGCCAGGGTCAGCGCGCTGAGCAGGGCGTCCACGAGGCCGTGCCCCTGGTGATAGCGCAGCCACGCCAGCGCCAGGCAGAAGACGATTGCCGCAACGATCAGCACCTTGACCAGGTGTGCCACCGAGCGTTGCAACGGGGTCTGGGCGTGGGTGCCCGCTACCGCCGAGCGTACCACTTCGCCATAGAGGGTTTCGGCGCCGGTCAGGGCGACGCGCAGCCAGGCGTGCCCCGTCAGCTGACGGGTGCCGGCCAGACCCCAGTAAACATCTTCGACCGCAGTCTCACGGACGTTGGAAAACAATTCCCGCTCCACCACCTGCTTGTGTACCGGCCAGGCCTCGCCCGTGAGCGTGGACTCATCCACCTGCAGTTCTTCACCCGCGACGATCAGGCCATCGGCCGGAAAGAACTCGCCGGAGCGCACCAGCACGAGATCGCCTGGCACCAGCCCCTCGGCCGCCACGGTCTGCTGCGAACCATCGCGCAGCACCCTGGCGGTGGTCGCGAGCCGACCGCTGAGCCCCTCCACCGACGCCTGGGTACGCCGATGCAGGTAGGCGTCCATGCCGAACAGCGGCACCAGGGCCAGCAGCATGACCAGCGCCTCGGTGTAGCTGCCGATGAGCGTGAACAGCGCGCCGGTGGCCAGCAGGAACCACAGCATCGGATCACGCAGCGTATCCGCCAGGGTGGTGCGCCAGCCGCTTCGCACCCCCGGGATAATGGTATTGGGGCCGTAGCGAGCGCTCCGCGCCTGGGCTTCGGCCGTACTCAGCCCTTGCCGTGGATCGACAAGCCCGTCCAGCCGCTGCATGGGTATGCTGCGCCGCACTTCCTTTCTCCTTTCAGGAAGTCCCTCTCAAGCTATATCCGATCCTCACGCTGCCATCCATGTCTCCTTTGTGCGAACACTCAGTCAACCACCAGGGCAGATGATAGTCTTGCTCCAAAACGCAACGGCTTAGCAAGGAGAGAGGGTGGACATGATCACCGGCATCCACCTCCGGCCGCTCGATCACTGCAAGGGGAGGCAGTTCGCTCTGGGTTAGTAAGCGCTGACTGGAGAGGCAACAGCCGCCCGGTGTAAAGGGGCGCCAGCCACGGCAGACCGGTGACTGGTTCCGGTGCACCTTATCATGCTGTGGTGGAGGTATATGTGAATGGTTGAGCACGAGAATTGCAGAAATTTCAGTGTAGGATCCTATGATGAAATTTACAGGCAATATCATTCGGTACGATAAGAATCAAGAATCAGAATTGATCGCACTTCTGGAATCCGAGCCAGACTGGAACGCGTTTGTTCGCGGGGAAGCGTTAGGGGCATTCAAGGCTGCATTGTTGAGCAGCGAAACCTATATCTATAAAAGCCATGGCGAGGTGTGTGGGTATCTCCGTGCCTTGGTTGATGAGTTCGGTATTTACGTAAGCGAGCTTTACGTTGCGCCGCGTTACAGATGCAGGGGCTTCGGAAGAGAGCTTCTCGGAAAATTAAAAAAAGCGCATCCGAATCAAAGCGTTTATGTACTTTCGGATGAGGATGGATATTACGAAAAGCTCGGCTGCAGGCGCATTGGCTCGGTTTTTGAACTGTAGCTGGTAACCGGGTCCTCAGGGGCAGGAATTTCCACGACATGATCCAACATCCACCTCGCCCGGCTACTTGCTGAGAGCCGCTTCCTGCTCAACACCGGATTCCGCAATTGGGCCGCGAACGCAGTTGCGCCCACTCGCCTTGGCCTGGTACAGCCGTTTATCGGCGACTCGACTGAGCGTATCCAGGTCAAGCCCGTCGGGCCCGTATTCGGCGACGCCTATGCTGACGGTGAGCTTCAGGCTCTTGCCCTGATATTCGATATCCAGTTGCTCCAGGCTCTGCCGAAGCTCCTCGGCAACGTCGACGGCTCGCTTACTATCGGTGTTGTTCAGTAGTACCAGGAATTCCTCGCCGCCAAAGCGTGAGATCAGGTCGATCTCCCTCAGGCGCTGCTGCAGCATGCGAGCGAAGGCGACCAGCACTGCGTCGCCGGCCTCGTGCCCGTGCTCGTCGTTGATCCGCTTGAAGCGATCAAGGTCCAGCATCAGCAACGAGAGTGGGGTCCCATTGCGCCGCGCTTGTGCCTGCTCCCAGTGGAAGACATCGATGAGACGCGCGCGATTGGCCAGCCCGGTCAGCGGGTCGATCGTGGCCAGGCGCGTCAACCTCAGCTCGGACCGTTCACGAGTACGCTCGTAGAAGTGTGACATGCCAAGGGTGGTCAGCGCGGCGATGATGGCGTTGGACATCACCTCCACCCGAACGAGTTCGGGGTTGCCGCCAAAGCGGTACAAGAAGAGGGCGGCGCCAGCCCCCATAGAGCCCACCGAGAGCAGCAGGCCCAGCCTGGAACCGAGCAGAAGGTGCGTGACGAGCGGGATGACCAGCAGCCAGATGAAGGCGAACGGCGAGATCTCCGGTCGGCTCAGCAGCAGAATCGTTACCGACAGCAGTATCAGCAAAAAGAGCAGGCACCATGTCTGGACTCGCCGTGTGCGACGAACCACGACCAGCAGGCCGGCGGCGAGAGTCGCAAGGGCAACCTGGATACCGCCGACCAACATCATGCCGTCGGGAAAGTTGAGCGCCGCAAAGACGAGCGCGCTGGCGATGGTGACCAGCAGCATGGCCTGCAGCACCGACCGGCGATGTTCTTGATCTTCTTGATATGGGTGCATGCACGGAATCCTGCTCAGGTTTCATACGTAAAATCGGCAGTCAGCACATCCATGCAAGCCAGCGTGCCAAGGCGTGAAGGCCGCTCGCCAATTTTCCACATTGCGTGGCGTTTAGCCGTAGTTCCTTTCGCCAGCCTGGCGTAAGCCGTTTCTTACATCGTATAAGCTTTTGCCTACTTCGAAGCGACATAGGTCAATATTCAGGCCCGTTACGTAGAATTACACGATAGAAAGCGCTAGCGTGACCTAAGCAGCTGAAGCAAACGACACTAGCCGAATCGCTGAAACGAGATGTTGCTTTGGACTATTCGATCCTCTTTGAAGCCGCCAGACCGCTATGGTGGGTGCTGCCCCTCATCGTGCTCCTGGGCGTGCTCAAGTCCCGCTGGTTCAAGGGCATGTTCGGCGAAGCCTTCGTCAAGCTGATCGCCAAGGTGCGGCTGCCGGCCGAGGAGTACCGCGGCGTTCACAACGTCACGCTGCCCACGCCCGACGGCACCACCCAGATCGACCACGTGCTGGTCTCCCGCTACGGCATCTTCGTCATCGAGACCAAGCACATGGCGGGCTGGATCTTCGGCAGCGAACGGCAGGGGCAGTGGACCCAGAAGCTCTACCGCAAGAGCTTCAAGTTTCAGAACCCGCTGCGCCAGAACTACAAGCACGTGAAGGCGCTGGAAGCCCTGCTCGACGTGCCGCCAGACACCATTCACTCGCTGGTGGTCTTCTCCGGCAGCGCCGTGTTCAAGACCCGCATGCCCGACAACGTCACCATCGGCGGCGGCTATGTGCGCTACATCAAATCGTTCCGCGAGCCCGTGCTGGCGCAAGCCCAGGTAGAGCGAGTGCTGGAAAAGATCACCACCGGCCGCCTGGCAGCCACGCGACAAACGCACCGTCAGCACGTGAAACGGCTCCAGGCCCGCTTCGAATCCAGCTCCGACAGAACCTGCCTCAAGTGCGGCAGCGCCATGGTGCTGCGCACATCGAAACGAGGGGCAAACGCCGGTAACCGATTCTGGGGCTGCTCGGCCTATCCCAAGTGCCGAGAGGTGCAGGATGTGGCGTAGGGCGGAGTATCAGGCTCAAGATGCCAAGGCACGTGCCGATGATTTATTTGGCACGGCTAGTGTGAATAAGTGCTTCGAATTGGATTCCAACCTCGTCCGATAAAGGCACACCGCGGCCAGCAGCCGCCAGAAAGGGAGGCCGATGAACGGCATTCCCGGGCGGTAGCGTGCCTGAAAGACTCGATTTTACTCAGCCCAGAGGGCTGTGCATGCCATGGAAGCGAATGAAGTAGCAAATCCAGTAGCAGTAGGTTTTCTCGGTACGCGGGCTATAGCGTTTACCCGCATGGTAGCCTTCACCCGGTCCATCAGCTTCGGTGGCTTGTTGTGCGCATCCATACGGCGGCCCCTTCGTGGCATGTATATACATACAGAATTATTGGTTCCGGTAAAACGCGCAAGCGCGCGAATTCTGGATAGGTGGCCGAGCTATACTTAGGTCATAGAAAAATCAATGAGTTGGAAGAAATGAAGCGCGTCAGATAATATTGTTGAACGCGCAGGATGTTCATTGAATATCAGGACGCGCAGTCTAATCACTGTTAACTCTCTTAAGCTCGCTCAAGGAATTACCTGTGTCGTATGAGCAAACATCAGAGAATAATCCGTATAATATCACAAAACGCCAGCACTACCACATGCAGGCAATTCTCAAGAAGTTTGCCGTGAGCGATCAAATACAGATCACATCAAAGTCAGATAAGCAATCTCGCTTTACTGATTCAATGGATCAATGCTTTATGGGGCGTCGAGCTTGGTCAGAAGAGTGCGAAAAACATATTAGTCATCCCATTGAGAGGAGGTTTTTAGCTCAAGTGAGGCGAGTCGAAAACTCCGAGAGTATTTGTGACCATAAAGCGATCTCTGAGTATCACTTGCTTTGGTACTTGCGCTATCACTTCTCAAAGAATGAGGTTGAAGATTACGGCCTTTATAAGAACCTCCCATGTGGCAGCTTGGATCGAGAAACTGAGGAGTTAGTTGAGTCCTGGGGGAAAGTGCCAGTAAGAGCAGGAGGGAAAATTGCTGGTCGATTTAAGGCAACAATTAATATAAAGGAATTGCTGAGCAGTAATGAACATGTCTATAAAGGATATAAATGGCAGGTTGTAAGGGCTGGTGCGACAAACTTCATTTCTGCAGACTGCTATGGTGAAACATTGATTATGGCCGTAACGCCCAAGATATTTCTTATTGGTGGCAAAGAGCTTAAAGAGGCTGTTTGTCTAGCAGCGGAAGACGAAGTAAAAGAGCTAAATGAAATAACAATAGAATGTGCCAGAGAGTTTTATTTTGGAACTGTTTGAGAAAGAGTTAACAATCGCGTCAATTAGGACGCTCGCAAGCTCGCGCCTAATACGCGGGCGTTAATTTTTAGGAATCCAAATGTCTGACTTGGATACGAATACTCGCGATCGATTGGTGTCTGTTGCTCAAGGGGTTTCGGGGGCATGCCCTGTGGTCGGACTATAATTTCGGAAGCAATAGGGCAACTCATTCCAAATCAACGGTTGGATCGAGTCGTCAGCTTTTTGAAAACCCTAGAAGAGGAATTTGCTCAAGTTCAGTCTAGGCTGGATTGCATCGAGCGGAATTCTTCAACTCCCGAAGGGCTAGATATCTTAGAAGAAGGGATGCTCCAGGCTGCCCGATCTGTCTCAAAGGACCGTCAAAAGTGGCTGGCTGCAATTGTCGGAAGCTCTCTTTCGTCGGAATCCCTCAAGTATGAGGAGAGCAGAAAACTTCTGAACCTCTACCGTGAGCTGGCCGACCCAGAGCTGATCTGGCTAATCTATATTTCGGAGCCCCAAGCGTTAAACTCCTCGTACCACAAAAAATTAATGGATCAGTACCCGGATATTCTTCATCCGGCGTCTAGAAGCTATGGTAGGTCTCAAGAGGAAGCTGATCGTTCTGCCCTCCAAGATGGCTACAAGAATACACTTTTGCGTCTAGGGTTGGCGACTTTGAAGCAGAATGGCCAAACTCTAGAAATATCCCCTCTAGGCAGACTCTTGGTTCGCTATATTTCCGATGGAGGGGCTGACCCAGAAAGTTAACAATTCGCGTCACGCGGATGTCCTTGTCTCCGCTTCGCTACGACAAGGCCACCGGTGCGCTCCGCGTTAAGTTTACATCGGGATCGGTCATGGATGAAAAAAAACGAGCATCCTGGGAACGAACTCTTCACCCAGAAACCCTCAAAACCAACATCATCACAGCATCAATATTCTCGATGGCTTTCGAAATGCTGAAAAGCAGCATTGTAGAAAAGATCGAAGGTTTCTTTACGAACGGGTTTGATCAGGATGGACCGATTATCAGCCCAGAATACAAAGAAAAGGTCCTTTGCCTGAATAGAAGTCCAGTCTACGCGTCATTGAGGTGGCTGCAGGACATGGGCGCCATCGATGATGAGGACATGAGGAAGTTTGAACACGTTAAAAAGTGCCGCAACACGCTGACACACGAAATGCTTTCTTTAGCTTCCAGTGGGGTAGATTTCGACGTTGCGGAAGCATTCGACGAAATGGTCGCGCTGTTACGAAAGATCGAAATGTGGTGGTTCGAGCATTTTGAAATGGCAATAGATCCGGAATCCTATCCAGGCGATTTAGATCTCGATCAGGTGATTCCTGGGCCAGTCTGGAGTCTCCAAATGCTTATAGATGTTGCCTTGGGACCAAAGGAAGAGGCTGAAAAGTATTACGATCTGTTTGTGTCAGCCGCAGACAAAACTTAACCAGTGGGTGAAGCCGACCGGTACTACGTTGCGCTCCGTCCCGGCGGCTTACCCAAGGCGTTAATCACCCCCCTGTCGATTTCGACCAGCTCCGTTCGACGTTAGATTGCCACTCACAGCAATCACCCACAGAAGGGAGCTGATCATGAAGCACATGGCAAAGAACACGATCTGCCTTTGGTACGATGGCGGAGCTGAGGAAGCCGCGCGATTTTATGCCAAGACCTTCCCCGATTCCTCGCTCGACGCGGTGCACCGGGCCCCTGGGGATTTTCCCTCAGGAAAGGAAGGCAGCGTGTTGACGGTCGAGTTCACCGTGTTGGGCGTTGCGTGCCTCGGGCTGAACGGCGGGCCTGCCTTCAAGCATAGCGAAGCGTTCTCGTTTCAGGTGGCGACCGAAGACCAGGAGGAGACGGATCGTTACTGGAACGCCATCGTCGGCAATGGCGGCGAGGAGAGCCAGTGCGGGTGGTGCAAGGACAAGTGGGGCATCTCCTGGCAGATTACCCCGGTTGCACTGACGAAGGCGTTCACCAGTCCGGACCGTGCCGCTGCCAAGCGGGCGTTCGATGCCATGATGACGATGAGGAAAATCGACATCGCCAAGATAGAGGCCGCCTTTCGCGGTTGAGATGAGAACGGGCTTACCCAAAGCCGCCGACGCTTCCCCAGCGTCGGCGGCTTTTTGCTTTTCAGAGACTGAAAACTTAGGCCTCGATCCACACCTCATCGCCCTTGAAGCTCACCTTCCAGGTGCGCAGGGTGACGCTTTCGTCTTCCAGGCACTGGCCGTCTTCCAGGCGGAAGTGCTGCTTGTAGATCGGCGAGGCGACGACGGGCTGGCCCTTGAGGTCGCCGACGATGCCGCGGGCGATGACGTTGGCGTTGGAGAAGGGGTCGTGGTGGTCGATGGCGTAGAGTTCCTGCGCGTGGCCGGGCAAATAGAAGATGGCCACCTGGGCCGGGCCTTCCGGGGTTTCCACCCAGGCGGCGACGCCGGAGTAGGGCACCAGGTCGGCGCGGGTGCAGAGGGTTTGCCAGGTCTGGGTCATGGTCTTCGCCGCAGTTGCTGTGCTCATTTCGAATCCTTTTGATCTTTTATGCCAGTAGCGGTCAGGGAAGGGCGGCGCGCTGGGCGCCGCCACTCTCCTTAGGCTGGCCTAAGCTGGCCGCGCTCGGTGGTATAGATGATGTCCGGGTCCGGGCGCGCGTCGTTGACGAAGCTGCGGAAGCGCTTGAGCTTCTCCGGGTCGCTGATGGCGTTGGCCCATTCGCACTCGTAGGTGTCGACCACGGCCTGCATCTGCCGCTCCAGCTCTTCACCGATGCCGAGGCTGTCCTCGAGAATCACCTGCTTGAGGTAGTCCAGGCCGCCTTCCAGGTTCTCGCGCCACACCGAGGTGCGCTGCAGGCGATCGGCGGTGCGGATGTAGAACATCAGGAAGCGGTCGATGTAGCGGAACAGCTCCTCGTCGCTGAGGTCGGTGGCGAACAGCTCGGCGTGGCGGGGGCGCATGCCGCCGTTGCCGCACACGTACAGGTTCCAGCCGTTCTCGGTGGCGATCACGCCGACGTCCTTGCTCTGGGCCTCGGCGCACTCGCGGGTGCAACCGGAAACGGCGAACTTGAGCTTGTGCGGCGCGCGCAGGCCCTTGTAGCGGTCCTCCAGCCGGATTGCCATGCCCACGCTGTCCTGCACGCCGTAGCGGCACCAGGTGCTGCCCACGCAGGATTTCACGGTACGGGTCGATTTGCCGTAGGCGTGACCGGTCTCGAAGCCGGCTTCGATCAGCTCGCCCCAGATCGCCGGCAGGTCCTCCAGGCGGGCGCCGAACAGGTCGATGCGCTGGCCGCCGGTGATCTTGGTGTAGAGCTCGTACTTCTGCGCCACCTGGCCCAGCACCACCAGCTTGTCGGGGGTGATCTCCCCGCCGGCGATGCGCGGCACCACCGAGTAGGTGCCGTTCTTCTGCATGTTGGCCATGAAGGTGTCGTTGGTGTCCTGCAGCGGAATGTGGGCCGCGTCGGTGATCGGCTCGTTGAAGCAGGAGGCCAGGATCGAGGCCACCGCCGGCTTGCAGATATCGCAGCCGAGACCATGACCCACTTTGGAACCGTGCTTCTCCATCAGCTCGCTGAAGGTCTTGATGCCCTCCACCCGCACGATGTCGTAGAGCTCCTGGCGGGTGTAGTGAAAGTGTTCGCAGATCGACTTGTCGACCTCCACGCCGCGGCTTTCGAGTTCGTGATCCACCAGGGTCTTGAGCAGGGCGGCACAGCCGCCGCAGCCGGTGCTGGCCTTGGTGGCGCCTTTCACCGCGCCCAGGTCGACCGCGCCGCCATCGATTGAGGCACACACGTCCGCCTTGGTGACGTTGTGGCACGAGCAGATCATGGCGGTGTCCGGCAGGGCGTCCGGCCCCAGCGCAGGGGCGGCGCTGCTGCCGGCCGGCAGGATCAGCGAGGCCGGGTCCTCGGGCAGCTCGATGCGGTTGGCGTAGTACTGCAGCAGGGTGTCGTAGTAGCTGTTGTCGCCCACCAGCATGGCGCCGACCAGGCGCTTGCCGTCGCTGGAGACTACCAGCTTGCGGTACTGCTGCTTGAGCGGGTCGAGAAAACGGAACTGGCGTGCTCCGGGAGTACGGTCGCCGTGGGCGTCGCCGATGGAGCCCACGTCGACGCCCATCAGCTTGAGCTTGGTGCTCATGTCGGCGCCCTTGAAGGGCTCGTTGCCTTCTAGCAGCGTAGCGGCAGCGGCCTTGGCCATCTGGTAGCCGGGGGCAACCAGGCCGAAGATGCTGTTGTTCCACAGCGCCACTTCGCCGACGGCGAGGATGGCCGGGTCGCTGGTCAGGCAGTTGTCGTCGATCACCACGCCGCCGCGCTCGCCGATCTCCAGGCCGCAGTCGCGGGCCAGTTCGTCGCGTGGGCGAATGCCGGCGGAGAAGACGATCAGGTCGGTTTCCAGCACTTTCTCGTCCTGGAACACCATGCGGTGGCGGCTGCGTTCGCCGTCGACGATCTCCTGGGTCGCGCGGCCGGTGAGCACCTGCACGCCCAGTGATTCGATCTTCTCGCGCAGCAGCTCGCCGCCTTCGGTGTCCACCTGCATCGGCATCAGCCGCGGTGCGAATTCCACCACGGCGGTGTCGAGGTTGAGGCCGCGCAGGGCGTTGGCGGCTTCCAGGCCGAGCAGGCCGCCGCCCACCACCACGCCGGTGGCGGCGCTTTCGGCGGCTTCGCGGATGGCGTCGAGGTCTTCCAGGGTGCGGTAGACCAGGCAGCCCTCACGGTCGTTGCCGGGGATCGGCGGTACGAAGGGGTAGGAGCCGGTGGCCAGCACCAGGCGGTCGTAGGGGTAGCGATCCTGGTCGGTGACCACCTCGCTGGCATTGCGGTCGATGGCGAATACCGCTTCGCCCAGGCGCAGCTCGATGCCGTGCTCGGCGTAGTAGTCGGCGGTGGAGAGCGCGAGCGAGGCGGCGTCGCGGCCGCTGAAATACTCGGAGAGGTGCACGCGGTCGTAGGCCAGGTGACGCTCCTCGCCGAACACGGTGATGGCGTAGCGCTCGGTGGCGCCGCGCTCGACCAGCTGCTCGACCAGGTGGTGGCCGACCATGCCGTTGCCGATGACGATCAGTTGCGGTTTGACGGGCGTGTTCATGCGGCCTCCTTCGCGGGGCGTTGCGGTGATTCGTTCGATGCGTCGTCGAGCAGGGCCTGGGCGTCGGCGGCGCCGAGCAGCAGGGCGGCGCGACAGTCGCTGAGGTCGCGCCCGGCCAGGGCCTGCTCGAAGTACCAGGGGCCGGAGGCGGTGTCGCCGTAGAGCACGGCACCTTCCAGGCGGCCGTCACGCAGCAGCAGGCGGCGGTAGTCGCCCTGCTGGGGGTCGCGATAGCTGAGCACTTCGTGTTCGGGCTCGGGCTCGGTGGGGCCGAAGGCGTAGAGCGAGATGCCGCTTACCTTGAGCTTGGTGGCGGTCGGTTTCTCGACGTAGCCCTGGGCACTGTCGGCATCAGAGCGCTCGGCGTCAGAGCGGCACAGCTTGTCAGCCAGCACCTCGACCTGGCGCCAGATCGGTTCGACCAGACCGTAGAGGTTGCCGCGGTGCTCGCAGCACTCGCCCAGGGCGTAAATGGCCGGGTCGCTGGTGGTGAGCCACTCGTCGACGATTACGCCGCGGTTGACCTCGAGCTCGGCCACCCGGCCAAGCTCGGCCTGAGGCACGATGCCGATGGCCACCACTACGCAGTCCGCGGCCAGGCGGGTGCCGTCGGCGAGCAGGGCGGCGCATACCTGGCCTTCGGCATTGGCTTCCAGGCGCTCGAGCTGGGCGTCGGTGTGAATGTCGAGCCCGCGACCGCGCAGCTCGCTTTCCAGCAGCCGGGCGGCGGTGAGGTCGAGTTGGCGGTTCATCAAGCGGTCTTCACGCTGCAGCAGGCTCACCTGCATGCCGCGTTTGCGTAAGCCTTCTGCCGCTTCCAGGCCGAGCAGGCCGCCGCCGATCACCACGGCGTTGCGGCCGGCTTCCGCGGCGCGTGCCAGGGCGTCGGCATCGTGCAGGTCGCGGAACACATGCACACCGGGCAGCTCCAGCCCCGGCACCGGCGGGCGGGCCGGGGTGGAGCCGGTAGCCAGCACCAGGCGGTCGTAGTCGAGTTGGCGGCCGGCGTCGGTGGTCAGCCGCCGTGCGGCACGGTCGATGCTTTCCACCCGTTCGCCCAGCACCAGCTCGATGCCCTGCTCGGCGTACCACTCGGCGCTGCGCAGGGTCAGGGCGCTGCGCTCCATTTCACCGGCCAGCAGCGGTGAGAGCAGGATGCGGTTGTAGGCCGGTGCGGTTTCGGCGCCGATCACGGTGATCGCAGGCCGCTCGGGCCGGGCGAGCAGCGCTTCGACCAGGCGGTGGCCGGCCATGCCGTTGCCGACGATGACCAGACGGTCGGTTGCCGTTGTCTCGGGATGTCGCTGTGGCATGCGAACACCTCCTTTCGCTGCGCTTGTCGTGGTGGTGGCCCAGTGGCTGGGCACAAACGCAACGACGCCTCGGCGCGGCCCCTGGACGATGCGATGATCGAACCGGGTGCGCAGAGACGTCGTTGTCGCTTGCTGTGTGTGGCGACCTTCTTTGATCGCCGTTTGCCCATCAGTTTCAAGAAGCCGGCCAGGATGTGCCTGGCGGATGATTTTCTCTTCTATTTCATTGGGCTGGGGTAGCTGAGCAGGGCCGGTACGGACATTGGTCCATACCGGCCGTGCACATCAATGGTGCGTTGCGGCATCGAAATGCACAGGGCTGTAGCACGCGGCCAACTGACCGGGCGAGAAGCGCCCGCCCTGGGCTTCCAGCTGTCGGGCAATGGGCTCGGCGAAGTGCAGTGCATCCTGCGGGGTGGGGCGCAGCATGCCGGTACCGTAGAGGCGCTGCCGAATGGGCGCTGCGTTGAGTTCGAGCGACTCCAGGTGCCGTACCGAATGGTCCAGGTAGGGCGGCAGGGCGAGCCATGCCAGCGCCTGGCGGCGGTTTTCCGGTGAGGCGGCCAGCCATTCGCTGGCCGCTACCAAAGCACGCAACAGGGCCGCCAGGGTGGCCGGGTAGTGCTCGGCCCAGGAGCGGGTCACGCCAAGCACTTTTTCCGGGTGGTCGGGCCATAGCTGGTCGCCGGTGGCCACCAGCCGTCCGGCGCCGCAGTGCCGGGCCAGGGTGCCCCATGGCTCGCCGGCGCAGAAGCCGTCGATCTCTCCGCTGCGCAACGCCTCCACCATGCGCGGCGGCGGCAGGGCCACCAGCTCCACGTGGCGCTCGGGATCGATGTCGCCGAGGGTCAGCCATTCGCGTAGCTGATAGTGCTGGCAGGAGTAGGGATAGACCATGGCCAGGCGGGGGCGCTTGCCGTTGCCAGGGCCGCGCAGCCAGTTGCCAAGTGCCAGCGCGCTGACGACCGGGGCGTCGCCTAGCGTCGCGCCGCTGGCCTCGCTCAGGGCCGTGGAAAGCGTCACGGTGTTGCCGTTACGGCTGAGTAGCAGCGGGGCCAGGGTGTCGCAGGGGGCCCGGCCCAGCCCCAGGCTCATGGCCAGCGGCATGGGCGCGAGCATCTGGGCGCCGTCGAGCAGGCCGGCGGAGACCTTGTCGCGCAGGGTGGCCCAGGCGTTCTCCCGCGAGAGGGAGACGTCGAGCCCCTGGTCGGCGAAGCAGCCGCGTTCGCGCGCGACGATCAGCAGAGCGGCATCGAGCAGCGGCACGAAGCCGAGGGTGAGGCGTGCCAGTTCCGGCGAGGTGGCGTGATGGTGCGGGTGGCTCATGAGCGGGGACCCCGTTTGTCGGCGGTTCGCCCCTGGGGCGATGTCAGGTTCAGGCGCTCGAGAACGTCGATGACGCTGTCGGCGACCTCGGCGATGCGCTGGCCGCGGTCCATGGCCAGCTTGCGCAGCATGCGGTAGGCCTGCTCCTCGTCGCAGGATTGATGCTTCATCAACAGGCCCTTGGCACGCTCGATGCGCTTGCGTTCGGCCAGTTGGTTGCGTGCCTTGTCGAGCTCCTGGCGCATGCTGTGGAAGGCGTCGAAGCGGGCAATGGCCACCTCGACGATGGCTTTGACCCGCTCGGGCACCAGGCCGTCGACCACGTAGGCGCTGACCCCGGCCTGGAGCGCGGCCTGCAGCATGTCGGAGTCGTGCTGGTCGGCGAAGAACACCACCGGTCGCGGGTTCTCGCGGTTGAGCAGGGCCATGCTCTCCAGGGTGTCGCGGTCGGGGCTCTCCATGTCGATGATCACCACGTCGGGCTGGTGACGAGCGACCATCTCGTTGAGGCTGGCGGGGCTCATCAGCCGGCAGATGACCCGGTGCCCCTCGGCCATCAGCGCTTCCTCGACCATGGCGGCGCGTACTACCTCGTCGTCGACCAGCAGGATGTTCAGGGGTGGGGGCATAGGCGTCGCTCGTGTCTGGCTATCGTATTCGGCTCGGGTTTGACCAAGGCGCTATGGCTAACGCCAAGCAATAAACATTCCAGTTGCGCTTTTTCGCGCCCATGATCGCGCTCGGCGTCACTCTGCTGGCGGAAGGAAGGCCGCACGGCGGCACCGGCATGGGCCGCTCGGCACCAGCCTGGTGCATGGCCGGGCCGGGGCGCCGGGTCATGGTGCGAAGCAGCATGAAACAAGTCCCTGGGCGTTAAGGCAAAGTGTGACATCTGCCTGAAAGGGGATGGTTATTCTCGCCATGGCACGCTTTCTGCTTGATACACATCAGTAAATATCGACATGGGCGCACCGTCAGCGCCCGAGCGGCAACGACGCCCGCCAAACCTTCCCTCAGCAAGATCCCGGGGAAGAGTTGGCGGGCGTCGTCGTTTCGAGATCGTCGTTTCAAGAGTGCTCCAGAGGAGATCGACATGCGCGAGGCCCGAACCACCTGCCCCTACTGCGGCGTTGGCTGTGGCGTGGTGGCCAGCGTCGAGAAGAACGAGATCGTCGACGTGCAGGGCGACCCGCAGCACCCCGCCAACTTCGGTCGTTTGTGCGTGAAGGGCTCGGCCCTGCACGAGACGCTGGGTCATGGCGGTCGTCTGACCCGGCCCATCGTCGACGGTGTGGAGAGCGATTGGGATACCGCGCTGGATGCGGTGGCCAGCCGCCTGCGGAAGGTGCGTGACGCTCACGGCCCCGAGGCACTTGCTGCCTACCTTTCCGGGCAGCTGCTCACCGAGGACTATTACGTCGCCAACAAGCTGTTCAAGGGCTTTCTCGGTACGCCGCACCTGGATACCAATTCGCGCCTGTGCATGGCCTCGGCGGTGGCGGCCCACAAGCGCGCCTTCGGCGCCGACGCGGTGCCGTGCTGCTACGAAGATCTCGAAGAGGCCGAGCTGGTGGTGCTGGTAGGCTCCAACCTGGCCTGGAACCATCCGGTGCTCTATCAGCGTCTCAAGGTGGCCAAGCAGCGCAATCCGCTGCTGCGGGTGGTGGTGATCGACCCGCGGGTGACCGATACCTGCGAGCTCGCCGACCTCTACCTGGGGCTCAAGCCGGGCAGCGACGCCCGCCTGTTCACCGGGCTGCTGGCATGGATGGCTGCGCGCAACAAGCTCGACCGGGTGTATCTGGAGGCGCATACCCAGGGCTTCGAGGAGGCGCTTGCCGCGGCGCGGGAGCAGGAGGCCGGTGTGGAAGCCATCGCCGCCGACTGCGACCTGGATGCGGAACGTCTGGAGACCTTCTTCTACTGGTTCGCCAGCCACCTGCATGTGGTCACCCTGTTCTCCCAGGGGGTGAACCAGTCGAGCAGCGGTACCGACAAGGGCAACGCCATCATCAACTGCCACCTGGCCGGCGGCAAGATCGGCCTGCCGGGGGCGGGGCCGTTCTCGATCACCGGCCAGCCCAACGCCATGGGTGGGCGCGAGGTGGGCGGGCTGGCCAACCAACTGGCCGCCCACATGGATTACGACACCCCCGGCGCGCGGGACCGTGTGACGCGTTTCTGGACCACCGCGGGGCTGGTGCCGTGCCTGCCCGAAGGGCCCGGCCACAAGGCGGTGGCGCTGTTCGAAGCGATCGAGCGTGGCGAGGTGCAGGCGCTGTGGATCATGGCCACCAACCCGGCGGTGAGCCTGCCGCGCACCGACCGCGTGCGTGCGGCGCTGGCGAAATGCCCGCTGGTGATCGTCTCCGACTGCATGGCCAATGTCGATCTGCTGGCCTATGCCGACATCGTGCTGCCGGCTTCGAGCTGGTCGGAGAAGGACGGCACGGTGACCAATTCCGAGCGACGCATCTCGCGCCAGCGCGGCATTCTGCCACCGCCGGGCGAGGCCCGGCACGACTGGTGGGCGCTGTGCGAGGTGGCCAAGCGGCTGGGCTTCGGCGAGGCTTTCGGCTACACCCACCCCAGCGAGATCTTCGACGAGCATGCCCGGCTCTCGGGCTTCGAGAACGGCGAGGGCCCGGATGAGCGGCGCCGGCTGTTCGACATTTCCGGCCTGGCCGGGCTCGACCGCGCGGCCTACGATGCCCTCGAGCCGATCCAGTGGCCGGTCAACGCTGCCGCTCCCCACGGCACCGCGCGGCTCTTCACCGATGGCCGCTTCGCCACGCCTGACGGGCTGGCACGGATGGTAGCGGTGCGTTCGCGTCCGCCGACCCAGGCGCTGGACGCAGAGCGCCCGCTGCGGCTCAACACCGGGCGCATTCGCGACCAGTGGCACACCATGACCCGCACCGCCCGCTCGCCGCGGCTGATGAACCACCGCGCCGAGCCGTTCATCGAAGTCGCCCCGGAAGATGCCGCTGCGCTGGGGGTGGAAGAGCAGGGCCTGGCCTGCCTGCAAGGCGTTGGCGGCCGCTATGTCGGCCGGGTGCGGGTGTCGCGCGGACAGCGCCGCGGCGAGGTGTTCGTGCCGATGCACTGGAACGGCTACTTCAGCGGCTCGGCCCTCTCCGGGGCGCTGATCGAGGCCCATGTCGATCCCGTTTCCGGCCAGCCGGAATCCAAGCACGGAGCGGTGGCGCTGGCGCCGCTGGCGGTGGAGTGGGAAGCCACCTTGCTGGTGGCGGACGACCTGGGCGTGGCGGAATCGCGCTGGTGCGACCGCAGCCGGTACTGGGCGCGGATTCCGCTGGGCGCCGCCCAGCGCTGGCAATTGGCCGGCGGTGAGCCAGCTAGCGCCAACGGCAGGATTGAAAGCGCTCGCGGCGAGATGGCCCACGGTGAGATGGAAAGCGCCTCGCCGGAGTGGCTGAGCTGGCTCGAGGCGACCCTGCCGGTGCCGCCCACCCTGTGGTGTACCGACCCGGCCAGCGGGCGCCTGCGTGCCGCGGGGGTCGATGAGGCGGGGCGCCTGCGCTGGTGGTTCATGTCGGGGCCGCCCCGGGAACTGCCCAACCTGGCCTGGCTCGCCGAGCGCTTCGGCGAGGCGGCCAGTGGCGAGAGCATGGCCGCCGAGCACCGCCGCCGCCTGCTGGCCGGCTGCGACGATGGCGCCGCCAATCAGGGACCGGTGGTATGTAGCTGCCATCAGGTGGGTCAACGCGCTATCCTAGGAGCCATCCGTGAAGGCGACGACAGCGTCGAGGCGCTGGGCGCCCGGCTAGCCTGTGGCACCCAGTGCGGAAGCTGCATTCCGGAGCTGAAATCGCTGATCGAAGAGGAGAAGGCCCATGCGCTCGCTGAGCCAATTGAAGACCCTGCTGTCGCCTGAGGCCTGGCTCAAGGCGCTGCTGCCGAAAACGCTGGGTCAGGCTGCACTATCGCGCTTGCATGGCCTCGGCCATATCGTGCGCTCGCCGTTCGGCGGGTCGCGCACCACGCCGGCACCCACCGTGACCTTGGACGGCGATTGCCGCGCCGGCTGTGTCTACCTGGTGGGGGCGGGCAGCGGCGACGTCGAGCTGCTCACGCTGAAGGCCGCGCGTCTGTTGCAGCAGGCCGATGCGGTGGTCTACGACCGCCTGGTGGGTGGCGACGTGCTGGCGTTGATTCCCACCGGCCGTGAGCGCTACTACGTGGGCAAGGAGCGCGGCCACCACAGCGTGCCCCAGGCCGAGATCGGTGCGCTGCTGGTGAAGCTGGCACAGGAGGGTAAATCCGTGGTGCGGCTCAAAGGCGGCGACCCCGGCGTGTTCGGGCGCATGGGGGAGGAACTGGCCGCACTGGCCGAGGCCGGTATTCAGGCCGAGATCGTGCCGGGCATCACTGCCGCCTCGGCGGCGGCGGCCGGCATGGGCATTCCGCTCACCGACCGCGCCCACGCCCAGCAGCTGCGCTTCATCACCGCCCAGTTGTGCCGCAAGGACGGCGAGCCCGATTGGGCCACCCTGGCGCGCCAGGACGAGACGCTGATCTTCTACATGGGGCTGACCAAGGTCGATGCCATCTGCAATGGGCTGCGCCATGCCGGGCTGCCCGACGACTGGCCGATCATGCTGGTGGCCAACGCCAGCCTGCCCGAGCAAGCCTCGCTGGTGGGTACCCTGGTCGACATGCCGGGCAAGCTTGCCGAGTCGCCGCTGCCTTCACCCTGCCTGATCGTGGTGGGCAGCGTGGTGCGGATGGTGGCAACCAGCCCGGCGGGAGCCTCTATCGAGCAAGGTATGCGCTGAGCTTCTTGCCAAGCCCGCAAGACAATCTCACGGGCTTATCTTTTGCGGGCTATGCCCGCGAGCCCGAGCTGGGGCGCTTGCGGCGAGTGGTGAGGGCATGCACGAGCTGGGTCTTGTTCATGCTCGAGCGGCCGCCGACGCCTCGCTCGCTGGCCAGCCGATATAGCTCGTCCTTGCTTTTCGCTTCGAGCTCCATTGCATCGCCGTCCGGCTGCCGCTTGTCGGCGCTGCGATTAGCGCCACTGCTGCTGCCCTCCTGCGCGATCCGCTCCTTCACGGCTTCCAGCAACTCCTCGCGCTTCATCTTGGAAGTGCCGGCGAGTCCATACTCCTTCGCCATGTCGAGCAGTTCGGACTTGGTGCGCAGGTTGAGTCCATACACGTGTTCGTGCTCGCCCACGCTGAAGGGAAGCGGCTCGGCTGCGTCGGCTGCCTTGAGTTCCTCTATCATCTGTTCGAGATACTCGATCACCTTCTTGCGCTGGGTTCGCTCGCTGACGTTCCAGGCCGCGTTACTGGCCCGTTTGTGGGCCACCTTGAATTTCTTGCCCTCCATGCAGGTCATGTAACTGTTGGCGTCGAGCTTGTCGACGCGCTGGTGGGATACGATCAGCCAATTGTACTCCGTACCGATGGGGGCACCCGACTCCTCGGGAGCGCGAGCGGCCCGCCGCTTGGTGGTCTGATAGGAAATTTCCCACTCGTCGGGGGTGATCTTACGCTCGCGCCACTCCCCCTGGTCGTAGTACCACTTGTGAGAGCGACCGACTTTCATCCCCGAATAGCCTTTGCCCTGGTGCTGCTTGAGGCGGTCATAGCCCTGCTGCTTACGCTTGCCGTCGGCAGTCATCGCTGAACCTCCCTGGTCTTATCCTGAGTTTTCTCCCTAGAGGCAGCATAGCTGACTAGGTTCCTGGTAACCGGGTCATGTCCTAAGCATCTGCTAGGCTAGGCCACAGGCGCCCGGAATGGCGCGGGCGGATCCCGCCGCAGTAGACAAGGAGCAGACATGGCCAACAAGGAGAGTGGCGTCGAAACGATTTCCCGGTTCACCCGGCGTACGCTGATCGTCATCGGGCTCGCCAGCCTGGTGGCGGTGCTGCTGTTCTTCGCCGGTCAGCTCATCGATGTAATGCTGCTGGTCTTCGCCAGCATTCTGGTGGCGGTGGCCATCGACGGTGCGGTGCGGCTATGTCAGCGCCATCTGCCCTTGAGCCGACCCTGGGCGCTGTTATTGGCATTGCTCATGATCTGCCTCAGCCTGGTGGGGTTGGGGGCGCTGATCGGGCCGCGTATTGGCGAGCAGCTGCCCCAACTGGTGGCTGAACTGCCCCAGGCGTTCCTGCAGTTGCTGAACAATTTCCGCGAGCTGCCCGGCATCGAGACGGCGATGGCGGAAGTGGAGGAGCCGGCGCAGTTGATCGGCGAGCCTGTCATCGATTATTTCACCAACTTCTTTTCCACCACCTTCGGCGCCATTGCCAGCTTCTTTCTGATTCTGCTGATCGGCTTCTATTTGGTGCTCAGCCCGGCCAAGTACATCGGCAACGTGCTGCTTATGTGTCCGCCTGCAAAACGCGATCGAGTGGCCCAAGTGCTGTGCATGCAGGGCAGGGCGCTGCGCCTGTGGCTGCTGAGCCGGCTCGTCTCGATGGTGTTCGTCGGCGTTTCCGTGGCGTTGGGGTTGGTTCTGCTCGGTGTGCCTATGGCCGGCGCCCTGGGCCTGGTGGCGGGGCTGTTCACCTTCATTCCCTACCTGGGGCCGATCATCGGCGCCATCCCGACGATCCTCATCGCCTTTCTCGAATCGCCCCAGTTGGCGCTGTATGCCCTGATTCTCTATCTCGTGGTCGAAACGCTGGAGTCGAACCTGGTCATGCCGCTGGCCGCCAAGGGGCTGGTGCGGCTGCCGCCTGCCTACACCGTCATCGTACAGCTGGCCGGGGCGGCCGTGGCCGGTGTGGCCGGCGTGATTCTCTCGACGCCCCTTGCGGTGGTTGCCGTGGTCACGCTGCAGGCGCTCTACATCAACGACGTGCTGGGAGATGACATCGAGGTGCTGGGCGGGCGCTAGGCGACCTGGGCGTCGTCGCGCCCAGGTACTTATGAACGGTAGACCAGCACCGTATAGTTTCTTCCTTCTATTTCCTCGAAGTTCTTGAGCTTCTCCATGAGGTGCTTGTCGAGCCGTTTGCCTTCGTGCAACAGCAGCATGCCGCTGGCGGAGTAGATGTCCTGGGCCAGGATCATGCCCGGTTTTACCTGACTCGTTTCCAGCGAAATGACCGCCTTGCCACCGGTCTGCAGGTCTGGCGCCTTTTCGACACACAGCTTGACGAAATCGTGGCACAGTTCGGGATCGTAGATGCGTCCGGCAAACTTGCGCAGCAGTGCCAATGCTTGCGGGCGCGGTACCTCTCGCGGCAGGACCATGCCGCGCTGCAGCTCGATGAAGTCCACGGCCAGCCCCAGCAGGCGTGAACCATAGGGAATGTCATTGCCTTCGAGGCGATCGGGAAACCCGCTGCCGTTCCAGCGCTCGCGATGATGGCGCACTATCTTGGCCGCTCGCTTCAGTTGCGCCATCGCCATCAAGTGGCTCTCGCTGCTGGCCGGGTAATTCTGATAGGTAGTCCGCTCCTGGGCCGACAGCTGCTCGGAGGGTGTGACAAGCAAATGGTCGTCCCAGGTGAGCTTGCCCATGTTATAGAGGGCCGCCGCCAGCTCCAGGTCTTGCTGCAGCGTGTGATCGAGTGCGTGTGTCTCGCAGAACGCCGTTATCAGGGCGGAGATCTGGTCGTTCGTCTGCAGATGACGCGGCAGTCGCTGATGGAGAAGGTCGGCTATCACGCGCGCTGTCGTCACATGGATGTGAAGCAGCTCATCGTACGCCTTCTCCAGCATGTCGGATGTTTGCTTGAGCTCTTGCTGGGTTGCCTCGATGCGTTGTTCCAGCGTGTCGTTGAGTGCGAGCAAGTTCTCGTTCTGAACCTGTAGCGATGCCTCGTGCTGCAGCCGTTTACGCTGGGCGCCGAGTTCTTCCAGCGACCGGTGAAGCAGCCGACGGAGTCTGTCCGCGTCCCAAGGCTTGAGAATACAACCGTAGACCTGCCCTTCATCGATGGTGCGGAGTGCCTCTTCGAGGCCGGTGGCAACATCGATCAGGAGCAGGCGGATACTGTCCGGCCAACGCGACTGGATGAGCCCCAGCCCTGCGTGTCCATCCTGGCCGAACGTACTCGCGTCGCATAGCACCAGATCGACGGGTTCGAGCTCCAGGGTGGCCACTGCGTCCTTCGTGCTTGCCGCTTGCAGGACCTGAAAGCCCTCCTGCTCCACCATTTCGGAGAGTTGCGATAGTGTCTCTGGGTCTTCGATGATCAGCAGCAGTGTTGCCGGCTCGGGATCTGACTGAGCCGGTGCCTGCGCCGGCTGTTGTTCTATGTCGCCTATCGATTCGGCCATGCAGCTTCCCCCCACCCTGGTGACAAACTTTGCCGTATTCGGCTTTATTTAGGTAGGGTTATCGGCGGATGGAAGGGAAGCTTTAGGGCGCTCAGCTTGGCAGGTGTTGGAGAATGGTGTCGACACTGCTCTTGTCGACCACGCCACGCTCGGTATCGATGCCCACGTAGCTGACGACACCGTCCTCGGCGATTAGCGCGAAGCGCAGGCTGCGGATGCCCATGCAGGCAGCGCTGGCGTCTTTTTCCATGCCCAGAGCGCGAGTCAGCTCGGCATTGCCGTCGGCCAGCATCAGAATCGCCTGGGCGTTTTGATCCTTCTGCCAGGCGCGCATCACGAAGGCATCGTTGACCGCCATGCAAGCCAGGGTGTCCACCTTCTCCAGCACCTTGTCGGCCTTGACCACGAAGCCCGGCATGTGGGTGTTCGAACAGCCCGGCGTGAAGGCGCCGGGTACGCCGAACAGCACGACGCGCTTGCCGCTGAAGATGCCGCTGGTGGAGATGTCCTCGGGACCATCGGGGCCGATGGTCTTGATCGTTACGTCGGGAATCTTGTCGCCTACCGAAATGGGCATGGGCAGCTCCTTGTCTGGGGATGGGGTCTTGGCATCGCCTGAATACTGTAGAGCAATTCCTGGATCAGGGTCGTTGCCGAATGTAGCGAGTTTCAACTGCCCTGATAGGCATCGAAGACTTCCTGGCCGGTCATGTCGTGGGTCTCGTTGGCGAAACGGTAGTACTCGGGTTTCTGGTCGATGAAGATCTGGGTGTCGAAGGTCCAGGCTTCGCCGCCATCCACCAGACCCACCGGAACGGCGTAGTGATCGCCGGTCTTGAGCCGGTAGAAGAGATGGGTGCCGCAGCGCTTGCAGAAACCTCGCTCCGCCCAGTCCGACGAGGGATAGACGGTGACGTTCTCCTCGCCTTCGATCTCGATGTCGCTGACCGACTCCAACGCCAGCAGCGGTCCGCCGCCCCAGGTGCGGCACATGCTGCAGTGGCAGGCGCCGACGTTTTGCTTATGGGCGGCCACCGCCACGTTGACGGCACCGCACAGGCAGCTGCCGCGTGCGCTCATTCCATCCTTCATCCATTTTCTCCTGCTGTTTCACGACGGAAAGGGTTACCGACTCCAGCAGTGTAGCCATACCGGCGCCGTACCACTCGACCACTTTTCACGTTGGACGTCTTGATGACCAACGTTGTCGGGTTGACGAAGAGTGTTGCCTGGCGGGCTGGGTGAGTCTGGTCGCCGAGGCGCATTATGGCTTATCGGGATCTTCAGCGATGAAAGCGTGACGATGGAAGTCGGCCGCTGCCCTCACCTCGGCAATGCCGATGAGTCCGGGTTCGGGGGCCTCAGCACCGGCCAGGACCGCCAGCACCGTCCTCACCCCGCGTGACAGTGAGAGCAAGTGGTATCCGCCTTCCAGCACGAAGACCAATCGGCCGTCGCAGTGCCTTTGGGCCAGTGTTTGCAGCATGCTCGTCATGGCGGCAAATCCCTCGTAGGAAACGTTGAGCGCGAGGTCGAATGGGTGGGGATCGAAGCCTGCAGAGACCAGGATCAGGTCAGGCTGGAACCAGTCCGCAGCAGGGATGAGGATATCCTCGAAGGCACTGAGGTAGGCTCGGTCGCCTGCGCCTGCCGGCATGGGCACATTGATGGTCGTGCCTTCACCGAGACCTACGCCGACATCTTCGAGATTGCCGGTGCCGGGGTAGAAGGGCGAGCTGCGGTGAATATCGAAGAGCATGACGTCGGGGTCGGCCCAGAAGATGTCCTGAGTGCCGTTGGCATGATGGGCGTCCCAGTCGACGATCAACACACGCTCGCAGCCAAGCTCGGCTCTGGCATGGGCTGCAGCCACCGCCACGTTGTTGAACAGACAGAAGCCGCGGGCACGAACGGGTTCGGCGTGGTGGCCCGGCGGGCGTACCAGGGCGAAGGCGCTCTGGCAGCGTCCCTGCATGACGGCTTCCACTGCGGCGACGGTCGTGCCGGCGGCGACCTCCGCCGCATCGACGCTGCCGGGAGAGACGGCGGTGGTGTCGACATCGAGCCAGGCATTCTTTCCGCGCAGCTCAAAGACATGATCCAGGTAGGAGCTGGTATGGACGCGACCCAACTGCTCGCGGGTGGCTTCCTTCCCTGCTTCGAACGTTACGCCGGGTACCGGTTCGAGTTCCAGCAGTTGATGTATGGCCTTGAGCCTCCCGGCATGCTCCGGATAAACCCAGGGTACCTTGAGCGCTGAAAGCAGCTCGCGAATTTTCCGATCCATGCGGCCGGGTAGGAAAGGTGCGTCGGAGTCGGGCTGGTGGTTGAGAACTCGCTCGTCATAGAAGGCGATTACGCTGTTGGGTTCGGCCACTTGCTGCTCCAGAGCTGGGTCAGGGTTCTTTCCCAGCATAGTGCCTGCTGAAGTAGCTAGCCGCGTGAATCCCGGGCCTGCTCCTGAATCAGAGCGCGCAGCGCTGCGGCGGCGGCCGAAAGCGGGTGACGGTGACGCATGACGATGCCCAGCGGTCGTTCGACCTCGGGGGTCGTCAACGGCCGGTAGTCGATGCCGTCGGTAGCGATCTGTTTGAAGCTCAATTCAGGCAGCACGCTGATGCCGAGCTCGGCGGCGACCATGCGGCCCACGGTGGCGATCTGGCTGGCGTCGCAGAGGATCTCGAGCGGCGCGCCCACCTCGGCCATGATGCGGTCGATCTCCTGGCGCGAGCTGGAGAGACGGTTGATGCCAATGAACGGATGGCCGGCCAACTGCCGCCAGGCCACGCTCTCTTGTTCCAGTAGCGGGTGGCCGCTGGGGCAGACCGCCACGTAGCGGTCCATCAGTACCGGCTCGAAAGCCAGCTCCTCGGTATCGTGGGGCGCCACGGAAAGGCCCAGGTCGGCGCGCCCTTCGCGCACCATCTGACTGACTTGCTCGGCCAGCACGTCGTGCAGGCTCAAATTGATGCGCGGGTAGCGGGCATGGAAGGCGGCGATGATGCCCGGCAACAGGCCGGCCGCCAGGGTGGGCAGGGCGGCCACGGTGACCTTGCCGCGCTGCTTGGAGAAGCGCTCCTCGAGATCCTCGAAGGCCTCGGACCAGTCGTTTAGCAGACGCACCGCCACCGGCAGGAAGGCCTCGCCCTCCGGGGTCAGGGTCAGTTGGCGCGTGGTGCGTGAGAACAGCGCGCCGCCTACCGCCTCTTCCAGCTTGCGCAGGGCGATGGAGATCGCCGGCTGGGAGAGGTGGATGCGCTCGCTGGCTTCGGCCAGGCTGCTCGATTGGGCCACGGCAACGAAGGCACGCAGCTGCTTGATGCTGGGTTTCATTTAGAAAGTAAAACACAATTTAAAAACAATTCAATATACAAAATAGAGGCTCCGATCCAAGCTGCGTCATGGGGAAACCCCCGCGCAACACGACAACAACAAGCCCGCAAGCCGGGCCCAAGGAGCCACTCATGAAGCCAACGCTGAAGACCCTGCTGGCCGCTGCCGTCAGCACTACCTTTCTCACTGCGGGCATGGCGCAAGCCAACGAGCGCCTGCTGATCGGCTCGACCTCCAGCTCGTCGAGCCACTACGGCTACTTCGTCGCCGTCAACCAGATCATCAATAGCCAGGTCGAGGGCGTGAGCGCCTCGGTGGCGGAAACCGGCGCCACCGTCGACAACCTGCGCCGCCTGGGCCGCCATCAGATCGACATGGGCCTGGTCACCACCAATACCGGCTACCACGCCTATGCCGGCCAGGAAGATTTCGATGGCCGCCCGGTCGACAGCCGTCTGCTGTGGGTCTATACCGTCGCCCCGCAGAACGTGGTGATGCGCCAGGATGCCGGCGTTTCCACCCTGGAGGATCTCGAAGGCGTGCGTTTCAATCCGGGCATCACCGGTTCGGCCACCGAGAAGACCACCGAGGCAGTGATGCGTACCCTCGGCATCTCGCCCAACTACGTACGCGGCTCCACCACCGACATCGTCGACGCGATGAAGGATGGCCGGGTGATGGGCTCGGCCAAGTCCGGGGTCGGCAACCGCCTCGACGGCTCGAGCATGGACATCGCCACATTCACCCCGATCAGCGTGCTCTCGCTCACCGACGAGCAGGCCGCCACGCTGCGTGAAGAGATGCCCGACGTGGCCATCGTCGACGTGCCGGAAGGCGCCGGCGAGGGCATTCCGGCCTACACCACCTGGGCCTTCGGTGTGGCCGTGCATGCCCATCCGGATCTCGACGAGGAGACCGCCTACCGGATCGTCAAGGCGGTGATGGAGAACCCCGAGCCCCAGGCCAACGCCTTCTCCGCGGTACGCGACGCCGACCTGGCGCAGATGACGCTGGAAGTGGGCACCGTGCCGCTGCATGCCGGGGCGGCCCGCTACTTCGAGGAGCAGGGCCTGGAGATTCCCGACGCGCTGCGGCCCGTCGAGTAACGGCCAGGGGAGACGATTGCCATGCGCGAGAACCTGACCAAGCTGCTGGCCCTCATGCTGGGCGGGCTGATCCTCTACACCTCGGCGACCGGCCCGTTCGAGAGCATGATCCAGCGGGGTATCTTTCTTGCGCTGGTGATCCTGCTGGGGCTGACGCTCTATCCGCTGGGGGGCGGCAAACGCTGGCGGCCGCTGGGGCTGGCCTGCGACCTGACGCTGGCCGTCGGCACGGTGCTGGCCTGCGGCTACGTGGTGATGAACCACGAGCGCATTCTCGTCGAGCTGCCCTGGGCCACGCCGCGAGACATGCTGTTCACCGCCATGCTGCTGATGGCGGTACTGGAACTGTCGCGGCGTGCCATCGGCGTGATCTTCCCGCTGCTGGTGCTGGCGGGGCTGGCCTATGCCTGGCTCGGCGCAGCCATTCCCGGGCCGCTGGGACACCGCGGCTTCGATCTCTACTACATCACCGAGACGCTCTATCTCGGCGATCTGGGCGTGTGGGGCATGCTGGTCGGCGTGGCCGCCACCACCATTGCTGCCTTCGTGCTGTTCGGCTGCCTGCTGCTGCACACCGGCGGCGGCCAGACCTTCATGGACCTGGCGCTGCGCATCAGCGGGCGCTCGCCGGGCGGTGCCGCCAAGGTGGCCACCGTCGCCTCGGGGCTGTTCGGCATGGTCAGCGGCAGTGCCGTGGCCAACGTGGCCACCACCGGCAACTTCACCATCCCGATGATGAAGCGGCTCAAGTACCCGGCGCCCTTCGCCTCGGGGGTGGAGGCGGTGGCTTCCACCGGCGGCCAGATCGCCCCGCCGATCCTCGGTGCGGCGGCCTTCATCATGGCCGAGATCCTCGGCGAGAGTTACCTGCGCATCGCACTCGCCGCGCTGCTGCCGGCGATTCTGTTCTATCTCGGCGTGTTCCTGACCATTCATCTGGTGGCGCGGCGGCGCAACCTGCAGGTGGTTCCCGACGAGGAGCTGCCGAGCTGGCCGGAGGTGCTGCGCCCAGAGCGGATCATCCCGATCCTGGCGGCTCTGGGTGGGCTCTTCTACGGCGTGCTCTCCGGGCGCTCGATCCAGATGGCGGCCTTCTACGGCATCCTGATGACGGTGCTGACCTTCGTGCCCTTCGCGCTGCTGGCGCGCACCCCGCTGCGCGAGATCGCCGGCAAGCTGCTCGCGGGGCTGATCGATGCCGGCAAGGGCATGGTGATCATCGGCGTGCTGCTGGCCGGCGCGCAGATGCTGGTGGCGATGATCGGCATGACCGGCATCGGCGTGACCCTGGCCAGCCTGATCGTCAACGTCGGCGGCCAGTCGCTGTTCCTGGTGGCCTTCATCGTCGGCGGCGTGTGTCTGATCCTGGGCATGGGCATTCCCACCACAGCGGCCTACGTACTGGTGGCCTCGGTGCTCGCACCGGCGCTCACCAGCATCGGCGTCGAACCGCTGATCGCCCACCTGTTCGTGTTCTACTTCGCCACCCTGTCGGTGATCACGCCGCCGGTATGCGTGGCGGTGTTCGTCGCGGCGGGCATCGCCGGCACCAACTGGCTGCCGGCGGCGGGGGAGGCGGTGCGCCTGGCGGCGGCGATCTACGTGATTCCGTTCCTGCTGCTGATCTATCCCGCCCTGGCCGGCTTCGGCGGCGCCTTCGACATCCTGCTGGCCAGCTCCCAGGGCGTGGTGTTCGTGCTCGCCTTCGCCACGCTGATGTCGCGGGTGGCCGTCACCGGCAATCGACTGCTCGATGTCGCGGGGCTCGGGCTGGTGGTGGGGCTGGCGCTGATTCCCGGCTGGCTGACCACTACTGGCGCCTTGCTGCTGCTGGTGGCGCTCTATGCGAGGCGGCGCCAGCGTCTGGCCGCTTCGTCCAGCGATACCGCTGTCGATAACGGAGCTGGCGAGAACAGGCCCGGCACCCAGGGCATGACGGCCAAGGAGACCCACCCATGACCTTCCTGTTGGGCAGCGGCGCCGGCTTTTCCGGCGACCGCACCGATGCCGCCATTCCCGTGGTGAGAGAGCTGATCCGCCGTGGCCAGCCCGCCGCGCTGATCTTCGAGACCCTCGGTGAGCGCACCCTGGCGGCGGCCCACCGCGCCCTGCGCGACGACCCGAATGCGGGCTACGAGCCGTTGTTGGAAGAGCTGCTCACCCCGGTGCTGGACGACTGCCTGAAGCACGGCATCGCCATTCTCGGCAACTTCGGCGCGGCCAATCCGGACGGTGCCTGCGGCGTGGTGGCCGAACTGGCCGTCCGCAGCGAGCGGGGCGGGGCGAGGATCGGTCGGGTACACGGCGACGACATCCGCGCACGGTTGAGCGAGATCGATCTCGAGCGCTGGGAGGCGGAGAGCCGCGAGCTGCCCGGCGAAGAGGCGCTGATCTCGGCCAACGTCTATCTCGGTGCGGAGCCCCTGGTCGAGGCGCTGGCGCTAGGCGCCCAGGTGGTGGTCAGCGGTCGGGTGGCCGACCCGGCGCTGTTCCTGGCGCCGCTGGTGCACCACTTCGGCTGGGCCTGGAACGACTGGGATCGCCTGGCCGCCGGCATGATGGCCGGCCATCTGGGCGAGTGCGGCGCTCAGGTCACGGGCGGGTATTTCGCCGACCCCGGCTGCAAGGAGGTGCCGGGGCTGGCCCGGGTCGGCTATCCGATCATCGAGGTGGAGGAAGACGGCAGCCTGGTGGTGACCAAGCCTGCTGATACTGGCGGCATGGTGACCGAGCGTACGGTCAAGGAGCAGCTGCTCTACGAGGTGCACGACCCGGCCAACTACCTGACTCCCGATGTGGTGGTGGATCTTTCCGCCGTGCGGGTAGAGCAGATCGGCCCCGACCGGGTGGCGGTGCGCGGCATTCGCGGCAAGCCGGCGCCGCAGCGACTCAAGACCACCGTCTGCTACGAGGGCGGCTGGCAGGGCGAGGCGGAGATCTCCTATGCCGGTCCCAATGCTCTGGCCCGGGCGCAGCTGGCCGCCGAGGTGCTGCGCGAGCGGTTGACCTTCCGCGCGCCCCCGGAGCTGCGCACGCGACTGGATATCGTCGGCCATGCCAGCGTGTTCGACAGCGATGCCGGCGACCTGCAGCGCACGGTGCCGGCCGCGACCGGCGGCGATTACCGCCTGCGCCTGGCGGCCGAGCACGCCGAGCGACGCTGGGTGGAGCGCGCGACCCAGGAGCTGCTGGCGCTCTACTGCGCCGGCCCGGCCGGCGGCGGCGGGGTACGCCGGCAGTTCCAGCGGCGCGTATGCACCGCCTCCTACCTGGTTGAGCGCAGCGACGTGGACGCCTTTGCCACCCTGTTCGATACCACTCTTTTCGAGACGAGTATGGCCAACGAGAGGAGGGTCGCCCATGGCGCACGCTGAAGCGAACGCGACCGCAAGTCCAGCCAAGGGACACGCCGTACCGTTGCATCGCCTGGCCCATGCCCGCGCCGGCGACAAGGGCGACCGGCTCAACTTGGCGCTGTTCGCCTTTGAGCCACGCCACTACGACACCCTGGTGGCACAGGTGACCGAGGAGCGGGTGCTGGCGCTGTTCGCCCATCGCGGGGCGAGCCGCGTACGCCGCTACCTGATGCCGGGCCTGGCCGGCATGAACCTGGTGATCGACGACGTGCTGCAGGGCGGGGTCAATGGCGCCCTCAACCTGGACGGCCACGGCAAGACACTCTCTTACCTGCTGCTGGGCATGAGCGTGACGACCGAAGACGATTCGCTCTAGATTCGCTTCTGCAGGCAAAACGGGCCACCCAAAGGTGGCCCGTTTGCCTGCTCGATCAGTGCCAGGCTCACGCCTTGGCCATGCGCTTCTCCTTGGTCTTCTCCTTCTCGTCTTTCTGCTTCTCGTTACCGGCGCCGCGCCGCTGGGCCAGGCTCTCCACCTTGCGCTGCTTCTCGTAGAGAAAGCGCAGCACTTCCTGGCGGTAGTGGTTGTAGCGCGGGTCGTCGGCCAGGGCGATACGGTCGCGGGGTCGCGGTAGCTCGATGTCGAGTATCTCACCGATGCGCGCCGAGGGGCCGTTGGTCAGCATCACGATGCGATCCGAGAGCAGTACCGCCTCGTCTACGTCATGGGTGATCATGATCACGGTGTTGCCCAGCTCGTCCTGGATGCGCATCACCTCCTCCTGCAGGTGAGCGCGAGTCAGGGCGTCGAGTGCGCCGAAGGGCTCATCGAGCAGCAGCACCTTGGGCTCCATGGCGAGTGCTCGGGCGATGCCCACGCGCTGCTTCATGCCGCCGGAGATCTCCGCCGGGCGCTTGTCCAGCGCATGCCCCATGCCCACCATCTCCAGGTTCTTGACGATCCACGCGTGGCGCTCGGCCTTGCTCTTGGTGCGCGCACAGGTCTTGTTCACCGCCAAGGCCACGTTCTCGTAGACGGTGAGCCAGGGCAGCAGCGAGTGGTTCTGGAACACCACGCTGCGGTCGGGTCCCGGCGAATTGACCTCCTTGCCGTCGAGAATCACCGCCCCGGAGGTGGACTCGGTCAGCCCGGCGACGATGTTGAGCAGGGTCGACTTGCCGCAGCCGGAATGGCCGATGATGGAGATGTACTCGCCGCGGTCCACGGTCAGGTCGATGCCCTTGAGCACCTGGCTCTCCACGCCCTTGGCGGTGAAGGTCATGTCGACGTTCTCGATACTCAGATAGCGGTTGCTCATGTTGTTGCTCCTCAGCCTTGGGCGGTGCCGCGGGTCACCCGGCTGCCGATGAAGGCGACCAGGCGGTCGAGGACGAAGCCGACGATGCCGACGTAGACCAGCGCCAGGATGATGTCGCTGATCATCGAGGCGTTCCAGGCGTCCCAGATGAAGAAGCCGATGCCCACGCCGCCGATCAGCATCTCGGCGGCGACGATGGCCAGCCACGACAGGCCGACGCCGATGCGCAGCCCCGAGAAGATGTAGGGCGCGGCGGCGGGTAGCATGATGCGGGTGAAATACTCCATGCCGTTGAGGCGCAGCACCCGGGCCACGTTGCGGTAGTCCTCGGGGATGTTACGAATGCCCACCGAGGTGTTGATGATGATCGGCCAGATCGCGGTGATGAAGATCACGAAGATCGCCGAGGGAGTGCTGTCCTGGAAGCCGGCCAGCGAGATCGGCAGCCAGGCCAGCGGCGGCACGGTACGCAGCACCTGGAACACCGGGTCGAGGCCGCGCATGGCCCAGGTCGACTGCCCCACCAGCACGCCCAGCGCGATGCCTGCCACCACGGCCAGCGAATAGCCATAGGCCACCCGCTCGAGGCTGGCCAGTATCTGCCAGGCCATGCCCACGTCGTTGCCGCCATGGTTGTAGAACGGATTGACGATCAGCTCCCAGGTATCGCGCAGCACCTGGGAAGGGGGCGGCAGCACGGCACCAGGGGAGGAGCACAGCAGCTCCCACAGGATGCCGAGCAGGGCGATGATCACCACCGGTGGCAGCACCCGCTGCACCAGCACTTGCTGCATGGCGGCGAAATCGGGAGCCCAACGGAACGAGGCCGTCTTGGCCAGGGCGTTGCTGCGTTGCGTGCTACTCATGACGATGTCTCCTTCTCGTACGAGATCAGGCGAGGCGCTTGATCTCGAGGCTGTCGAGATAGGCCTGGGGATCTTCGGGATCGAAGGTCTTGCCATCGAAGAACGTTTCCACGCCGCGTGAGGTGGAATCGGGAATGTCGGCGGAGTCGATGCCGAGAGCGGCGGCCGCTTCGCGCCACAGGTCCTCGCGGTTGACCTGTTCGATCAGCGCCTGGCTGTCGAAGTCCTGCGGCAGGTAGCCCCAGCGCTTGTTCTCGGTGAGGAACCACAGGTCATGGCTCTTGAACGGGTAGGAGGCCTGGTGCTTCCAGTAGCGCATCATCTGCGGATGGTCTTCGATCACCAGACCGGTGCCGTAGTCGAAGTTGCCCTGGATGCGGTCGATCAGATCGGCATAGGGGGCATGAATCCAGCGCCGACGGGAGCAGATCTGGGCCATCTCCTCGTGGTTGGCCGGATCCTCGCACCACATCTGCGCTTCCATGATCGCCATTAGCAGCGCCCGGGTGGCATTGGGATTGGCCTCGACGTAATCGCTTCTCAAGGCGAAGGCTTTTTCGGGGTGGTCGTTCCAAATCTCACCGGTGGTATTGGCGGTATAGCCGATGCCCTGGTTGATCAGCTGACGGTTCCACGGCTCGCAGACGCAGAAGGTCTCCATGCTGCCGACCCGCATGTTGGCCACCATCTGGGCCGGCGGCACCACGATAGTGGAAATGTCGCGGTTGGGATCGATGCCGCCGGCGGCCATCCAGTAGCGAATCCACATGTCGTGGGTGCCACCGGGGAAGGTCATGGCGGCATTGACGGCATCGCCGCCGCTGCGCTTGGCGGCGATGGCCTCGGCGAACTCGGCGGTGTCGAGTCTCACCTTGAGTTCGGCATGCTCGTTGCCCACCGAGATGCACTGGCCGTTGAGGTTGAGCCGCGCCAGGATGCTCATCGGCACCGGCACGTTGTTGGGGGTCATGGCGCCGCTGGCAATGAGATAGGGCATCGGCGTGAGGATATGGGCACCGTCGATGCCGTTGCGCTGCGAACCGAGTACCAGGTTGTCGCGGGTGGTACCCCAGGAGGACTGCTTGAGTACCTCCACATCGGTCATGCCGTGGGCGGCGAAGAAGCCCTTTTCCACCGCCACGAACAGTGGCGCGGCGTCGGTCAGAGCGATGAAGCCGAGCTTGGCCGAGGTGGTTTCGGGCCGTCCGCTGGCCACGGCCCAGCTCAGCGGCAGGCTGCTGAGCAGAGCGGTACCGCCCACGACGCCGGCGGTCTGCTGCAGAAAACGGCGGCGGTCGAGTCCGGGATTGCCCTTGTTGGTCTTGTTCATGGATATGGCTCCCAATAAGAAGTGTCTGGCCAAATAAAGACGGCGCCTGCCCCGATTCGCATGACGATGTCACGGGAACCTGGGCAGACGCCGTTGTCTGGTCCTGGTGCTGCATGGAAGCGCTGAACCGTCGTTGACTCAGCGGACGGTAAGGCTTTGCAGCTTGGGTGCCATTGCGTCTTTTTATCGATTTATTTCATTTAAAATCAATGGCTTGATGTTTCGTTTGTGATGCCTGTCAAGAGGTGTGTCCGGCTCACAGGCGCCGAGACGGTGCGCTCGGGTTGTGCGATGCACCATTGCTGCCTGTGCCATCTTCAGGACTCGATCCCCGTTTCGGCCGTTGGCTGAAGGATGTCGGCCAGCCCCAATACGGTCTGGGCGATCTCGGCCATGCTCTTGCTCTGGTCCATGGCCATCTTGCGTAGAAAGGCGTAGGCCTGCTCCTCGCTCATCTTCTGGTGGGACATGATCAGGCCCTTGGCACGCTCGATCAGCTTGCGCTCGCGCAGCGCCCGGCGTGTGTCCTCCAATTCGTCGCTCAGGGCCTGCAGGCGCCCGGCCTGGGCGCGCATCAGCTCCACCAGTGAGCGATTGAGCGAGGAGCCTACCACCCGGGCGGTGACCTCGCCGAGCTCCTGGCTGGCGCTGCCGTCGAGCAACTCCACCAACTGCTGACACACGCCCGGCAAGGCATCGTTCAGCTGTCGGGTCAGCTCCTCCCGTTGTGTCAGACTACGCCGCGCATCCAGGGTCCGCGTCAGGCACAGGCTGGTCAATTCGCCGATCATGAAGGTTTCGACCCGCTGCATGGCGTCGATCCGCCAAGTGGTCAATTCGTACCAGGTCTCGCCCAGGGTGCTGGCGTTCTCCGGCAGCGCAACGTCGCCGCAGGCCATTTCGCGCAGCTGCTGAATGCCAGCCAGCGTGCGGCCGGGCATCTCCTGCTGCCACAGTTGGCGCACCGCATCGCTGGTGAATTCGAGGCAGGTGTCGAAGCAGCGCTGCTGGGCGTCGATCAGGTGCAGCAGCAGCTGGCGATGGGCGTCGTCGAAGATGCCGGAAGTGAAGCCGGCGGCGCCGCAGGCGCGCTCCTGGCCGGCCAGCTCCTTGCCCTGCATCAGGTGAAAGATGGCAACCAAGGCCAGGGTGATGTCGGGGTCGCCGGCGGTATCGGCGACTTCGAACACCACCGAGAGCAGGGCGCTGATGAGCTGATTGTACGATTGCGTTGCCGCATCGGGGCTGGTGCCGAGTGCGGCGATGTCGTCACGCAGTGCGTCCAGGCCTTCCAGGGCGTGCCAGACGAAGGCGACCCGCTTCAGCAAGCGGGCGGTGGCGGCGGGGCGACCGGCGGTCTCGCCCAGTGCCTCCAGGCGGGTGCGCAGGGCGCGCTCGGTGGCCTGGCACTCGTCGATACGCTCCTGACGGCGCTCGGTAAAGCGCTGTCCGCCGGAGGCCAGATAGACGTTGGAGGCGCCACGCTCCTTTTGCAGCGCATGGATGAAACGACTGACGTCGCCGACGATGTCGCAGGCGGCGGTAAGGTGCTCGAGATCGTCGATTTCGCAGCGCTTGGCTGCCAGCAGCAGGCATTCGGCGGGTGTCATGGCTCACCTCATTCACGCAATGGCCGCCGCCCCGAGGGCGGCGGCCAGTTTGGGCAAGCATTGCGGCAGTGAATGCCGCTGTGCTTGCGATCAGCGCAGCGACAGCGCGCCGGCGCCGGTATCCTCGCCCACGGCCTGGCGATAGGCTTCGGCTTCCTCGGCTTCCGTTTCGTCGCTGAAGCGCACCAGCAGAGCGCAGGAGGCCAGCACCAGCACGATCAGGCCGAGGTAGAACAGGCCTTGCTGATAGGTGATGGCTTCGCTGCGGAAGAGGAAGGCGGCAGCCACGGCACCCACATTGCCACCGGCACCGACGATGCCGGCCACCGCGCCCAGGGCCTTCTTGTTGATGAAGGGCACCACGCCGTAGGTGGCACCTTCGGCCATCTGCACGAACAGGCTGAACACCAGCATGATGCCAATGGCGTACGACAGCACGTGCATCTGCGAGAAGGCCACCAGGGCAATGCCTTCGCAGATCAGGGCGATGAACAGCCAGCGCACGCGCCCCTTGAGGCCACCGTTGCGGGCAAACAGGTCGGAGAACACGCCGCCCAGGGTGCGGGCGAAGACGTTCATCAGCCCGAACAGACCGGCGATCATGCCGGCGGTGGCCAGGGTCAGGTCGAAGTGATCGAAGAAGTAAATGGCGGCGATGTTGTTGATGGTCAGCTCGACGCCGAAGCAGATGGCATAGACCACGAACAGCGCCCACACGCGGATGTCCTTGGCGGCGGACATGAAGCTCTTGCCGGCACTGTTCTCGCCGTTGGCGGGGGGCAGCTCGCCACGTGCGCGCAGCTCATCGAAGTTGCCGTTGGGAGCGTCCTGGGTGAACAGCCAGTAGCCGATGCCGGTGGCGAACATCACCACACCCGGCACCACCATGGCCAGACGCCAGCCCAGCGTCTCGCTGACGCCCAGCATCAGCAGCCCGGAGAAGATCAGCGGCATGACGATCTGCGTGGTGCCGCCGCCCAGGTTACCCCAGCCGGCGCTGGTGGCGTTGGCCGTGCCCACCACGTTGGGGGCAAACATCATGGTGGTGTGGTACTGGGTGATGACGAACGAGGCGCCGATGGCGCCGATGGCCAGGCGCGCCAGCAGGAAGGTCTCGAAGCTGTTGGCGAAGCCGATGCTCATCACCGGAATGGAGCCCAGCACCAGCAGGCCGGTGTAGGTCTTGCGCGGCCCGATGCGATCGCACAGCACGCCGATCAGCAACCTCACGATCACCGTGATCAAGACCGAGGCGATGATGGTGTTGCCGATCTGGGTTTGGGTCAGGTTCAGGTCTTCGCGCACCACCGCCATCAGCGGGGCGATGCCGAACCAGCCGAAGAAGCAGATATGAAAGGCGAACCAGGAGAAGTGGAAGGCACGCATCTGTGGCGTGCGCAGGCTCAAGAGACGAATTCGGTTCGCCTTGTTGAGAATTTCCATGGGCTATGACCTCGTACGGATTGTCGATACATGAGTTCGCCCTTCTCCGTTGAAGGTCAGGTCTGACGCACTCGTACTTCCCCTGGAAGCCTGGTCCACGCCTACCCGGCAATTTGATTCATATCAAGCAATCCGTTTGCCATATTCTTTTGTTGTTCAGTTAAAACATCGAGTTATGGTTTGATGGGTGGATCGAAGCTCGTACGATCCTGGAAGAGAATGGCAAGAGAGCGGCAGGAGAGTCGCCGCAGGGTGGCAAGAATGGTGCAGTGCCGCACGAAAATGCCCCCTGCTGGTGCTAGGGGGCGAGATCAGATCGGCAGGTTTTCAGCTCGTGTCAGTACATGGCCAGTTGGGTGGCGTCACGCTCGCAGCTGAGGAAGGCGGAGTTTTCCAGCCATTCGGGATCGGGGTAATAGGCGAACAGGTAGTGGTCTTCCTTGATACTGTCGATCAGCGGATAGGTCACTTCCTGGCGTACCGCCGGGCAGCCGTGGCTGCGCCCCAGCCGGCCGGTCTGGCGGATGAAGGCCTCGCTGACGTAATCGGCGCCGTGGATCACGATGGCACGCTGATAGGCCAGGTCGTTGACGCCTGGCTCCAGCCCCTCGAGACGCAGGGAGTAGCCGTTGCGTCCATAGTAGCTGTTCATGGTGCGAAACAGGCCGAGGCTCGACTGATAGCTCTCGGGGGTGTTGGAGAACACCGTGGCCTCGGCATCGCCCGAGCCGCGGCCGTGAGAGACCAGCTCCTCGAACATCAGGCGCTCCTGGGCCAGGTCGAAGACCCACAGGCGCGGCTCGACGGAGGGGCGGGAGAAGTCGATGACGGCCAGGCGCTCGGCGTCGGGCTGGGCACAGGCCAGGGCCTGGGCGGCGAGCTGAAGCACATGCGGGTCGGCGCCGGGAGCCAGCTCGGTCAGAGTCTGGCCGAGCGGAACGTAAGTGGAATACGAAAGCCCCGCCTGGCTCAGGAAGTTGCCGGCGTGGGCGGTGGGCAGGGTGACCAGCAGAGAGGCGGCCAGGGTCGAGAGCGTAAGTCGTAGCGTCGGTAAAAAGCGCATCGGCATGCCTATGGCGTTGAAATAGCGCAGCGGCAGCACCGCTAGCGGGGTAACGTAAAGAGAGGTGATGGGCTCGACTGGCTTGCAGCCACGGGCCAGGCACTATTATGAAGAGAGGGGCCAGGAAGGCCAGACCAGCCATCAACGGAGCAGGGGTTATCGATGCGCTTTATTACACGGATGGGAGTACTGGTAATGCTGCTTGCCTCCATGCCGGGAGCCTTGGCAGAGGAGCGAGCGCGACAGTCGAGCGTTGACGATGCGGGCGACAGGCCGAGTCTGTCACGTGCGCTGGCCGACGAGAGCGAGCTGCTGCAAGCGTTTTATGCTCGGCGCGACCATCGGCCGGCCTGGCAGGATGAGGAAACGATAGCCGGGCTCGTTTCAACGCTGCGGGCCCTGGAGCAGGACGGCCTGACCCCCGAGGATTACCGTCCCGACGAGATAGAGGCGGAGTACCGCAACGTGCGCGACGAGGACGCGGACAGCGAACGGCAACTCCGCTACGAGCTGTTTGCCAGCCGCATGTTGTTCACGGCGCTCAAGCATCTGCAGCGGGGCAAGGTCGATCCCCAGTCGCTGAGCGCGGATTGGGAGGTGCCGGTGGAAGCGCCCGACCTGGATCTAGGCGCGATATCGGATGCCATTGACCAGCAGCAGTTCGAACGCATTCTGGAAGAAGCGCGGCCGCCCTATACGCCCTATCTACGGCTGCGTGAAGGGCTGGCTCGCTATCGCGACATCGAACGGCAGGGCGGCTGGGAGCGGCTGCCGGAGCGCGATAGTGCGCTGCGTGTGGGAGATGACGATGACGACGTCGCGCTGCTGCGCGAACGTCTGGCCGTGGCCGGTGTGCTCGAGAACGGGGCGCCCGGCGAGGGGGATGAAGACAACGGTGTCGCTTCCGGGGAGAGGCGCGAAACCGCCGACCCGCGGCGCTTCGACAGCGAACTGGAAGCGGCAGTGCGCCGTTTCCAGCGGCGGCACCTGCTGGAGCCCGACGGCATCGTCGGACGTCAGACGCTTGCGGCGCTCAACGTTCCCGTCGAGCGGCGCATCGATCAGATCCGCCTCAACATGGAGCGTGCCCGCTGGCTGCTGCACGGCCTGCCCGAGGCCTACGTGCTGGTCGACATCGCCGGCTACGAACTCAGCTATTTCCGGCCCAACGGTGAGGTCTGGCGCTCACGTATCGTGGTGGGGCAGCCCTATCGGCGTACGCCTTCGCTGCGCTCCGAGATCACCCACATGACCGTCAATCCCACCTGGACGATTCCCCCCACCATCCTGCGCCAGGACGTGCTTCCGGCAGTGCGTCGCGACCTGGGCTATTTATGGCGGGAGCGAATTCAGGTGCTCAGCCCATCCGGGGAGCCGCTCGACCCATGGCGGGTCGACTGGGACAACCCCGGCAACATCGTGCTGCGCCAGGCGCCGGGCCCGCAGAATGCCCTGGGACTGCTCGCCATCCGCTTCCCCAACGATCATATGGTCTATCTGCACGACACGCCGGCCCAGGGCAACTTCTCGCGCCAGCAGCGTGCTTTCAGCTCCGGCTGCATCCGCGTCGAGAACATTCGTGAGCTGGCCCAACTGCTGTTCGACGATACCGACAGCGATCACGACATCGAGGCGCGCATCGACAGCGGGGAAACGCGCAACGTCTCGCTCGCCAACCGCATGCCGGTCATCCTGCACTACTGGACCGTCAACCCGGACGACGACGGCGCGCTCTCGTTCCGCCCCGACATCTACGAGCGTGACGACGAGCTGCTGCATGCATTGGATCGCCCGCTGGCCCTGTGAGCCAGCGAGCGTGCCCTGTGAGCCGGCGGGCATAAAAGAAAGCCCCGGCCACGTCCTGTGGCCGGGGCATGGCTAAGCCAGGCGTGCCCCGCAGCGCGGACAGACCACGCGAGGGCTTTCGCTTGCAGCGGTGGCAGCGCCGGAAATCGCGACGACGTCACTCTTGGCGGAGGCGATGCGTTCCGGGTTGGTCGGTACCAGCTTGCCGCGCTCCCAGCGCAGGCCGATGTCCTTGAGCATGCGTGGGTCGCAGTCGCGTAGCAGGGCATCGCGGCGACGGTTGGCGTAGTGGGCGCTCACGGCGCGCAGCAGACGACGGGTAGTGCGAAGTAGTGCCATGATCTCGGTCTCCTTGAGTGGAGGCCGGGAACTTGTGCGCGACGGGTGGGAAAAATGCTATCCAGGCTTGGCCGCGACAAGTGCCGCGGCCAGCGTCCTTCAGGTGTCGTCGTTTCGACGGCCGGCCCACGGCAGCAGCAAACGGGTACGCATCGCGTTAATGCCTACGCGATGTTGCCGATTTGCCTTGTTGCCTGGAAGTAGCCAGCGCATGAGGAACGCTTCTCGATGGGTAATGAACGATGGATTGTGCCGCATCGACGATGCGACTCTTTTCTTATAGACAATCGCTCAACAAGCGTCAACGGATACAGGGAGGGTTTTTCTAGGGAAGCGCTGAACAAATCGACGAGCGAGATGAAGCACAAGGCGCACGGAGCACAGGAACCGGAGCATATGGGGTATATGTGAGGATTCCGAGCACCGCGCAACGCAGTGATTCGCTCGCGCAGGCATTTGTGCAGTGTTTCCCTAGCGATAGCCTTCCGCCTGCAGCCGGAAAAGCCTGGCATAGCGGCCGTTCTGTGCCATCAGGCTGGCGTGGTCGCCACGCTCGATGACCTTGCCGTCGTCGACAACGAGGATCTGATCGGCGGCACGCACGGTGGAGAAGCGGTGCGAGATGAGGATAGTCATCTTGTCGCGGCGGTGCTCGCGGAAATCGGCGTAGACGGCCGCTTCGGCGGCAGCGTCCATGGCCGCGGTGGGTTCGTCGAGCACCAGGATGTCGGCGCTCTCGCGCATGTAGGCCCGCGCCAGGGCGATCTTCTGCCACTGGCCGCCGGAGAGCTCCTGGCCACCCTTGAACCAGCGGCCGAGCTGGGTGTGATAGCCGCCGGGCATGTGGCGGATGAACTCATCGGCCAGGCCGCGCTCGGCCGCCTCCTGCCAGCGCGCTTCGTCACCGAAGGCCTCGACGTCGCCGGCGCCGAGGTTCTCGCCCACCTTGAGCTGGTAACGCACGAAATCCTGGAAGATCACGCCGATGCGCCGGCGCAGGGTCGCCACGTCCCATTCGCGCAGGTCGCTGCCGTCGAGCAGGATGCGGCCTTCGCTGGGTTCGTAGAGTCGTGTCAGCAGCTTGATCAGCGTGGTCTTGCCCGAACCGTTGGCGCCCACCAGCGCCAGGCTTTGCCCGGGCGCGAGATGCAGCGTGATGTCTTGCAGCGCCGGCCGCTCGGCGCCGGGGTAGGTGAATCCCACCCGCTCGAAGCGAATGCCGTCGCCGGGGCGGTCGCCCTGGGTGAGGCGGCCGGGTTCGGGCGTCACCGGCTGTTCCAGGTACTCATAGAGATTCGACAGGTAGAGGTTGTCCTCGTACATGCCGCTGATCGAGGTGAGGCTGGCCGAGAGCGCCGCCTGGCCCTGCTTGAACACCATCAGGTACATGGTCATCTCGCCCAGGGTCAGCGTGCCGGAGATCGTTTCCGCTACTACCCAGGCATAGGCGCCGTAGAAGGCCAGCGTGCCGAGCAGGCCGAGCAGAAAGCCCCAGCTCTCGCGGCGAATGGTCAGGCGACGATCCTCGCCGTAGAGGGTGTCGAAGATCTTGCGATAGCGCTCCAGCAGCAGCGGCTCCAGGCCGAACAGCTTGACCTCCTTGATGCTGTCCTCCCGGGCCAACACGGTTTCCAGGTACATCTGCATGCGGGTCTGGGGTGAGCGCCAGCGGAACAGGCGGAAGGCGTCGCCGGAGAACTTGGCCTCGGAGACGAACACCGGCAGGGCACCGAGCACCAGGATCAGGATGGCCCAGGGCGAGAACTGCACCAGCAGCACGCCGAAGCTGACCAGCGAGATGGCGTTCTGCAGCAGCGAGAAGGTCTTGTTGACCAGCCCCAGCGGGCGGATCGAAGCCTCACGGCGCGCCCGGGTGAGCTTGTCGTAGAACTCGGAGTCCTCGAACTGGGCAAGCGACAGGGTGCCTGCCTTCTCCAGGATCATGACATTGACCTTCTGGCCCAGCAGCGCCCGCAGCAGTGACTGCTGGGCCGACAGGCCGCGCTGGGCCAGGGCGATGGCGGCGATGACGCCGGCTTCCGCCAGCACGTAGCGCAGTACCGGCCAGGCGCTCTCGAAGGTGAGGGTGGCGCCGGTCTCGCGGTGATAGGCCATGGCCTCGACCACGGCATCGACGATCAGCTGGCCGATCCAGGCCGCCACTGCCGGCAGCACGCCGGCAACCAGGGTGCAGACTGCCAGCCCCAGAGTGAGAGGGCGGGAGGTTTGCCATACCAGGGCCAGTGCGCGGCGGCTGTAGCGGAACACGCCGAAGAAGGCGGTCAGGCGATTGCCACTGGCTGGCGGCGGGGCTGGAATGGCGCGGCGCATGGGTTAGCTGAAGACGGCCTGGGAGAGATGTTCAATGAACGACGCCCTGCGCTTGGGCAGGGCGTCGTTTGGCGTGCATCGTCGACGATACCGGGTCAATCGTCGTCGCGCTCGGCGCTGGTGCTGGCCTGTGCCACTGCCGTACCGGTCTGGCCGGAGCGCAGCGTGGCGAGCAGCGGCTCGGCCTGGCGCTGGAAGGCCATCAGACGTTCGCCTTCCAGGCTCTTGCTTTCAGGCAGATCGACCTTCATGGCATCTACGGCGTTGTTGTTGACGATCACCTCGTAGTGCAGGTGAGGGCCAGTGCTGCGACCGGTATTGCCCGACAGCGCGATGCGCTCGCCCATGGAAACGCGGTCGCCGCGGCTCACGATGGCGCGAGACAGGTGGAGGTAGCGCGTGCGATAACCGTTGTCATGACGGACCACCACGTAGCGGCCCGCCACCGGGTGGTTGCCCACCTTTTCCACGCGACCGTCGGCCGGTGCGATGATCGGTGTGCCGATGGGCATGGCCCAGTCGGTGCCGCGGTGCGGGCTGACTCGCCCGGTGACCGGATGAGTGCGGCGCGGATTGAACCCCGAGCTCATGCGATAGCTACCCTCGAAGGGGTAGCGTGCGAAAGCGGGGTCGAGGCTCTGGCCATCCGGCGTGTAGAAGTTGTTGTCGTCGCTGTTACGTACCAGGGTCAGATCCATGCGCGCCCCGGTGTACTGGATTGCCAGCACGCGGGAGTCGAAGCTGCTGCCGTCGATGATGTCGGATTCGACCAGCACCTTGAATTCATCGCCGCGGCGAGTGTCGCGCCGGAAATCGAGTTTCTTCTCCAGCAGCCGTGTGACCTGGGCCACCTCGGTGCTGGAGAGGCCGGTGGACTGAGCGGAACGCGCAAAGCTGCCGCTCACGCTGCCGGCGAACAGACGCTGCGTGGCCTCGCCGGCACGCTCGATGGTGGCAACGTCGAAACCGTCCTCGTCGCGCTCGAGCAGAAAACCTTCCCGCGCATTGCGCATCACCCGCAAGGCCAGCAGGCGGTCCTGCTCGTCGAGCTGATATTCGAAGGTGTTGCCGACCCGCCAATGGGTCAGCAGGCGCTTGTCCGGCAGGCTGTCGAGCAGGCGCATGGCCTCGCTGTAGCCCAGGCCCAGTTCGTTCTGTGCCAGCACGGCGAAGGTGTCGCCCTGCTCTACGGTATAGGTACGCCACTCCGGCACGAAGGGCTCGGCGGCAGCGATCTCATGATCGAAGAGGATCGGGCCGTCCTCGAACAGCGCCAGCTCTTCGTCAGGATAATCTTCATAGGAGGTGGCATCGTCGAAGGAGGAGGCATCCGTGGCGGCAAGCGCCTCGTCATCGGTATGAATGTCGTCGAGCATGCCGCTGGCCAAGGTGCCGATCACCATGGCGATGTGCAGTGCGCCAGGATCGAGTTCCGTTGTCAGTTCGATACCGCCGTCAGCAGGCGTGGTGGCGGTATCGAGCTCGGCAGCGGCCCTGACGGGTGTGGGCTGTGGCGCCTGTTCGGCCTGGGCCATAGCGACCCCGGAAAGGTCGATGATCTCGGTCGGCTTGAGCTGGGAAAGCGGGATGTATTCTCGGGTGGCATCGATGGCCTGAGTGGCGATCTCGATGGCATCGGCGACAGAGTAACGATCACTGTTGAGTGCGGGGAGGCCTGGTTGAGCCTCGGGCGACAGGGGGAACAGCACGGTTTCGGGAACCTGACCCTGACGCTGGGAATTCTCTACGACGGTAACGATCTTTTGCGCGCCCAGCACGGTCACCATGGTGGCAACGGGTAGCAGCAACAACTTATGCGTGCGGGGCAGCGAATGAAGGATTCGCAACATTGGTATCGGCCATAAAAAAAGATGACAAGAATATAAAAAGGCATGGGAACCTTAACCCATGATATATGGCCTGCATAGACTGTACGTGCATACAGCAAGGTGCGCCCCGGCGCCTCACTGGCGAGACCCCGGGCCGTCAAGTGTTGTCGAACACTGTTCAACAATTTGCATTGAACGTGAAGAAAAGAAGGAAGACAACCCCCTTTAGGTAACTTTTACTGAACCGACTGTTCAGTCGGTGAAGGTGCCGTTGCGGTAATCGCGCAGGGCCTGTTCGATCTCTTGGGCGCTGTTCATCACGAACGGGCCGTAATGCGCGATCGGCTCGCGGTGTGGCGTGCCCGCCAGCAGCAGGCACTGGGCGCCCGTCGGGCTGGCAAGCACCAGCGACTCCCCGGGGCTCAGCCTGGCCAACTGACCGGCGCCAACGCTTTCTCCTTCGATCTGCAGGGCGCCCTCGAAGACATAAACGGCCAGCGTCTCGCTCGGCGCCGCGAGTGCCAGCTGGCCGCCGGCTTCGAGTCGGACATGGGCCACGCCGCCATTTCCCGCCAGGGCGTCCAGGGGGCCTGACACGCTCTCGCCTTCCGGCGTCGACCAACTGCCACCGAGGGCAATCAACTCCGCCTTCTCCTTCAGCAGGCGCGGCATTTCGTCGCTACGCACGTCGCGATAGCGCGCCGCACTCATCTTCTCCTGCGCCGGAAGGTTGAGCCACAGCTGAAACCCATGCAGCCCCTGGCTGTCGGTGAGCGGCATTTCCGAGTGCACGATGCCGCGCCCGGTGTGCATCCACTGCGCATCGCCGGCCTGGATGGTGCTGCTGTGCCCCAGGTGATCTTCGTGAGTGATACCGCCATGCACGATATAGGTCAGCGTCTGAATGCCGCGGTGCGGATGCGGCGGGAAGCCGCCGATGTAATCGTCGGGGCGGTCGGAGCCGAGCTCGTCGAGCATCAGGAAAGGGTCGAGCTCGCCGTCGAAACAGTGGATACGCTGGATGTGGACCCCGTCGCCATCTTGGCTGGGGTGGCTGTGAAACAGGCGCTCGATGCGCCGGGAGCTGGGGCTGGTGGCCATGACTGGCAATCTCCAATGATGGATATGACTGGTATTTTAGGCCGTTTTTTTCGAAGATTAATCGCAACGTTTCGCACTTTTCGTTCGAGGAAGTCGAATATGTCTCGCGTCACCCTGGCTCAGTGGCAGATGCTCGCGGCGGTGGTCGATCACGGCGGCTTCGCTCGTGCCGCCGAGGTGGTCCACAAGAGCCCCTCCACGCTCAATCATGCCGTGCACAAGCTGGAGCAGCAGCTCGGCGTCAAGGTGCTGGAGCCCATGGGACGACAGGTGCGGCTGACCGATGCGGGGGAGCTGCTGCTGCGCCGGGCGCGCCAACTGATCGAGAGCGCCGAAGCACTGGAGGACGTGGCCGGCCGGCTCTCCGAAGGCCTCGAGGCCGAAGTGGTACTGTCGATCGATCAGATCTTTCCCAACGATGCGCTGGCGGTGGCGCTGAGCCGCTTTTCCGCCGCTTATCCCTATGTCCGTGTGCAGCTCCACGAAACGGTGCTCAACGGCGGCATCGAGATGCTCTACGACGGCCGTGCCGATATCGCCATATCGGGGCTGGCGGCCCAAGGGTTTCTCGGCGAGCCACTGGTCACCGTACGTTTCGTCGCGGTGGCGCATCACGATCATGAACTGCATGGGCTCGAGCGGCAGCTCGATCTGCGCGACCTGCAGCGGCATCGTCAGCTGGTGGTGCGCGACTCGGCGCTGCGCCAGTCGATGGATGCCGGCTGGCTCAAGGCCGAGCAGCGCTGGACGGTAAGTCACCTCGAAACCTCCATCGACATGGTACGGCGTGGCCTGGGTTTTGCTTGGCTGCCCGAGACCCGCATCTACGCTGATCTGGAGAGTGGCGTGCTGCGGCCGCTGCCGCTTGCGGCCGGTGGCGTTCGCGAGGTGCCCATGCAGATGATCTTCCGCGACCGGGACCGGGCCGGCCCCGCCACCCGTGCCATGGCGCAGGCACTCAAGGAAGCCGTGGCCAGTGAATGTGCGAGCCGAATGTGACCGTTCGGAATTTTCGTTGCATGAAACGCAAAAACTGCGCTTGAGCGTAGGGCTGAGCGGTTTACTCTGGCTAGCAAAATCTGTTTACGGAGAACGATATGGGCCTGCTGATCGACGGCAAGTGGCACGACCAGTGGTACGACACCAAGAAACACGGCGGCGAGTTCGTGCGCGAATCCGCCAAGCTGCGCGACTGGGTCACGCGTGACGGCAGCCCTGGCCCCGAAGGCCAGCGTGCCGTGCCGGCCGAGGCGGGGCGCTTTCACCTCTATGTCTCGCTGGCCTGCCCTTGGGCGCATCGCACCCTGATCATGCGCAAGCTCAAGGGGCTGGACGACCTGATCGGAGTTTCCTGGGTCAGCCCGCTGATGCTCGACCAGGGCTGGACCTATCACGAGGACGAAGGCGCCAGCGGCGATCCGGTCAACGGCGTCGACTATCATCGCGAACTCTACACGCTGACCGATTCCCGCTATACCGGCCGGGTCACGGTGCCGGTGCTGTGGGACAAGCACGAGCGGCGCATCGTCAACAACGAGTCGGCCGAGCTGGTGCGGATGTTCAACGATGCCTTCGATGACCTGACCGGCAACCGTCTCGACTTCTATCCCCTCGACCTGCGCGAGACCATCGATGCGATCAACGATGACGTCTACGACCACATCAACAACGGGGTCTACAAGTCGGGCTTCGCCACTGAGCAGGCGGTCTACGAGAAGCACGTCACGGCCCTGTTCGAGGCGCTCGACCGGGTCGAAAGACGGCTGACCGAGCACCGTTATCTGGCCGGGGAGTGGCTCACTGAGGCCGACATCCGCCTGTTCACCACCCTGGTACGTTTCGATGCGGTCTACTATGGCCACTTCAAGTGCAACTTCCGCCGCATCGAGGACTACCCCAGCCTCTCGAACTACCTGCGTGAGCTGTACCAGTGGCCGGGCGTGGCCGAGACGGTGAGCCTGGAGCACATCAAGCGCCACTACTATTACAGTCACGACACCATCAATCCGACCCGCATCGTGCCCAAGGGGCCGCTGCTCGACTTCGACCGGCCCCACGACCGCGAGCGGTTGCCGGGGCAGGGCATTCGCGAGAAGGCTTAACGGTTCTTGGCCAGCCAGCGGTCCAGGGCGTTGGCGAACTCGCGCCGGTCACCGTCGCTGTAGCCCTTGGGCCCGCCGGTGTGTTCGCCGCTGGAGCGCATCGTTTCCATGAAATCGCGCAGCTGTACCTTGGCGCGAATGTTGTTCTTGTCGAGCATCTCGCCGCGGGTGGTCATCACCGCGGCGCCCTTGTCGATGGCCTCCATGGCCAGCGGCAGGTCGGAGCTGATCAGCAGATCCCCTGCGGCGAGGCGCGCCACGATCTCGTTGTCGGCGGCGTCGAAGCCATGACTCACCGACAGCGACTTGACCCACTTCGAGGGCGGCAGCGGGATCGAGTGGTTGGCCACGAACCAGGTGGGCGTGGTGGTGCGCTCGGCGGCGCGAACGATGATCTCGCGCGCTACCTTGGGGCAGGCATCGGCATCGACCCAAAGCGTGGGCATGCGGCAGGGCTCCTCGAAGTCAAATGAAGGTTCTGTGTGAGCGCAGCGTTGAAAGTACTGGTCAGGAAACCAGTCTTGATGTTAGCATGCGCGCTCCTCGCATGTGCTGACCCCGCCATCATGACGATTCGCTCCGAGCGCCACGCGTTCGAGAGGCAATCACCGAGACCGACAGCAACTGCTGCAACGTCCGAGATGTGAAGATGGAGCGCTACAGGATGCCGCCAACCGGGCGACATCGGCGCAAAAAGGTCGCCACAGCGGTTCCCGCCCTCTGGCGCGAACCGGATGCCAGGTGCGACCGGCGTCCCACGATAACGTGATCCGCCCTGTCCAGGCCGTATCGGCCCGTGATGACAGAGCCACCGACCTGCCAAGAGCGGTCGGGGATGCCTCAATGTGATTTGCCGGCGAGTGCCGGCCTACCAAGGTGTGATTGATGACCTCGACTTCTGTCGCCTCGCCGAGCTTCGGCGATCTTGCTCTGCTGCCTGCCGTTCTCGCCGCTGTCGAAACACTGGGTTACGAAACTCCTTCACCGATTCAAACACAGACCATTCCGGCCCTGCTGGAAGGTCGTGACATGCTGGGCCAGGCGCAGACCGGTACCGGCAAGACGGCAGCCTTTGCGCTGCCGCTGCTGTCGCGGCTCGAGCTGACTCGCCGCGAGCCCCAGGTGCTGGTGCTGGCACCGACCCGGGAGCTGGCCCAGCAGGTGGCCGTCTCCTTCACCAAGTACGGCCAGAACCTGCAGGGTCTGGAAGTGGCCACCCTGTGCGGTGGTCAGGAATATCGTGAACAGCTGGGCGCGCTGAAGCGCGGTGCCCAGGTGGTCGTGGGTACGCCGGGCCGGGTGATCGATCACCTCGACCGCGGCAGCCTCAAGCTCGACGGTCTCTCCGCCCTGGTGCTGGACGAAGCCGACGAGATGCTGCGCATGGGCTTCATCGACGACGTCAAGCGCGTGGTCGCCGATACCCCCAAGGACGCTCAGCGGGTGTTCTTCTCCGCCACCCTGCCGGCCGAGATCGAGCGCATCGTCAACCGCTACCTGGTCGATCCGGTCAAGGTCGCCATCGAGTCGCGCACCACCACTGGTGAGAATATCGAGCAGCGCCTGGTACGCGTCGACGGCGGTGCCAAGCTGGAAGCGCTGGCGCGTATCCTCGAGGTCGAAGAGGTAGATGCCGCCATCGTCTTCGTGCGCACCCGTGCTGCCTGCACCACGCTGATGGAGCAGCTCTCCGCCCGAGGCGTGAACGTGGCCAGCCTCTCCGGCGACCTGGATCAGAGCCTGCGCGAGCGCACCATTCAACGCCTCAAGCGCGGCAAGGTCGACGTGCTGATCGCTACCGACGTGGCTGCCCGCGGCCTCGACGTGCCGCGTATCACCCACGTCTTCAACTATGACCTGCCCCAGGACAGCGAAGCCTATACCCACCGTATCGGTCGTACCGGTCGGGCAGGGCGTACCGGCATATCGATCACCTTCGTCGGCTTCCGTGAAGGCCGCAAGGTGGGCTGGATCGAGCAGGCCACCGGCCAGCGCATGACCGAAATGGAAGTGCCCGACGAGGCCGCGATTCGCGCCCATCGCGACGAGGTGTTCCATCAGCGTGTCATCGGCATGCTGACCGCCGGTGCCGACGAGCAGCGCGCGCTGGTCGAGCGGCTGGTGGCGGAAGGTCACGATCCGATCGAGCTGGCCTGCGCCTTTGCCGCTCTGGCACGTGCCGACGAGGCCCCCATCGGTCGCCTGCAGGCGCCGCGCAAGGAAAGGGCCGACCGGGGTGAGCGTGCCCCGCGCGACGGCAAGCCGCCGCGTCGCGACCGTGGCCCGAGCGAGGGCATGACCCGTTATCGCGTCGCCGTCGGTCACAAGGACGGCGTCAAGCCGGGCCAACTGGTCGGCGCCCTGGCCAACGAGGGGGGCATCGAAGGTTCGCGGATCGGTCGTATCGACATTCGCAACGCCTTCTCGGTGGTGGAACTGCCGAGTTCGCTGCCGCCCAGCATCCTGGCCAAGATGGCCCGCGCCCGCGTCGCCGGCCGTGCGCTGGAGATCAGCGAAGACAGCGGTGCCCCCGAGCGTGCCCCGCGCCGTCGCCGTGAAGACGGCGATGCACCGGTGCGTCGTCGCACCAGCGCTTGATCGCACCCTCGGCCGCTACGGCAGCTGAGACGCACGACACCCAGGCCGGGTACCGGCCTGGGTTTTTTTATGCTCAGACCAATCGATCACGGCCATGGTGCGCGCGGCGTCGGCCGGCCGCTCAGAGCGCTTTCACTACGGTGGCACGCCTGGCTGACTCGAAGCGCAGCGGATTGCGTAGTGGCCTGCCAAATTCGGGAAGGCTGATCTCGAAGCGGTCGCCGTCCCGGGTCTGGATGCCGTCGGCGAAACTCAGCGTGGCGGTGCCGAAGAAGTGCACGTGGACGTCGCCGGGGCGCCGAAAGTTTGGGTATTTGAAGTGGTGATGCTCCAGGTTGGCCAGGCTGTGGGCCATGTTGGCCTCGCCGGTGAGGAAGGGCTTCTCCCACACGGTCTCGTTGCCGCGCACGACGCGGCTGGTGCCTTCCAGGTGCGTTGGCAGCTCGCCGACCAGCAGCTCGGGGCCGAAGCTGCAGGCGCGCAGCTTGGAGTGAGCCAGCCACAGGTAGTTGAAGCGCTCGGTGACGTGATCGGAGAACTCGTTGCCCAGCGCGTAGCCCACCCGCCAGGGCTGGCCGTCGTCGTCGATCACGTAGAGCCCGGCAAGCTCCGGCTCCTCGCCGGCATCCTCGGCGAAGTACGGCACGGGAATCGCGGCCTCCGGGGCGACGACACAGCCGCCGTCGCCCTTGTAGAACCACTCCGACTGGGCGCCGGTCTCGCCGGGGGCGGGCTTGCCCCCTTCCACACCGAGCTTGAACATGCGCATCGAATCGGTCAGGGCTGCGTCATCGACCTGAGCCTTGGCATGCATGGCATCGCGGGTATCGGCGCTGCCCAGGTGAGTGAGGCCGGTGCCGGTGACCAGGCAGTGCGCCGGGTCGGGGTGGGTCAATGGCGGCAGCAGGCGCTTTTCCTCGATCAGCTGAGGATAGTCGAGGCGGGTGTCGGTGAGCGCCGCCTCGACGGCTGCCGCCAGCGACTGCCCCGCGGTGAGGGCGCGGCGGGCGAGGGTGTAGGTATCGGCATCGAGCAGGCGAACCACCCGGTCGCTTTCGACCCGGGCGGCATGGACCCGGCCCCGATGCTCGCATTGAATCAGACGCATGGTGCAGCTCTCCTGGGGGTGTCGCCTCGATGGCTGGCCAAGGGTAGGCAAGGATTGTATGTTCAACATATAAATTCCAATGTTCAATTTATACTTTCGTATCGCTATCTCCAATCGCGCTGACGCAAGGGAAGCGCAGAGCCAGTAGAAGGAGACACCATGACCGTCATCACACTAGGCCTGGTCGGGGCCGGCAAGATCGTCCGCGACCAGCATCTGCCGGCCCTGGCCGAGAGCCGCGACTTCCGCCTGCTGGCGACGGCGGACCCCCGCGCGCGCCTCGCGTCGATGCCCGGCTATGCCAGCCTGACGGAGATGCTCGAAGCGCATCCCGAGCTGGAGGCGGTGGCCATCTGCACGCCGACGCATCTGCGCTATTCGCAGGCGCGCATTGCCCTCGAGCGGGGCAGGAGCGTGCTGCTGGAGAAGCCGCCCGGCGCGACCCTGAGCGAGGTGGAGGAGCTGGTCGAGCTGGCCGAGCGTCATGGCGGCACCCTGTTTGCGGCCTGGCATTCGCGCTTCGCCCCGGCCGTGGCGGAGGCTCGCGACTGGCTGCGCGAGCGGCGCATTCAGCGGGTCGAGATCGACTGGCGTGAAGACGTGCGGGTGTGGCACCCGGGCCAGGCGTGGATCTGGGAGCCGGCCGGCATGGGGGTGTTCGACCCCGGCATCAATGCGCTGTCGATCGCCACCACGATACTGCCGCGGGCCTTTTTCCTGCGCGATGCGCGGCTGTGGATCCCGAGCAACTGCCAGGCGCCCATCGCCGCGGCGCTGACCTTCAGCGACGCCGAGGGCACGCCCATCGTGGCCGATTTCGACTTCCGCCAGCCGAGCCCGCCGATCTGGAGCATTCACGTGGAGACCGAGGCGGGGCGGCTCAGCCTGCTGCGGGGAGGCTGCCGGTTGGAGCTCGATGGCCGCTGCCTGCTCGACGCCGAGGAGCGCGAATACCCGAATCTCTATGCCAGGTTCGCCGAACTGATCCGACAGCGACGCAGCGACGTCGATCTGGCGCCGCTGCGCCATGTGGCGGACGCCTGTCTCTCCGCCTGGCGCGAGCCGACCGAGCCCTTTATCGAGTGAACTACAGCAGACCCTGCTGGCGTTGGTGCCCGATCAGCTCCCGCAGCATGGTCATGAGGGTCGCCGCTCCCGGGGATAGGCGTCGACGCCGCAGGCTCACCAGGCCGAACGGCTGCACGCTGAGGCGTTGATGGAACGGCAGGATGCGAAAGCGCGTCGGGGCGCACAGCAGATCGGCGACCTGACGCGTCATGGCCGTGATCGTATCCGAGCGGTCGATCAGGGCCAGCGCCACCAGGATGTCGGTGGTGTCGACGACCTGCGCCGGAGGTTCGACGGCGTGGTAGAGGAACAGTGCGTCGACCCGCTGGCGCATCAGCGCCCCCTGGGGCTGCAGCGCCCACGGATAGACGGCCATGGCCTCGAGCATCAGCGGGTCGGCGCCCGTGAGCGGATGGCCCTCGCGGCAGACGAAGCAGATCTCCTCCTCGCCGATTTCCTCGAACACGAAGGGCTCGGACGAAAAGCCGGCCGGTATCCGCGTAATGGCGAAATCGAGCTCGCCCTCCAGCAGCCTCGGCACCAGCCGCTTGCTGACGTCGACCTCGACGCTGACCTTGAGCCTGGGATGGCTGCGGTGCACCCGCTCGATGGCGCTGGCCAGCAGCGTCACCGCCGGTGCCATCACGGTGCCGATGGCCACCTTGCCGGCATTGCCCTGGCACAGGGCGTTGAGCTCCTCACCGGCGTTGTGCAGCTCAGAGAGCATGGTCTGCGCGTGCCGGACCATCACTTCCCCGTACCAGTTCGGGTCGAGACCGCGGGGGTGCCGATCGAACAGCCTGATCCCCAACTGGGCTTCGACATCCCCCAGCAGCTTCGAGGCGGCGGGCTGGCTGATGCCCAGCTGTGCCGCCGCGCGATGCAGGTTGCGCTGCTCGTCGAGGACGAGAAAGAGCTGGAGATGGCGCAACTTTAGTCGTGCCTGAAGGAACCAGTCGTCATCCAGGGGGCGCATGGTGACTCTCCGCTTCGCCTGTCGATACCCATTTGTATATCGATTCTTCGCATGAAGGATATTGGTTGGTTATGTCAGGCCTGTCTACTGTAGCGGCTGTACCTGCGACACCCCCGTCGCGGCAACAACAACAATCCTCCGCAGCAGGAGACGACACATGCCAATCACTACCACGCTTTCCCGACTGGCGCTGGGTGGCGCCCTGGCTCTGGCAACGCTGGGCGGCGCCCAGGCCCAGGACGACGTGCGCATCGGTTTCATCGTCAAGCAGCCCGAGCAGGCCTGGTTCATCAATGAGCAGCGGGCCGCCGCCGAACGCGGCGAGGAGCTCGGCTTCCGCGTGGTGCGCCTGGCCGGCAGAGATGGCCAGGAGGTGCTCAGCGCCATCGATAACCTCTACTCCCAGGGCGCTCAGGGCTTCGTCATCTGTCCGCCCGATGTGCGCCTGGGGCCGGCCGTCATGAACCGCGCCAATCAGTACGGCATGAAGGTAATCACGGTCGACGATCAGTTCGTCGACGGCAGCGGCGAACCGCTCGAAGGCGTGCCTCACCTGGGCATGTCCGGCTACCAGATCGGCCGCCAGGTGGGCGAGGCGCTAGCCGCAGAGATCGAGGCGCGCGGCTGGGATCCGCAGCAGGTCGCCGCGCTGCGCATCACCAACAACGAACTGCCCACCGCCCGGGAGCGTACCGACGGCGCCAGCGACGTGCTGCTCGAGTGGGGCTTCCCCGAGGCCAACATCTTCGATGCCCCGCAGCAGAGCACCGATACCAACAGCGCCTTCTCTGCCGCTTCGCCCGTGCTCTCCCAGCGCAGCGAGTTCGAGCACTGGATCATCTACGCCCTCAACGAGGAGAGCGTGCTGGGCGGTGTGCGTGCCACCGAGCAGTACGGCCTCGGCGCCACCGACGTGATCGGCGTGGGCATCAACGGTTCCGGGGCGGCCTTCGCCGAGTTCTCGCGCAGCAACCCGACCGGCTTTCACGGCACCGTGGCGGTGAGCTCCACCCAGCACGGGCGCCAGACGGCGGAGAACCTCTATCGCTGGATCACCGAAGACGTGGAGCCGCCGGCCAACACCGAAACCACCGGTACCCTGATGACGCGCGACAACTGGCAGGACGTGCGCGCCGAACTCGGGCTGTGAACGTGACGGCCCATGCGAGCGGGAGAACGCCATGACCGAACCCTATCTCCGCTTCGACGGCATCAGCATGGTCTTTCCCGGCGTGCGAGCGCTGGACGGGGTCAGCTTCGGTGCCCATGCCGGCCAGGTGCATGCGCTGATGGGCGAGAACGGCGCCGGCAAGTCGACGCTGCTCAAGGTGCTCAGCGGGGTCAACCATCCCAGCGAAGGGGCGCTGTGGATCGACGGCGAGCGCCACGTGTTCGCCAACGCCCGCGAGGCGCTGGCTCAGGGCATCGCCATCATCTACCAGGAGCTGACCCTGTCGCCGAACATGACGGTGGCCGAGAACCTGCTGCTGGGCCAGTTGCCCACCCGCCATGGCTTCATCAAGCGCCGCCAGCTGCGTGAGCGGGCGCTGGCGATCCTTGCCGATCTCGGCGAGGGCGACATTCACCCCTCGACCAAGGTGCGCGAACTCTCCATCGGCCAGCAGCAGATGATCGAGATCGGCCGCGCGCTGCTGCGCAACGCCCGCATCATCGCCTTCGATGAGCCCACCAGCAGCCTGTCCGTTCAGGAGACGCGTCAGCTCAAGCGCATCATCTCCCGGCTGCGCGAAGAGGGCCGTGTGGTGCTCTACGTCACCCACCGCATGGAGGAGGTCTTCGACATGTGCGACGCAGTCACCGTATTTCGTGACGGCAAGCACATCCGCACCCATGCCAGCCTCGCCGCCCTGGATCACGACACCCTGGTCAGCGAGATGGTCGGCCGCGATATCGAGGACGTCTACGGCTACCGCGAGCGAGAGCGGGGCGAGGTGATCCTGGAGATCGACGCCATCGAGGGGCGGGGGCTGAAGGCGCCGGTGAGCTTCGAGGTGAGGCGTGGCGAAGTGTTCGGCCTGTTCGGTCTGGTCGGCGCGGGGCGCAGCGAGCTGATGCGGCTGGTGTGCGGCGCCGAGAGGGCCAGCGCGGGCGAGGTGCGCTTCCAGGGCCAGGCGCGGCGCTTCGCCAGCCCCGGCGAGGCGATCCGCATGGGGATCGCCATGTGCCCCGAGGATCGCAAGTCCCAGGGCATCTTCCCGGTGGCCAGCGTCGTCGACAACCTCAACATCAGCTGTCGGCGCTTCTTCAGGCGCTGGGGTGTGCTGCGCGACACCCGTCGCGAGCGCGCCAACGCCGAGGCGTACATCCAGCGGCTCAGCATCAAGACCCCGGGCCCGCGCACGGCCATCGGCACGCTCTCGGGCGGCAACCAGCAGAAGGTGATCCTGGCACGCTGGCTGGCCGAGAAGATCGAGCTGTTCGTGGTCGACGAGCCGACCCGCGGCATCGACGTGGGCGCGCGCCGCGACATCTACACCCTGCTCTTCGACCTGACCGAACAGGGCAAGAGCGTCGTGGTGATCTCCAGCGACCTGGCCGAAGTGAGTTCGATCTGCGACCGCATCGGCGTCATGCGCGACGGCGCCCTGGTCGAGGTCGTGCCGCGCCACGAGGCCACCCAGGAACGCCTGCTGGGGCTGGCCCTGCCCGCCTGACGACTCGCCCGACAACATCAACGACAGAGAGAGACGCCATGACAACCCACAAATTTGCCGGGCGGGGCGGTAGCGTGGCTGCCGCTCCGCCGCGCCGGGGGCTGCCCAAGCCCCTGCGCACCCTGCTCGACACCTCCGGCCTGATCGCCATCTTCGTGATCCTGTTCGTGGCGCTGGCCGTGTTCATCCCCGGCTTTCTCACCGGGCGCAACATGGTGGGGCTGCTGCTCTCGATCACCCTGATCGGCACCATCGCCACCACCATGATGATGGTACTGGCGCTGGGCGAGGTCGATCTCTCGGTGGCCTCCATCGTCGCTTTCGCCGGCGTCGTCGCCGCCGTGGTCACCTCGACCTCGGGCAGCGTGGCGATCGGCGTGCTCGGTGGCGTGCTCGCCGGGGGCGCGGTAGGGGCCTTCAACGGCTTCGTGGTGGCGAAGTTCGGCATCAATTCGTTGATTGCCACGCTCGCTTCGATGGAGTTCGTGCGCGGTCTGGCCTACATCACCTCCCGCGGCGACGCGGTGATGATCACCGTGCCCGAGTTCTTCGACCTGGGCAGCGCTGCCTTCCTCGGCCTGACCCTGCCGGTGTGGACCATGATCGCCTGCTTCGTGATCTTCGGCGTACTGCTCAACATGACCGCCTTCGGGCGCAACGTGCTGGCCACCGGCGGCAACGCCGAGGCGGCAGCCCTGGCCGGGGTCAACGTGCGCCGGCTCAAGGTCATCGTCTTCGGCCTGCAGGGGGTGGTGGCCGGCATCGCCGGGGTGCTGCTCGCCTCGCGCATGGGGCTGGGCGATCCCAACACCTCGATGGGCCTGGAGCTGGCGGTGATCTCGGCCTGCGTGCTGGGCGGCGTGGCGCTTTCCGGCGGTGTGGCCACCATCACTGGCGTGCTGGTGGGCGTGCTGATCATGGGCTGCGTGCAGAACGCCATGGGGTTGCTCAACGTGCCCACTTTCTATCAGTACCTGGTACGCGGCGCGATCCTGCTGCTGGCGGTGATGTTCGACCGCTGGAAGCAGACCCGACGCCAGCGTGCGTGATCCTTCGGTTTCAGGAGACCTCGTATGACCGACCGCAAGCGTCCCTTGCGTAGTGCCCAGTGGTTCGGCAGCGCCGACAAGAACGGCTTCATGTACCGCAGCTGGATGAAGAACCAGGGTATCCCGGACCATGAGTTCGAGGGCAAGCCGATCATCGGCATCTGCAATACCTGGTCGGAGCTCACGCCCTGCAACGCGCACTTCCGCAAGCTGGCCGAGCACGTCAAGAAGGGGGTGCTGGAGGCGGGCGGTTTTCCGGTGGAGTTCCCGGTGTTCTCCAACGGCGAGTCGCTGTTGCGGCCCACGGCCATGTTCACCCGCAACCTGGCGAGCATGGACGTGGAGGAGTCGATCCGCGGCAACCCGCTGGACGCCGTGGTACTGCTGGTGGGCTGCGACAAGACCACTCCGGCGCTGCTGATGGGCGCGGCGAGCTGCGACATCCCCACCATCGTGGTCAGCGGCGGGCCGATGCTCAACGGCAAGCACGAGGGGCGGGACATCGGCTCGGGCACCGTGGTCTGGCAGCTCTCCGAGCAGGTCAAGGCGGGCAAGATCTCGATTCACGAGTTCATGTCCGCCGAGGCCGGCATGTCGCGCTCGGCAGGCACCTGCAACACCATGGGCACGGCCTCGACCATGGCCTGCATGGCCGAGGCGCTGGGTACCTCGTTGCCGCACAACGCGGCAATTCCCGCGGTGGATGCGCGGCGCTACGTGCTGGCGCACCTCTCCGGCAACCGCATCGTCGAGATGGTCGAGGAGGACCTGCGGCTCTCCAAGGTGCTCACCCGTCAGGCCTTCGAGAACGCCATTCGCACCAACGCCGCCATCGGCGGCTCGACCAATGCGGTGATCCACCTCAAGGCGATTGCCGGGCGCATCGGCGTCGAGCTCGATCTCGACGACTGGAGTCGCATCGGCCGCGGTACGCCGACCCTCGTCGACCTGCAGCCTTCGGGGCGCTTCCTGATGGAGGAGTTCTACTATGCCGGCGGTCTGCCGGCGGTGCTGCGTCGGTTGGGTGAGGCCGACCGCCTGCCGCACAGGGAGGCGCTGACGGTCAACGGCAGGACCCTGTGGGACAACGTCAAGGAGGCTCCGCTCTACAACGACGAGGTGATTCGCCCGCTGGAGCGGCCTCTGCGTGAGGATGGCGGCATGTGCGTGCTGCGCGGCAACCTGGCGCCGCGCGGGGCGGTGCTCAAGCCCTCGGCGGCGAGCCCCGAGCTGATGATTCATCGCGGCCGGGCAGTGGTATTCGAGGACTTCGACGACTACAAGGCGCGCATCAACGACCCTGATCTGGAGGTGGATGCCAGCAGCGTCCTGGTGATGAAGAACTGCGGCCCGCGCGGCTACCACGGCATGGCCGAGGTGGGCAACATGGGGCTGCCGGCGAAGCTGCTCGAGCAGGGCGTGACCGACATGGTACGCATCTCCGATGCGCGCATGAGCGGTACCGCCTACGGCACCGTGGTGCTGCACGTAGCGCCCGAGTCCGCCGCCGGCGGGCCGCTCGCCGCGGTGCGCGACGGCGACTGGATCGAGCTCGACTGCGATGCCGGCACGCTGCACCTGGAGGTCGACGATGCCGAGCTCGAGGCACGCCTGGCCGAACGCGATCCCACCGCCGAGTCGCGCCGGATCGCCAGCGACGGCGGCTATCGCCAGCTCTACATCGAGCGAGTGCTGCAGGCCGACGAGGGCTGCGATTTCGACTTCCTGCGGGGTTCGCGCGGGGCCGACGTGCCGAGGCACTCCCATTGATGCGACTGGCGGGTGAGCGACGCCTGGTGGAAGGGGCGATGATCCAGCGCATATGGCGGGGCAGGGCGCAACTGGGCGGAGGGCCGCTGTGGTGCCCCGGGCAGGGCGAAGCGGGCCGGCTGCTGTTCGTCGATATCCTGCGGCGCGCGCTGTACGTGCATGACTTTGCCAGCGGCACGACCCGCGGCTGGCCGCTCGAGGAAGCATGCTGCTGGCTGGTGCCCCGTGCCGACGGCGACGGCTTCATCGCCGGGCTCGCCTCGCGGCTGGTGCACCTGCGCCTCGAAGAGCACGGGCCGCGCATCGTCGATGACTGGGTCACGCCCGAGGAGCCGGCGGGCAACCGCTTCAACGACGCGGCAGTGGATACCCTTGGGCGGCTCTGGTTCGGTTCGATGAGCGAGAATGAGCAAGAGAGCGGTGAGCCGGGGCAGGGCGCCCTCTATCGCCTCGATGGTGCAGGCCTGCGCCGGGTCGATCATGGCTACGGGGTCGCCAACGGGCCCGCCGTGAGCCCCGACGGCAGGACGCTCTATCACAGCGATACGGCGGCCGGTATCGTCTACGCCTACGAGCTTGCGGCGGACGGCGAGCTGACCGGCAGGCGCGAGCACCTGCGCTTCCACGGTGCCCAGGGTTATCCGGACGGCATGACCTGCGACGTCGAGGGCGGCCTGTGGGTCGCCCATTGGGGCGGCGGCCGTGTCAGCCGCTTCCTGCCCGACGGCACCCTGGACGAGACCCTGCTCCTGCCCGCCTCGCGGGTGACCTCCTGCGCCTTCGGCGGGCCCGAGCTGGACCAGCTCTACATCACCACCGCCGCCGATGGCCGCGATCAGGAGGCGTTGGCGGGCAGCCTGTTCCGCGTGGCCCCGGGAGTGCGAGGGCTGGCCTCGCCCATGTTTTCCGCCTAGTCCGTCGCCTGGTTCAACTCCAGCCAGCTGCCCAGCGTGCTGTCTCCCGGCTCGATGCCCAGCGCCTCGGCGGTGCCCCGCAGCACCTCCCGGGCGGCCAGGAAGGCCTCGCGAGGCCGGCGGGCGCGAATCTCCTCCATCACCCGGCGGTGGCGCTCTAAGCTGGCCGCGGGATCGGCGGTACTGTCGTTGGAGGTTTCCACCAGCAGATGGATCGAGGGGCGCAGGATATGCGAGAGCTGCGCCCAGACGATGTTGTGGCTGGCCTTGAAGATGGCCACATGGAAGGCGACGTCGTGCTCGCTGTAGCGCTGCCGCTCCTCTGCACTCTCGGCATGGAGATGGCGGCTCATGCCCTCCAGCGCCGTCTCGATGGCCACCAGGTCGAGCGCCTTGGCGCGCCGTGCCGCCATCATCGCCACGTAGGGCTCGACGTCCAGGCGGAAGGCGAGGATCTCGCGCTGGATGCGCGGGTTGGGGGAGGCGTAGCGGGTCATCCAGGCAGTCACCGCGGGATCGAGGATGTTCCACTCCTCGTAGTCGCGCACCTTGGAACCGTGACCGGAGATTCGCGCGATGATGCCCACGTCGACCAGCTGGCGCAGGTCGCTTCTCACCGCCGAACGGTTGATGGCGAACTGCTCGCAGAGGTCGATCTCCTTGGGCACGAAGTCACCGGGCTGGTAACGCCCGGAAAAGATGGCTTCGGCGAGGTATTCCGCCACGCTGGGGCGGGCGGGCCTGGCCGTGCGCTTGGGCGACGTTGCGGTCATGGCGGCTCATGTCGATGATCTGCCTCGCAAAGTGCCATATGTTCAACATACCGGCAATGCGGCCTAGGTCGCACTGGCGGGGCGTGCCGCCCTGCCAGTGCGTTGGCACTTTTCGGGCAAAGCCTAGCGGCGATGGGCTCGCCACTGGCGGATGCCGTAGGTCCAGGGCGGCAGCTCGTCGGAGCGGTCGACTCGGTTGACCAGCGCACCCAGCGCCGGGGTGGCGATGGTCACCCGGTCGCCGATGTGGTGGGTAAAGCCCTGGCCCTCGCCGTCGCGGTCCTGGATCGGCGAGAACATGGTGCCGAGGAACAGCATGAAGCCGTCCGGATACTGGTGGTGGGCGCCGACGGTCTGGCGTACCAGGTCCAGCGGGTCGCGGCTGATCTCGCGCATGTCGCTCTCGCCTTCGAGCAGGAAGTCGTCATCCTCGCCCTCGATACGCAGCGTCACCTGGGCCTGGCGTACGCTGTCGAGGGTGAAGTCCCGGTCGAACAGGCGGATGAACGGACCGATGGCGCAGGAGGCGTTGTTGTCCTTGGCCTTGCCCAGCAGCAGGGCGCTGCGGCCCTCGATGTCGCGCAGGTTGACGTCGTTGCCCAGGGTGGCGCCCTTGGCTTCGCCCCTGGCGTCCACCGCCAGCACGATCTCCGGCTCGGGATTGTTCCACTTCGAAGCCGGATGCAGGCCCACGCGGGCACCGAAGCCCACCGACGAGAACGGCTGCGCCTTGGTGAACACCTCGGCGTCGGGGCCGAGCCCCACCTCCATGTACTGGGACCAGGCGCCACGGGCCTGCAGCGCCGTCTTCAGCGCCATGGCCTCGTCGGAGCCCGGGGCGATGCGCGACAGGTCCTGGCCGATCATTTCCTTGAGCTCGGCACGCAGCTGGCTGGCCTTGGCGGCGTCGCCGCCGGCCTGCTCCTCGATCACCCGCTCCAGCAGGCTCACGGCAAAGGTCACGCCGCAGGCCTTGATCGCCTGCACGTCGCAGGGGGCGAGCAGGTAAGGGGCGACCTGCGGCTCGGCCAGGGAGTTCTGCAGCAGGGCCGTGACGGAGCCCAGGGATTCGCCTTCGACGCTGCGGGCGAAGTCGGCGGCATCGCCACGGTCGAGCAGGTCGGCCATGCAGTCGCACTGAGTGGAGATGTCGATCACCTCGCCCTGGCGAACCGCCACCAGGGCCGGGCCATCCTCACGCCAGACGCGTCCCACCAGTAGGGCTCGGTCCAGGTCCTGGGGAAGATAAGCGGTTGTGTTGTCGTCGTTCACGTCTCATGCCTCGCGTTTGCCGTCGACCAGGCGTGTCACGCCCCAGGGGTTGCCGTCGCGCAGCGGTTCGGGCAGCAGGCCCTGCGGCAATGCCTGGTAGCACACCGGGCGCAGGAAGCGATGAATCGCCGCGCTGCCCACCGAGGTGGTGCGGGAATCCGAGGTGGCCGGAAACGGGCCGCCGTGGACCATGGCGTGACACACCTCGACCCCGGTGGGCCAGCCGTTGGCGAGGATCCGCCCCGCCTTGCGTTCGAGGATCGGCAGCAGCTGCCTGGCGGCGTCGAGATCGCCGTCGTCCATCTGCAGGGTGGCGGTGAGCTGGCCTTCCAGGTGGGCCGCAACGCGTTGCATCTCGCTCGTGTCGGCGCACTCGATCACCAGCGAGGTGGCGCCGAACACTTCTTCCTGCAGCTCGGGCTCGGCGAGGAAGTCCTGGGCGGTGGTGACGAACAGTCCGGCCTGACAGGCATGGGCGCTCTCGCCGACCTGGCCGCGGGCCGCTTCGCGTACCTTGCCGTTGGATGAGAGCCGCTTCACACCCTGCTCGTAGGCGTCGTGGATGCCCGGGGTGAGCATGGTCTGGCCGGCGCTCTGCTTGACGGCACCCCCCGCCG
>NZ_FNVC01000037.1:0-24173 GCF_900108215.1 Billgrantia desiderata | reverse complement strand
CACTGTGGCAGACCATCAGACCTCCCAGGGTAAGACGCGCGACCTTCCTCCCATACACCCGCCGCATCTACTGCCGCCCCTTCCGGATAGCTATTGGGCTTCGAGTTTCTTGGCCCTCTCGCCCAGGTGGCGACAGCCTCGTATGCGATTTCTGTTCGTCGGGCCGGGAGTTTGCCTCCAACTTCCTTCAGATTCCGTCTCGCGACGGACACCCTTGCTGTTCGGCTAACGGTTCCCGCTATCAGGGTCCGTAGGGGACTTTCACCCCCAAGTCATTCCGAGGCACCACCCTCGGAAACAGCGCCCGTCGGGCGCTGCGCGCCATGCCTGGCGCACCAAAAAAAAGGCGGCCCTAAGGCCGCCCGGCTCCCAGCATTTCCTTGGGCGGCTCCTTCCGCCCTCTCTCCAGTGGCAGCTTCCCTGCCCGGAGGCGACTTCCTGTCACACCGGGCGTGCCACGAATCAAGCATCCCGTTGCATCCTGCTGGAGAGCCTCCCGCTCTGCCTTGTCCCACACGCATTCTGGCATTTCCGCCAAAAGACGCAAACGCGCTCCTGCGCGCCCCTGGCAACCTCGCCAAATCTGGCCGGTTGACAGCGGAAACATCAAATTCTTTAAAAACAATCAGATAAAGAAAAACCGACACTCAAGGCATCGGTTTTTCCTAGTAGGATTAGGCTTGGATCGTCGCCTCTTTGTAGGCAATTTCCTACAAAATTGTCAGCGATATCGTCGGTTCAGTGCCCAATCACTGCCCTTTGATGGCCCCTCGTCCGGGGTAGCCCACCCGCTCGCCGAGCTGCTGCTCGATCACCAGCAGGCGGTTGTACTTGGCCACGCGGTCGGAGCGGCACAGGGAACCGGTCTTGATCTGACCGGCCGAGGTGCCCACCGCCAGATCGGCGATGGTGGTGTCCTCGGTCTCGCCGGAGCGGTGAGAGATGACGGCGGTGAAGCCGGCGTCCTGGGCCATCTTGATGGCGTCCAGCGTCTCGGAGAGGGAGCCGATCTGGTTGAACTTGATCAGGATGGAGTTGCCGATCTTCTCGTCGATACCGCGCTTGAGGATCTTGGTGTTGGTGACGAACAGATCGTCGCCGACCAGCTGCACCTTGTCGCCGAGCTTGTCGGTCAGCGCCTTCCAGCCGTCCCAGTCGGACTCGTCCATGCCGTCTTCGATGGAGACGATGGGGTACTGGTCGCACAGCTCGGCCAGGTAGTCGACGAAGCCATTGGCATCGAAGCTCTTGCCCTCACCGGAGAGGTTGTACTGGCCGTCCTTGTAGAACTCGGAGGAGGCGCAGTCCAGCGCCAGAGTCACGTCACGGCCAAGCTCGTAGCCGGCATCGGCGACGGCCTGCTTGATCACGGCGAGCGCCTCGGCGTTGGACTCCAGGTTGGGCGCGAAGCCACCCTCGTCGCCCACGGCGGTGGAGAGGCCCTTGGCCGACAGCACCTTCTTCAGCGCGTGGAAGATCTCGGCGCCGACCCGCAGGGCCTCGCGGAAGTTCGCGGCACCCACCGGCTGCACCATGAACTCCTGGATGTCGACGTTGTTGTCGGCATGCTCGCCGCCGTTGAGGATGTTCATCATCGGCACCGGCATGCTGTACTGGCCCGGCTGGCCGTAGAGTTCGGCGATGTGGGCGTACAGCGGCATACCCTTGGCGTTGGCCGCCGCCTTGGCTGCCGCCAGCGATACGGCGAGGATGGCATTGGCGCCCAGCTTGGCCTTGTTGTCGGTGCCGTCGAGTTCGAGCATGGCATTGTCGAGACCGCGCTGGTCGCGGGCATCCATCCCCACGAGCCGCTCGCGGATGGCGCCGTTGACGGCTTCCACCGCCTTCAGCACGCCCTTGCCCAGGTAGCGCGACTTGTCACCGTCGCGCAGCTCCAGCGCCTCGCGGGAGCCGGTGGAGGCGCCACTCGGGGCGCAGGCCACGCCCACAGCACCGCTCTCCAGGCGCACCTCGGCCTGCACGGTGGGGTTGCCGCGGGAGTCGAGCACCTCGAGGGCCTGGATATCGACAATCTTGGTCATCTCTATCGTCCTTTCATTCAGTCAGCGTTGATTGAGTCGTGGGTACCGCTTTCTCTCTCGGCCTCAAGAGGGTGCTTACAAACTACTGCGCTCGCCCATGCTGTGTTGAAATCAGTCTCAAAATGCTCATTTACAAGCCTGTAAACTCCGCTTTTTCGGCTGATTTCGCCTTGCCTGGCCATCGCTCGTGACTTTTGTAAACACCCTCTTGGAGCTGCCTGGGTAGCCGTTATTCGATTTTCAGCGCCGGGAAGCCCTTGACCAGATCGTCGAGTGCTTTCGCCTGGGTCAGGAAGGGTTCGAGCTGGTCCAGCGGCAGCGCGCAGGGGCCGTCGCACAGGGCGCTGTCGGGGTCCGGATGCGCCTCGAGGAACAGCCCGGCCAGCCCCACGGCAATGCCGGCGCGCGCCAGCTCGGCCACCTGCTGGCGACGCCCACCGGCGCTGTCGGCGCGCCCGCCCGGACGCTGCAAGGAGTGGGTGACATCGAAGAATACCGGGCAGCCGGTCTGCTTCATATCACCAAAACCGAGCATATCGACGATCAGATTATTATACCCGAAGCTCGACCCACGTTCGCAAAGCAACACGCGATCGTTGCCTGCCTCTTCGCACTTGCGAATGATGTGGCGCATCTCGTGGGGCGCCAGGAACTGCGGCTTCTTGATGTTGATCACCGCGCCGGTTTTGGCCATGGCCACCACCAGGTCGGTCTGGCGTGCCAGAAAGGCCGGCAGCTGGATGATGTCGGCCACCTCGGCCACCGGCTCGGCCTGCCACGGTTCGTGCACGTCGGTGATCACCGGCACGCCGAAGCGCTGCTTGATCTCGGCCAGTATCTCCAGCCCCTTCTCCAGGCCGGGACCGCGGAAGGAGTGGATGGAGCTGCGGTTGGCCTTGTCGAAGCTGGCCTTGAACACATAGGGCATGCCGAGCCGACCGGTCACCTCGACATAGGTCTCGGCCACCTCGAGGGCCAGCTCACGGGACTCCAGCACGTTCATGCCGCCGAGCAGCATCAGCGGCAAAGAATTGCCGGCGGTGAGGCCGGCAAAGGAGATATGACGTTCGGGTGTGGACGGGGTCATGGCAGACATGGTCTCACTCCTGATGCGAGGAGAGCGCGCGAGCGCGCGCCGCCTTGTGCTCCAGCGCCGCATTGACGAAGCCGGTGAACAGCGGATGGCCGTCGCGCGGCGTGGAGGTGAACTCGGGATGGAACTGGCAGGCCACGAACCAGGGGTGGTCGGGCAGCTCGATCATCTCCACCAGCGAGTTGTCGACGCTCTTGCCGGAGACCACCAGACCGGCCTTCTCCAGCTGCTCTATGAACTGGTTGTTGACCTCGAACCGGTGGCGATGGCGCTCGACGATCTCGTCGCTGCCGTAGGCCTCGCGCGCCTTGGTGCCCGCCGCGAGGTGGCACACCTGGCCGCCCAGACGCATGGTGCCGCCCAGGTCGGAGGCCTCGTCACGCAGCTCGATCTTGCCCTCGGCGTTGATCCACTCGGTGATCAGGCCGACCACCGGGTGCTGGGTGTCGTGGGTGAACTCGGTGGAGTTGGCATCTTCCCAGCCGGCCACGTGGCGGGCGAACTCGATCACCGCCACCTGCATGCCGAGGCAGATGCCGAGGTAGGGAATGCCGTTCTCGCGAGCGTAGCGGGCGGTCGCGATCTTGCCCTCCACGCCGCGCTCGCCGAAGCCGCCGGGCACCAGGATCGCATCCTTGCCGGCCAGGCGATCGGTGCCCTGACGCTCGATGATCTCGGAGTCGATGTAGTCGACATTGACCTTGACCCGGGTCTGGATGCCGGCGTGGATCAACGCCTCGTTGAGCGACTTGTAGGCGTCGAGCAGCTCCATGTACTTGCCGACCATGGCGATGTTGATCGACTTCAGCGGATTGAGCTTGGCGTCGAGCACCCGGACCCACTCATCGAGGTCGGCCGGCGCCGCCTCGAGGCGCAGCTTGTCGCAGACGATCTCGTCGAGGCCGTGCTCGTGGAGCATCAGCGGGATACGGTAGATGGTGTCGGCATCCTGCAGCGGCACCACGGCGCGCTCTTCGACGTTGGTGAACAGCGCGATCTTGCGCCGCTCGGTCTCCTCCAGCTCGACTTCGCTGCGACAGATCAGGATGTCGGGCTGGATACCGATGGAGCGGAGCTCCTTGACGCTGTGCTGTGTCGGCTTGGTCTTGGTCTCGCCGGCGGTCTTGATGTAGGGCACCAGGGTGAGGTGCATGAAGATCGCCCGGCTGGCGCCCAGCTCGCTTCTGATCTGGCGGATCGACTCGAGGAACGGCAGCGACTCGATGTCGCCCACGGTACCGCCGATCTCCACCAGGGCCACGTCGAAGCCCTCGCCGCCGGCATACACGCGACGCTTGATCTCGTCGGTGATGTGCGGGATCACCTGCACGGTGCCGCCCAGGTAGTCGCCGCGGCGCTCGCGACGCAGCACGTGCTCGTAGACGCGGCCGGTGGTGAAGTTGTTGCCCTGGGTCATCTTGGTGCGGATGAAGCGCTCGTAGTGGCCCAGGTCGAGGTCGGTCTCGGCGCCATCTTCGGTGACGAACACCTCGCCGTGCTGGAAGGGGCTCATGGTGCCCGGATCCACGTTGATGTAGGGATCGAGCTTGAGCATGGTGACCTTGAGGCCACGCGCCTCGAGAATCGCCGCCAGCGAGGCCGACGCGATGCCCTTGCCGAGAGAGGACACAACGCCGCCGGTCACGAAGATATATCGTGTCATGGAGAACCTGTCGAAACGTGATCGGTAGGCCCGGCAGAAAGCCGCGCCAGGATGGGACGACAGCGTAGCAGATTACGACCAATGGCTCAATTTCGCCGCAGCTACGCCGAGATTCACGCCTGAGCCGCTCAGCCCCACCAGCGCGCGCTGTCGCCTCCCAGCGGATCGCGAGGCGGTAGCGAAACCTGGGCGATGCGCGCCACGGCGGCATCGTGAGCCTCCGGGTCGGCGCCTATCAGGTCGAGTTGACGCTGATCCTCGGGATAGGCGGCGAGCAGCAAGAAGTCCTCGCTGGCTTCCAGGTGACAGTGACCGGTGCCCGCCGGCAGTACCAGAACATCGCCGACCTGCAGGGTGAAATCCTCACCCCGTTCTCCGCCCAGGCGCAGCCTGCCCCGGCCCGAGAGCACGCCGAAGGTTTCGTGAGCAATGGAGTGGTAGTGGTGGTAATCGTAGACCCCACCGCGCCAGCTCGGCTGCCAGCCGTTGGCGCAAAAAAGCCGCTCGAAGCGCGCCGCGATGGCCTCGCGGTCGAGCGCGCCAGCGACCCCGTGAGAGCGGAACAGCAGTGTAGGCAGAGGGCTGTTGGGAATGCGGCCGTCGTCGTTGAAGCGCTGGCACTCGGGGGCTACGGAACCGCCATGGGCCTCGGCCAAGCCCAGCATTTCGAGCGAATCGTCCATGATCGTCTCCTTGAATGAGTGAGCTCGTGTCGACCTGAGTCTAGAAAATATCGGCCGAAACGAAAACGCCCCGGCACCTGGCCGGGGCGGAGCACATGGGGAGCGGTGCGCTTACACGCCGAGGTAGTCGAGGATGCCCTCGGCGGCCTGACGGCCCTCGAACACGGCGGTGACCACCAGATCGGAGCCGCGCACCATGTCGCCGCCGGCGAAGATCTTCTCGTTGGTGGTCTGAAAGGCGTAGGCGCCCTTCTCGGGTGCCAGCACACGGTCACGCTCGTCGAGTTCGATACCGAACTTCTCGAACCAGGGCGCCGGGCTCGGCTGGAAGCCGAAGGCGATGACCACGGCGTCGGCCGGCAGGATCTCCTCGGAGCCGGGCACCACCTCGGGGCGACGACGACCGTTCTCGTCGGGCTCGCCCAGGCGCGTGCGCACTACCTTCACGCCCTCGACCTTGCCTTCGCCGACCACCGCCACCGGCTGACGGTTGAACAGGAACTCCACGCCCTCCTCGCGGGCGTTGGCCACCTCGCGCTTGGAACCGGGCATGTTCTCCTCGTCGCGACGATAGGCACAGGTGACCGAGCTGGCCCCCTGGCGAATCGCCGTGCGGTTGCAGTCCATGGCGGTGTCGCCGCCGCCCAGCACCACCACCTTCTGGCCTTCCAGCGAGACGTAGTCGGCAGGGTCGGCCTCGAAGCCGAGGCAGTGATTGACGTTGGCGATCAGATAGTCGAGCGCCTTGTGCACGCCGGGCAGGTCCTCACCCGGGAAGCCGCCGGTCATGTACTTGTAGGTGCCCATACCGAGGAACACCGCGTCGTACTCCTCGAGCAGCGACTCGAAGGGGATGTCCTTGCCGATCTCAACGCCCAGGCGGAACTCGATACCCATCTCCTCGAACACCGCCCGGCGGCGCTCCATCACCGTCTTGTCGAGCTTGAACTCGGGGATGCCGAAGGTCAGCAGGCCGCCGATCTCGGGGTACTTGTCGAACACCACCGGCTTGACGCCGTTGCGCACCAGGATGTCGGCGCAGCCGAGCCCCGCCGGCCCGGCGCCGACGATGGCGACCTTCTTGTCGGTCCAGGTGACCTGGGACATGTCGGGACGCCAGCCCATGGCGAAGGCGGTATCGGTGATGTACTTCTCCACCGAGCCGATGGTCACCGCACCGAAGCCGTCGTTGAGGGTGCAGGCACCCTCGCACAGGCGGTCCTGCGGGCACACCCGGCCGCACACCTCGGGCAGCGAGTTGGTCTTGTGTGACAGCTCGGCGGCCTCGATGATGTTGCCCTCGGCCACCAGCTGCAGCCAGTTGGGAATGTAGTTGTGCACCGGGCACTTCCACTCGCAGTACGGGTTGCCGCAGTGCAGGCAGCGGTGCGACTGGCTGGCCGCCTCCTGGGGCTTGTACGGCTCGTAGATCTCGGCGAACTCGCGCGAGCGGGTCCGGGCATCCTTCTTCTGCGGGTCCTGGCGGCCCACGTCGAGGAACTGAAAGTCGTTTCTGGTCAATCGGTTGGCCATTTGCGTATCTCCTGGAATCCGGCTCACTCGGGACGTCTGCGCGATTCGTCGAGCAGGCTGCCAAGGCTTGCCGCCTTGGGCTTGACCAGCCAGAAATGACGCACGTGTTCGCTGAAGTCGTCGAGAATCTCGCGTCCGCGGGCAGAGTTCGTCTCGCTCACGAACTCCTCGATGATCTCCCGCAAGTGACGCCGGTAGGCCTCCATGGCCTCGGTGTTGATCCGGTGGATCTCCACCAGCTCATGGTTGTAGCGATCGACGAAGGAGCGGTCCTCGTCGAGCACGTAGGCAAAGCCACCGGTCATGCCGGCACCGAAGTTGACACCGGTCTCGCCGAGTACGCAGACCAACCCTCCGGTCATGTACTCGCAGCAGTGGTCGCCGGCCCCCTCGATCACCGCATGGGCGCCGGAGTTGCGCACGGCGAAGCGCTCGCCGGCGGTGCCGGCGGCAAACAGCTTGCCGCCGGTGGCGCCGTACAGGCAGGTGTTGCCGATGATCGCCGTCTTGTGGCTCTCGAAGCGGCTGCCGCGGGGCGGTACCAGCACCACTTTGCCGCCGTTCATGCCCTTGCCGACGTAGTCGTTGGCATCGCCTTCCAGGTAGAGGTGTAGCCCGCGCGCGTTCCACACGCCGAAGCTCTGCCCGGCCACGCCGGTGAAGCGCAGCGTGATGGGAGCGTCCTCGAGGCCGGCTTCGCCGTAGTGCTTAGCCACCGCCCCCGAGGAGAGCGCAGGCACCGAACGATCGCAGTTGGTGATGGTGAAGGCGAACTCACCGCCGCTCTTGTCGGCGATGGCCTGCTCGATGGCGGCCAGCACTTCCTGGTTCTTGGTACCCGGGTCGTGGGGCACGTTGCGGCTGACCTGACAGAACTGCGGCGCATCGGCGGGCACGAAGTCGTTGGCCAGCAGCGGCGTCAGGTCGAGCTTGCGCTGGGAAGCGGTCTCGCCCTCCAGCACCTCGAGCAGGTCGGTGCGACCGATCAGGTCGGTCAGCTTGCGCACTCCCATCATCGCCATCAGCTCGCGCACTTCTTCGGCGATGAAGCGGAAGTAGTTCTTGACCATGTCCACGGTGCCGCGGAAATGCTCGTCGCGCAGGTACTGATGCTGGGTGGCCACGCCGGTGGCACAGTTGTTGAGGTGACAGATACGCAGGTACTTGCAGCCCAGCGCCACCATCGGTGCGGTGCCGAAGCCGAAGCTCTCGGCGCCGAGGATCGCCGCCTTGACCACGTCGAGGCCGGTCTTCAGGCCGCCGTCGGTCTGCAGACGGATCTTGTCGCGCAGGCCGTTGATGCGCAGCGCCTGGTGCACCTCGGGCAGGCCCAGCTCCCACGGCGAGCCGGCGTGCTTGATCGAGGTCAGCGGGCTGGCCGCGGTGCCGCCGTCGTAGCCGGACACGGTGATCAGGTCGGCGTAGGCCTTGGCCACGCCGGTGGCGATGGTGCCGATGCCGGGCTCGGAGACCAGCTTCACCGACACCTGCGCCTCCGGGTTGACCTGCTTGAGGTCGAAGATCAGCTGCGCCAGGTCCTCGATGGAATAGATGTCGTGGTGCGGCGGCGGTGAAATCAGCGTCACGCCGGGCACCGAGTAGCGCAGCCGCGCGATCAGGTCGTTGACCTTGCCGCCGGGCAGCTGTCCGCCCTCGCCGGGCTTGGCGCCCTGGGCCACCTTGATCTGCAGCACTTCGGCGTTGACCAGATAGGTCGGGGTGACGCCGAAGCGTCCGGAGGCGACCTGCTTGATCTTGGAGCTGCGAATGGTGCCGTAGCGCGCCGGATCCTCGCCGCCCTCGCCGGAGTTGGAGCGCCCGCCGGCCTCGTTCATGGCCTGGGCCAGCGCTTCATGAGCCTCGGGGGAGAGCGCGCCCAGCGACATGCCGGCACTGTCGAAGCGCGGAATCAGCTCATCGATCGACTCCACCTCCTCGAGCGGCAGCGCCGCTTCGGCGGCCTTGAGCTTGAACAGGTCGCGGATGGTCGCAGCGGGGCGCTCGTTGACCAGTCGGGCGAATTTCTTCCACTTGGCGTAGTCGCCCTCCTGCACGGCCTCCTGCAACGCCTTCACCACGTCGGGGTTGTAGGCGTGATACTCGTGGTCGTGCACGTACTTGAGCAGGCCGCCCTGGGCGATACCCTTTCGCGGCGTCCAGGCGTCACGGGCCAGCAGCTCCTGCTGCAGCTGCAGCTCGCTGAAGCCGGTGCCCTCGATGCGCGAGGCCATGCCGGTGAAGCACAGCTCGATCACCTCGGAGGAGAGTCCCACCGCCTCGAACAGCTGCGAGCCGCGGTAGGAGGCCAGCGTCGAGATCCCCATCTTGGAGAGGATCTTGTAGAGCCCCTTCTGCATGCCCTTGCGGTAGTTCTCGCGGGCATCGGCCGGGTTGCCGCTGAGCTCGCCGGTGCGGTGCATGTCGGCCATCACTTGGTAGGCCAGCCACGGGAACACCGCGGTGGCGCCGACACCGAACAGCACCGCCATCTGGTGAGCGTCGCGGGCATAGCCGGTCTCGACCACGATGTTGGCGCGCGGGCGCAGGGCCAGCTTGCCCAGATGGTGGTGCACCGCCCCCACCGCCAGCGCGGCGTGGATCGGCAGCTGCCCCTTCTCCAGGTTGGCATCCGACAGCACCAGGATCACCTTGCCCTCGTGCACCGCGGCTTCGGCCTGGCGGCACAGCTCGATGATGGCCGCCTTGAGCCCCACCTGCTCCGGGTCGTAGCCCAGGCAGAGGCGGTGATGAGAGAAGGCCGGGTCGTCCTGCTCGAGCAGCGCGGTGAACTTGCGCGGCGACAGCACCGGCGTGGTCATGATGATGCGGTGGGCGTGCTCGGGGGTGGCCTTGAACACGTTGAGCTCGGCGCCGATGCAGGTCTCCAGCGACATCACGATCGCTTCGCGCAGCGGATCGATGGGCGGATTGGTGACCTGGGCGAACTTCTGACGGAAGTAGTCGGTGAGCAGCCGGCTGCGACGCGACAGCACCGCCATGGGCGTGTCGTCGCCCATGGAGCCCACCGCCTCCTGACCGCTCTCGGCCAGTGGCCGCAGCACCTGGTCACGCTCCTCGAAGCTGACCTGGAACATCTTCTGCCAGGTGTTGACCGCGTCGGAGTCCATGTTCTGGAAGCTGGCCAGCTCGGTCAGCGCCGATTCCAGATAGTGCGCCTCCTCCTTCAGCCAGCGCTTGTAGGGATAGGCGGACTTCAGCCGCTCGTCGATGTCCTCGGTGTGCAGCACTTCGCCGGTGTGGGTGTCCACGGCGAGGATCTGGCCCGGGCCGACACGGCCCTTGGCCACAACATCCTGTGGCTTGTAATCGTAGGTGCCGATCTCCGAGGCCAGGGTGATGTAGCCGTTCTTGGTGATCACCCAGCGCGCCGGACGCAGGCCGTTGCGGTCGAGCATGCAGACCGCCTGGCGGCCGTCGGTCATGACCAGACCGGCAGGGCCGTCCCACGGCTCCATGTGCATGGAGTTGTATTCGTAGAAGGCGCGCAGCTCCGCCCCCATGGTCTCGACGTTCTGCCAGGCCGGCGGCACCATCATGCGCACCGCCCGGTGCAGCTCCATGCCGCCCATCAGCAGCACTTCGAGCATGTTGTCCATGCTCGAGGAGTCGGAGCCCGTGGTATTGACGATCTCGTCGAGCTCGGCGATGTCGGGCAGCCGCTCGTTGACGAAGTTCTCCTTGCGCGAGTTGGCCCAGCCGCGGTTGGCTTCGATGGTGTTGATCTCGCCGTTGTGGGCGAGGAAGCGGAACGGCTGCGCCAGCGGCCAGCGCGGCTCGGTATTGGTGGAGAAGCGCTGGTGGAACACGCAGATCGAGGTCTGCAGCCGCTCGTCGCCCAGGTCCTGATAGAAGGTGGGAAGATCCACCGGCATCATCAGGCCCTTATAGGAGATCACCTGGGACGACAGCGAGCTGACGTAGAAGTCCTGCTCGTCGCGCAGCATCTGCTCGGCCCGGCGGCGGGCCATGAACAGATCGACGTCGAAGCGCTCGGGGTCGCTGAGCTTGCCCGGCTCAACGAACAGATGGCGAATGCGCGGCAGGCAGGCGCGGGCGATGGGCCCGCAGTAGGTGGGATCCACCGGCACGTTGCGCCAGCCGCGGATCACCAGGCCGCAGGCACGCAGCTCACCTTCCAGGATGCCGCGGGCGCGAGCCTCCTTGGCGTCGTCGTCGGGCAGAAACACCGCGCCCACGGCGAACAGTTCACCCAGCTCGACGTCGAGCGCCTCGGCGGCGGCCTCGCGCATGAAGGCCTCGGGCATTTTCAGCAGCAGACCGCAGCCGTCACCGGTCTTGCCATCGGCGGCAATACCGCCGCGATGGGTCATGCAGGTGAGAGACTCGATGGCGGTACGCAGCAGATCGTGGCTGGCCTGCCCTTCCATATGTGCGATCAGGCCGAACCCGCAGTTGTCACGGAACTCGCCTGGTTGATGAAGGCCTCGGTTCATGGGCGTGCCTCAGAAAATGACTATTGACCAAACAACAGCAGTTATGTATTTTGATCTGTTTTCTTCTTGTTATGACTGCCAAGAGCAGCCTGCTGCCGTCGCGAGAAAAGGACGCCCAGCATAGACACTTACTGCCCCGCCGCGCAATCTCCCGCCCGCCACACCGCCTCCAAAACTCTCGTCAAATCCGCAACTTGCTGAATGAATCAAAGCAAAAAAAACCACCAGTTCAAAGACTTGCGAAACCCATAAACGGATTTCAAACGATCGAAACCGAGTATGCGACTTTAGTCTAAAAACACCCATTTTCCCCATGCCGATACGGCATGAGGCATACGGATTTGATGCCTGAGATGCAACACGGGTCGCTCAGAACAGTTCAGAACAGCAGCCGACAAACGGCAAGCAGGCCGCACGAATCGCTTCGTGCGGCCTGCTTGCGCTCAAGAGAGGAAAAATGGGCTAAACGTCAGCTTCGCGGAAACGCTGTCAGCAGCTCCTCGAGCAGCTCCCGAGGGGTCTGGTCGTGGATCACCGCCCGGCCCAGCGCCTCGAGCAGGATCAGGCGCAGGCGCTCGTCGACATTCTTCTTGTCCAGACGCATGCGGGTGAGGAAGTCTTCCACGCCCATGTCGGCGGGCGCCTCCAGCGGCAGGCCGGCGGCGGCGATGATGCTGGCGGTGCGCTCGACGTCGCCGGCATTCAGCCAGCCGAGCCGATGCGAGAGCTCGGCCGCCATCAGCATGCCGACCCCCACGGCCTCGCCGTGCAGCCACTGGCCGTAGCCCTGGTGCGCCTCGATGGCATGACCGAAGGTATGCCCGAGGTTGAGCAGCGCGCGTACGCCCTGCTCGGTTTCGTCCTCGGCCACGATCTCGGCCTTGAGCCGACAGCTGCGCTCGATGGCCCAGGCCAGTGCTTCCGGCTGCAAGGCCCTCAGCGCGGTCATTTCGTCTTCCAACCAGGCGAGGAACTCGGCATCGCGGATCAGACCGTACTTGATCACCTCGGCCAGCCCCGCCGAGAGCTCCTTGGCCGGCAGCGTGCGCAGGGTATCGGTGTCGATCAGCACCGCCCGCGGCTGCCAGAAGGCACCGATCATGTTCTTGCCCAGCGGATGATTGACACCGGTCTTGCCGCCTACCGAAGAGTCCACCTGGGAGAGCAGCGTGGTGGGCACCTGGATGAACGCCACGCCGCGCTGATAGCAGGCGGCGGCGAAGCCGACCATGTCGCCGATCACCCCGCCACCCAGGGCGATCAGGGTGCAGCGTCGGTTGAAGCCGGCCTCCAGCAGCGCATCCCAGACAAGGCCGACGCTGGCCAGGGTCTTGGTCGCCTCGCCGTCGGGCAGCACCAGTTCGCGCACCATGGCGTCACTCGGCAGCCCCGCCTTGAGGCGCGCCAGGTAATGGGGGGCAACCGCTTCGTTGGTGACGATCATGACCTGGCGCCCGGCCAGGTAGGGCGTCAGCCAGGCCGGATCGCCGAGCAGGCCGGCACCGATGTGGATGGGATAGCTGCGCTCGCCCAGCGCCACCTGAAGCGTGCGCGGGACGATGGAGGTTTCGCTCTCGGTCATGGTTCAGGCCTTGGCTTGTAGAGGGTCGACCAGCCGCTGCACGCGGCGCACGATCTCGTTGACCACCGCACGGGGGCTGCGCCGGTCGGTGCGCACCACGATATCGGCCGTGGCGCGATAGAGCGGGTCGCGCAGATCGAACATCGCGCGCAGCACCTGCTCGCGGTCGGGGCGCTGCAACAAGGGACGGTTGCGATCCTTGGCCACGCGCTTGAGCTGCTGCTCGACGGTGGTGAACAGATAGATCACGGTGCCTCGCTCGCGCAGCCGCCGACGGTTCTCCTCGCGCAGCACCGCCCCGCCGCCGGTGGCAATGACCACCCCTTCGAGCTCGGTCAGCTCTTCGATCATCTGCACTTCGCGCTGGCGAAAGCCCGCCTCGCCCTCGACGTCGAAGATCCAGGGGATATCGGCCCCGCAGCGGGCCTGGATCTCATGGTCGCTGTCGAGGAACTGACGCGAAAGTTCGGCCGCCAGAAGGCGGCCGATGGTGCTCTTTCCCGCCCCCATGGGGCCGATCAATATCAGATTGGGCAAGTCCTGCATCAGCGAATCGCCAGGCCGTCCTCGAGTATGCGTGGAGTGATGAAGACCAGCAGCTCCACCTTCTGATTGCTCGACTCATTGTACCGGAAAAGCCTGCCCAGCACAGGCAGGTCGCCGAAGAAGGGCGTCTTGGCCAGGCGGCTCAGCTGTTCGGTGGTGAGAATGCCGCCGAGCACCACCGTCTCGCCGTTGTCGACCAGTACCTGGGTCTCGATGCGATTGGTATCGATGGGCGGCGCCTGACCCGGCAGGGCCTCACGGAAGCTGTCGTTGGTGATCACCAGATCCATGATGATGCGATTGTCCGGGGTGATCTGCGGCGTCACCTCGAGCGACAGCAGCGCCTCCTTGAAGTCGGTCTCGGTACCCCGGTCGCTGATGGTCTGGAAGGCCCGCTCCTCGCCCTGCTGGATGATGGCAGTGCGCTGGTTGGCGGTGATCACCCGCGGCTGCGAGATGGTCTGACTCTTGTTCTCGCTCTCCAGCGCGCGCAGCTCGAGGTCGAGCAGAATGTCGCCGGAAAGGTAGCCGAAACCGAAGCTGGTCATGGGGTTGGCGCTGCCCAGATCGACGGCCAGGCCGCCGCGCTGGAAGCGGCTGCCGGACGGGGTATCGAACTCGCCGGTGAACTGGCCGCGCGAGTCGCGCTGCCCGGTGAAACCGTCGCCCGTCACGGCAGTGGGAACGCCGCTGGAGGCGCCCCCCAGGTTGAGGCGGCTGCTGCCGCGCGACGACGCTCCCCAGTTGACCCCGAGCTCCTGGGTCACACCATCGCGGGCGATGACGATACGCGCCTCGATCTGCACCTGACGCACCGCCACGTCGAGCTGATCCAGGGTGCGCAGGATCTCCTGGATCTGGTCGGCGGTGTCCTGGATCAGCAGGGTGTTGGTGCGCTGATCCACCGCCACGCGGCCGCGCTCGGTGAGCAGGCCGAAGCCGTCGCCGCCGCGCAGCAGCTGCGCCAGATCCTCGGCGCGGGCATAGCGCACCTGAACGTACTCCGAGACCAACGGCGCCAGGGTCTCGACCTGGGCCCGCGCCTCGAGCTCCTGACGCTCGATGTTGGCCAGCTCGCTGGCCGGAGCCACCATGATCACGTTGCCCTCCTGGCGACTGGCCAGGCCGTGGCTCTTGAGCACCAGGTCGAGCGCCTGATCCCAGGGCACGTCCTGCAGGTTGAGGGTGACCTGGCCGGTCACGCTGTCGCTGGCCACCAGGTTGAGTCCGGTGAAATCGGCGATGATCGCCAGCACCGAGCGCACCTCGATGTCCTGGAAGTTGAGCGTGATGCGCTCGCCGGTATAGGGGAACTGCTGGCGTATCCGCTGCTCGCGCTCCTGCTGGGTGACGGGCTGCGCCTCGATGGTTAGCTGACGCCCGCTCTGGGTGGAGAGCATGGCGAACTCGCCGCTGCCCTCTATCTCGAGGGTCACGCCGTCGCGCCCGACTCGCGGCGTGATGCGCCGCAGCGGCGTGCCGAAGTCGCTGACGTCGAGCACCTGGTTGTGCGCCTCCGGCAGGTCGACGCCGCTTAGCTCGGCGACGATGCGGTTGCGGCCCGATTCGCGCACCCTGGCATCGACCCCGCCCCGATCGAAGGTGACGATCAACCGCCCCGCGCCGCCCTCGCCGCGGCGAAAGTCGATGTCGGCGATACTCGGCATGCCGCTGGGGGCAGCCGATGCCGGCGCCGAGGTCTGAGGCGCCGCCGGCTCGGGGCGCGCCGCGGCCGTGGACGGCGCAGTCGCCGGACCGCCGATGGTCAGCCGCAGTTGGTCGCCCTGCTGCACGGTGTCGTAGGGTAGCGGGCGGTCCATGTGAAAGACCAGCCGCGTACGCGAGCCGGCTTCGAGCGCCGTGACCTGCTCGACGCCACCAATGCCCAGGTCGAGACGGCGACGCTCCAGAGCGTTGGCCGTATCGACGAGATCGATGGTCAGACGTGCGGGCTCGTCCAACCGGTAGCCGCGCACTTCGGGCACCCCGCCACGAAAGCTCAGATCGATCAGCAGCTCGCCGCGCTCGCCCTGACGAAAGTCGAGGTCGGTCAACGTGGATGCCGCCACGACCGGTGTCGCCGTCAATGCCAGGCAGAGTACCGCCAATGTGCCAATCAGATGTCTCATCGTTCCCCTTCCCCTCTGCCCGTTACCACTATCCTGCTGCCACGACTGCCGCCGTGCTCTAGCGACGCTCTTCGAGCGCCAGGCGAGCCGTTCGCTCCATCCACCCGCCGCCGCCGGTAGGCACCAGCTCCACCAGCTGCACCGACGAGTCGGTGATGCCGACCACCCGGCCGTGATTGCGCCCCAGGTGATTGCCGGTGCGCAGGCGATGCACCTCGCCTCCCGGCGCCCTCACCAGGGCATTCGTCTGGCCGCCCATGGTCAAGATGCCCACCAGCCTGAGCGCTTCCAGGTCGTATGCCTCGAGCGGCTCCCGGGCGCGTTCGGGATCGGGCGCCAGGTCGCTGCTGCCCCGCGGCGCTGCCTCCGGCTCCGGCAGCTGCGGCCGGAACGGGCTGCGACGATCGCTGGCCTGGTAGGGTACCGCTGCATAGTCGGGCACCTCCGGCATCTCCAGCGGGCGCGGCATACCGGGATCGTTGCGAATGTCGGTCAGCCGGCGGTCCAGCTCGCCCAGCTGCGGATCGGCGCAGCCGGCCAGCAGCAGGGTTGCCAAGGCCAGCAGCCAGCGCACTTTCATCGCGCACCCTCCCCGCCCTGCGGCCGATAGCTGTAGGTGCGCGCCAGCATGGAGAGGCGCAGACGATCGCTGCCCTCCACCGGCGCCAACACGAAGTCGTGCAGCGTGACGATACGCGGCAATGCCGCAACGCCGGCCAGGAAGCCGGCAATGTGGTGATATTCGCCCTCCACCTGGATATCGAAGGGCCGCTCGATATAGAAGTCACGCTCCACGGTGCTGCGCAGCCGAATGAAATCGATCGACAGGTGGTGGTCGAGGGCGCTTTCGCTGATGCTGTCGATCAGCGAGGGAATCTCGGCGCCGGAAGGCAGCATGGCCATCAGCTCGCCCATGCGCGTTTCGAGCAGGGCCATCTGCTCGAGCATCTCCGGCAGCTGGGCCGCCTGGGCGGCACGGTTGCGGTAATCCGCCAGCAGGCGTGCCTCCTCGGCCTCGGCACGCTGCAGCTCATCGGCCTTGGGACCCGCCAGGTACCAGTGTGTCGCGGCGAAAGTCAGGCCGAGCACCAGCAGGCAGCACAGCCACTGCAGCAGCAGCGGCCAGGTGCCGGACTCCTTGAGGTCCAGTTCACGCCAGTCGAGCTCGCGGAGACGACGAAACTCTGCCTGCAGGCTCATGACTCGTCTCCCGCTTCAGCGTTTTCCGCCCCCTGAGCGCCTTCCGTGAGCTGCACCACACCGAGACTGAAGCGACGACGCTCACCGCCGCCATCGGCTTCGACCTCCGACAGCACCGGCTCGGAGAACGAGGGCGCAGCCGCCAGGGACCGCATCTGCTCGGAGACCCGGTGATTGCTCTCGGCCCGGCCCGACAGCCGCAGTTGATCGCCCTGCCGGCTCAGTTGGGTGTAGTGAACGCCGTCGACCAGGCTCAGGGTCAGGTCGCGAAACACACGCACGGTCTGGGAGCGCCCCTGCTGCAGGTCGCTGAAGACCTGAACCTGACCGATCATGCGCTCGCGTATGGCTTCGTATTCGCGAATCGAGCGTATGTCGCCGTCGAGCTGCTGCATCCGGGCCTGCACATGGGCGTTGCGCTGCTGCTGGGCGCTCACTGCCATGTCGTAGAAGTGGGCCATGCCCAGCCCACCGGCTCCGCCGAGCACCGCCATCGCCGCCAGGGCCAGATAGAAGCGCCGGCTGCGACGCGCGCGCTGCTGCTCCCGCCAGGGCAGGAGATTGATTTCGATGCTCATGAGACCGACCTCATCGCCAGGCCGCAAGCGGTCACCATGGCCGGCGCATCGCTGGCCAGGGTCTGCACGTCGATACGCGAATTGATGCGCATGCGCAGGAAGGGATTGGCGATCACCACCTGCATGGCGCTCTCCTGGGCGAGCCGTTCGGCCAGCCCCGGAATCACGCTGGAACCACCGGCAAGGACCATGCGCTTCACTTCATGCTTGCGTCCCGCGGTGTAATAGAGCTGCAGCGAGCGGCCGACCTGCTGAACGACGGTCTCGATGAAAGGGATCAGAACGCTGGCGCGGTAATCCTCGGGCAGGCCGCCGCGCTTCTTGGCCAGCCCAGCCTCCTCCAGGGTCAGACCGTAGCGCGCGCGAATCTCCTCGGTGAGCTGACGTCCGCCGAACACGGTGTCGCGACTGTAGACGATGCGGCCGCCGCGCAGCACGTGGAATGCGTTCATGGTGGCACCGATATCGACCAGCGCCACGCAGTCGTCTTCGCCCGCCGCGGGCGGCAGCTGCTGGCGCAGCTCGCCGAAGGCGCGCTCCATGGCAAAGGTTTCCACGTCTACCGCCGCCGGGATCAGGCCGGCCTGGTTCAGCGCATCGGTGAGCTGGCTGACGTCCTGCTGGCGGCAGGCGACCAGCAGGACGTCCTGCTGGTCGCCGTAGCGGGCATTGAGCCCCAGGCGCTGAAAATCGAAGGCCACCTCACTGAACGGAAACGGAATGTGTTTGTCAGATTCGAGTTGAATGCGCGCCTCGATCTCGTCGTCGTTGAGCGAGGCGGGAAGCGTGAGGGTCTTGGTGATGGCGGCACTGGCCGGAACGGCTGCCACGGCCAGGCGTGACGTTGGCCGGGCGCTCTCCACGGCTCGCCGCAGTGCGTCGGCCACTTCGCCCATGTCGCGAATGCGCCGTTCGACCACGGCACCTTCACGCAGCGGCCTGACGGCATAGCTTTCGATCTGGTAGCGGGAACCCATCCGCCTGAGTTCGATCAGCTTGACCGTTGCCGAAGTAATGTCGACACCGATCAACCCTTTACCGGAGGGTCTGAGTCGCATCAATCGTTGCCCTTGCGTATACGCTGCGATGAGCGCCTGTCCTACATTATACTTATGCGCCTTGATGTATCAGGAACCACAAGGCTGACAGAAATCATACTCGCTCTCCACGACCGAGGTTACATGATAATTTGCCAGCCCACACAAAGTTGGACGGACATTCCCTCAACGCTGGTGGTAGAAGGCCCGGATTCCTTATAATGGGCAGGCCAGTGAAGGCTTCCTTTCATCGCCATTTCTTCACGCTCTCACCACGGACAACGCCTTTTCATGAAGTGGATCAAGACTTTGGTTTTCTCGGCCTTCTGGCTATTGGTATCGCTGACCGCCGCGGCTCTGCTCAGCGTGGCCGGGGCGGCCCTCTACTTCGCACCGGGCCTGCCCGACGTGCGCCAGCTGCAGGACTTCGAGCTGCACACGCCGCTGCGCGTCTTCACCCGTGACGGCAAGCTGATCGGCGAGTTCGGCGAGGAGCGCCGCATGGCGGTCTCCTTCGACGAGATTCCCGAGGACTTCATCCAGGCGCTGCTGGCCGCCGAGGACGCCGCCTTCTTCGAGCATCGCGGCGTCGACCCCCGTGGCCTGGCCCGCGCCGCCGTGGAGCTGGTCTCCAGCGGAGGCGACATCCAGTCGGGCGGCTCCACCATCACCATGCAGGTGGCGCGCAACTACCTGCTCACGCTCGACCGCACCTTCACCCGCAAGATCCGCGAGATCCTGCTGGCGCTGCAGATGGAGCGCATCCTCACCAAAGAAGAGATCCTCGAGCTCTACGTCAACAAGATCTTCCTGGGCAACCGCGCCTACGGCATCGCTGCCGCCGCGGAGGTCTACTACAACAAGCCGCTGGAAGAGCTGACCCTGGCAGAGAAGGCGATGATCGCCGGCCTGCCCAAGGCACCGTCGTCGTTCAACCCGCTGGCCAACCCCGAGCGCTCGCTGATCCGCCGCAACTGGATCCTCTACCGCATGCGTCAGCTCGGCAACATCGACCAGGCGACCTACGAAGCCGCCGTGCAGGAGCCGGTCACGGCCCGCCGTCACGTGGCCCAGATCGAGGTCGACGCCGATTACGTGGCAGAGATGGCACGTCAGTACGCCGTGGAGCGCTTCGGCGAGGAAGCCTATACCGGCGGCTATCGCATCCACACGACGCTGGACAGCCAGCTGCAGCCCTACGCCCGCCAGGCTCTGGCCCGCGGCCTGATCGACTACGACACGCGCCACGGCTGGCGCGGCCCGGAGGAGCGTGAAATCCCCTCGAGCCTCGCCGAGGCTCAGGCCCGCACCGAACGCCGCGGTCTGGAGGAAGAGCTGGCCGAGTCGCCGGAGATCATGCAGACCGCCCGGCAGGCCGCCGAACGCAGCCAGACCCGCGTGGAGGGCATCGAAGGCGACGTCAGCAACTGGCTGCGAGTGCTCGAGCGCACCCCCGGCTTCGGCCCGTTGCAGCCGGCTATCGTGGTGGCCAGCGAAGGGCGCGAGATGCGTGTACTGACCCGCGGCGGAGAGCTCGTCACGCTGAACTGGGACGGCCTGTCATGGGCCCGCGCCTACCGCAGCCCCAGGGCCCGCGGGCCGGAGCCCAGCTCGGCCAGCGAGATCGCCTCACGCGGCGATCTGGTGCGCATCCTGCAGCGCGACAACGGCAGCTGGCGACTCTCCCAGCGCCCCGACGCGGAAGGCTCGATCGTTGTCATGGAGCCCGACACCGGCGCCATTCTCGCCCTTCAGGGCGGCTTCAGCTTCAACGCCAGCAAGTTCAACCGCGCGGTACAGGCCCAGCGCCAGTCCGGCTCGATCTTCAAGCCGTTCGTCTTTCTTGCCGCGCTGGACACCGGCCTGATGACCGCCTCCACCGTGGTCAACGATGCCCCCGTGGTCATGCACGACGGCAGCAGCCTGTGGCGGCCGGTCAACTCCAGCGGCGACTTCCTCGGCCCGACCCGGCTGCGCGAAGCGCTGGCCCGCTCACGCAACCTGGTGACCATCCGCATCCTGCAGACCCTGGGGCTGGACAGCACCATCGAGTACCTGGAAGGATTCGGCTTCAGCCGCAGCCGCCTGCCCCACGGCCTGTCGCTGGCGCTGGGCAGCGCCGACCTGACGCCACTGGAGATGACCAACGCCTATGCCGTGCTGGCCAACGGCGGCCATCGGGTATCGCCATGGTTCATCGAGCGCGTTACCCGCGGCAGCGACGACAACGTGCTCGACGAAGCCCGCCCGGCCATCGCCTGCCGCAGCTGCGACGCGGGACAGACAGAGGTCGTCATCGATGGCAGAACCTATGACGTCGCCCCGCGGGTCGCCGACCCCACCGCCGTCTACATTCTGCGCGACATGCTGCGCGACGTGATCGAGAGCGGCACCGGGCGCGCCGCGCTGTCGCTCAATCGCAACGACGTGGTAGGCAAGACCGGCACCACCAACAATCAGCGCGACGGCTGGTTCGCCGGCTACAACGACGATCTGGTGGTCACGGTCTGGATCGGCAAGGACAACAACGAGTCCATCGCCGAGTACGGCGGCAATGCCGCCCTGCCGATCTGGATCGACTTCATGGGCAACGCCCTGAACGGTCGTCCGGAAGCCAGACCCGAGCCGCCTGCCGGCCTCATCACCGCTCGCGTCGATGCCCAGACCGGCCGCCGTCTGGCCGACGGCCAGCCCGGCGGGATCACCGAGATCTTCCACCCGGACTATCTGCCCGACATGGAGCCTCGCCGCGTCGAACAGGAGATCGAACAGCGCAGCGGCTCGCAGGGCACCGGTAGCTACGAAGCGATCTTCTAAAGACTCGCCGTTCCTGGCGGCAAGGATGCCGCCATCGTCTTGTCGACTGACGAAACGCCGCCCCTCGAGGCGGCTTGACCTTGGACAACAGGACAGGTTCGTTGCCATGCCACGATTCAGGCCACTCAGGCCATGGAGTGCAGCCGGACCCGCGCTTTTGCTTTTGCTTCTGCTGCTGCTTTTTCCTGGCCTCGCCCTTGCCGCCAGCGTGTTCTATGCACCGCCACCACCCGAGGACGGCGCCCCTGCCTTCGGCGGCGAAGCCGAGCTCGGCTACACCCACCTCGCCGGCAATACCGACAGCCAGACCCTGATCGGCAAGAGCCGGCTCACCTGGTTGACGGGACGTCTGAGCCACACCCTGCGTGGCGAAGTGCGCAACGTGACCCGAGACGGCACCACCAGCGCCGAGCAGTACCTGCTCTCGCTGCGCGAGCGCTACGACTTCAACGGCCCCCACTATTTGTTCGGCTTTGGCCGCTGGGAGCGTGACCGCTTCAGCGGCTACGACCACCAGCTCACTGCCATCGGCGGCTACGGGCGGGACGTCATCGATACCCAGCGCCATCGCCTTTCGCTGGAGGCGGGGCCGGGCTATCGCCACGACCGCATCCGGGACGAGGAGAACGACAACCTGGGGCTGGCCTACGCCGCTCTCGATTACCTGTGGACGCTCTCCCCTCACTCCTATGTACGCCAGGAAATGTCGGTGGAAGCCGCCAACGAGAACACCACGTCGCGCTCGGTCTCCTCGCTGACCGCCAGGCTCAACTCCCGTCTGTCGATGCGCCTCTCCCATGAGGTGAGGCACAACTCGAGCCCGCCGGAAACGGCCGATGCCAACACCGACCATACCACCAGCGTGACGCTGCTCTACACCTGGTAATCGCCAGACACCATCGCCCCTGACCGTACCCACGAAACGCACTGCGCCGGCCCAAGGGCCGGCGCAGTGCGTTGGTGGCGAAGCCTCGGACGCGGTCGATCAACCGCCGTAGACGTCGTCCACCGTCTTCAGCGGGTAGTGAGCGGGATAAGGACGCCGTGCCACGCCGGAGTCCACCGCGGCCTGAGCCACCGCCGCCGGGATACGCTCCAGCAGGCGCACGTCGACCGGCGTGGGAATGATGTATTCGGGGCCGAACTCCATGTGCTCGCGCTCGTAGGCGTCCAGCACCTCCTGGGGCACCGGCTCACGCGCCAGATCCTTGAGCGCATGTACCGCGGCCACTTTCATCTCCTCGTTGATGCGCGTGGCGCGCACGTCCAACGCCCCGCGGAAGATGAAGGGGAAGCCCAGCACGTTGTTGACCTGATTGGGATAGTCGGAGCGACCGGTGGCCATGATCACGTCGGGGCGTGCCTCGCGTGCCACGTCGGGGTGAATCTCCGGGTCGGGGTTGGTGCAGGCGAAGACGATGGGGTTCGGCGCCATCTTGCGGATGTGCTCGGCAGTCATCAGGTTCGGCCCGGACAGACCGATGAAGACGTCGGCACCGTCGATGGCATCGTCCAGGGTGCGCTTGTCGGTCTCCACCGCGAACATCGCCTTGTAGGGGTTGAGCCCCTCGCGACCGGAATGAATCACCCCGCGCCGGTCCAGCATCACCAGATTCTCGGCGCGCGCCCCGCAGGCCAGCAGCAGCTTCATGCAGGCAATGGCCGCCGCCCCGGCCCCCAGACAGACGATCTTGGCGTCCTCCAGCCGCTTGCCGGCGATCTCCAGCGCGTTGAGCATGCCGGCCGCGGTGACGATGGCAGTGCCGTGCTGATCGTCATGGAACACGGGGATGCTGCACTGCTCGACGAGAGCCTGTTCGATCTCGAAGCACTCCGGCGCCTTGATGTCTTCGAGATTGATGCCGCCCCAGGTATCGGCAATGCGCGCCACCGTATCGATGAACGCCTGCGGGCTCTCGGCATTGACCTCGATGTCCACCGAGTTGATGCCGGCGAAGCACTTGAACAGCACCCCCTTGCCTTCCATCACCGGCTTGCTGGCCAGCGGCCCGAGATTGCCCAGACCGAGGATGGCGCTGCCGTCGGAGATCACCGCGACCAGATTGCCCTTGCCGGTGTAGCGGTAGGCATTCTCCGGGTCACGCGCAATCTCCCGTACCGGCTCGGCGACACCTGGACTGTAGGCAAGGGAAAGATCACGAGCGGTAGCGGTAGGCTTGGTCAGCTCCACGGAGAGCTTTCCGGGAATCGGCTTGGCGTGATAGTCCAGCGCTGCCTGCTTCTTGGCGTCTGTCATGCTGAAAGTCCGGTATCCATCTTGGGGAAGGGCCACCTACCATATAGAAAAACCTTCCACATCTCAATGAAACGCCCGTTCGCGTTTTTTATGCGCGCTTTCGCGAACGTTGCTTACCATTTGCTGCAACTTATAGCTCCCAAGGCAACCATAACCGATACCTTATCGATCCCTCCCGACAAACGACGGGATCGGGTAGGGGCCGGGGTCACCCCCGGCGCCCTCCCACACCACCGTACGTACCGTTCGGTATACGGCGGTTCATGAAGAACGGCTAAGCCCTCTTACCGTATCGAGTACCGAGATCAGGCCCAGTCCATCAAACCACTTCCTTGGCAGGGCCTGATTCATGTGCGAGGCCCCGGCGTTCCACCAGGCGCCTCGCCCATTTCCCGCTGACTTCCACGCCCGATAGTCGTCCAGCCCCAGCGCCAAGAGCTTACGACGCCGGGTCCGCGGGCGCTTCCACTGCCGCCAGATCACGCAGCGCAGTCGGCGACGTATCCAACCATCCAGCGCTTCCAGTGGACGCTTCACG